>CAYTBK010000169.1:0-7931 GCA_964436005.1 uncultured Acidobacteriota bacterium
GCCCACCGGGTGCGGCTGTTTCTGGAGCAGATCCGGGAGAAGGACAAGACCCTGGTCTTCTGCGCCACCCAGGACCACGCCCTGGCCGTGCGCGACCTGGTCAACCAACTGACGACGAGCAAAGACCCGAACTACTGCCACCGGGTCACGGCCAACGACGGGGCTCTGGGGGAACAATATCTGCGGGATTTCCAGGACAACGAGAAGACCATCCCCACCGTGCTCACCACCTCGCAGAAGCTGGCCACCGGGGTGGACGCCCGCAACGTGCGGAACATCGTCCTCATGCGGCCCGTCAACTCCATCGTCGAGTTCAAGCAGATCATCGGGCGGGGAACCCGGCTCTACGACGGGAAGGACTACTTCACCATCCTCGACTTCGTCAAGGCCAGCCACCTTTTCCAGGATCCGGAGTGGGACGGGGATCCGCTGCCGCCAGGAGGCCCGGAACCGTGCCCGAGGTGCGGGTGTGAACCCTGCATCTGTGAGAAGCCGGAACCCAAGCCATGTCCGGAGTGCGGACAGAGCCCGTGCGAGTGCCCCGGGGAACCGTGCGAGGTCTGCGGGAAGCTGCACTGCGTCTGCAAGCGAAAGAAAGTCGCGAAGGTGCGGCTGGCCGACGGAAAGGAACGGAACATTCAGCACATGATGGCCACCTCCTTCTGGCACCCCGACGGGACCCCCATGTCGGCCCACCAGTTCATGGAGGCGCTCTTCGGCAAGCTGCCGGAGTTCTTCCGGAGCGAGGAGGAGCTCCGCGCCGTGTGGAGCGTGCCGGACACGCGGAAGAAACTCCTGGAGGGCCTGGCGGAAAAGGGCTTCGGCAAGGAGCAGCTCGCAGCCATGCAGAAGATCATCGACGCGGAGAAGAGCGACCTCTTCGACGTGCTGGCCCACGTGGCCTGGGCCATGCCCCCCCTGACCCGGGAGGAGCGGGCGTCGAAGGCCAAGGTGGTCATCAGCGACCGGTTCACCAGCCGGCAGCAGGCGTTCCTCGACTTCGTCCTCTCCCACTACGTACGAGAAGGGGTGGAGGAACTGGACTTGGACAAGCTGGCCCCCCTGCTGAAGCTGAAGTACCACGCCATGCAGGACGCCTTTGACGAACTGGGCCGACCGGCCGAGATCAACACGGTCTTCGTGGGCTTCCAGAAGTACCTGTACCAGGAGGCGTCCAGCGCCTGAGCAGGGTGCTTTTCAGGCCGAGGACAGATGAGATTGCGATGTCTGCCAAGCTGTCGTTCGGGCCGAAGTATATGGAGCGCATTTCCGGACATCTGTTTCAGTAGCATGATTTCATAGTCTTCCAAGGAGATACCCAAGCCGGTACCGGGTTTTCAAGACATCCTCAAGCCCCTATTGGATCTGGCTTCCGATGGCCAGGATCATTCCATCCAGGAAACCAGACAGAAACTCGCCGTTGCGATGAAGTTGACGGCGGACGAACTTGCCGAACGATTGCCGAGTGGAACCCAGGGCAAGTTCGACAACCGGGTGGCCTGGGCGAAGAGCTATCTCGTCCAGGCGCTGGTGTTGTCAGCATCGAAACGGGGCATATTCCGTATCACTGACCGGGGGCGCACCCTTCATGCACAGGGGGTGGATAGAATCGACATCAACACCTTGAGCCAGTACCCGGAGTTTTTGGAGTTTCGTACGCGGCACCCCAATTCGGTTTCACTGGAAACGGAGCCGATGTCTCCCGTGGCGACGCCGGAAGAAACCCTGCAGCAGTCCTATGACAGCCTGCGGGAGCACCTGGCGTCAGAGCTATTGGCCAAGGTGAAGGAAAACTCGCCCGCCTTTTTCGAGAACCTGGTGGTTGACCTCATGGTGGCCATGGGCTACGGGGGTTCCCGGGCGGATGCGGGCAAATCCATCGGGCACAGCGGCGACGAGGGTGTGGACGGGATCATCAAGGAAGACCGGCTGGGCCTCGACGTGATCTACCTGCAGGCGAAACGCTGGGCGGCGACGGTGGTGGGGCGGCCCGAAATCCAGAAGTTCGTCGGGGCGCTCGTCGGAAAGCGGGCCAAGAAAGGGGTTTTCCTGACGACCGGGAAGTTTTCCGACGACGCCCGCTCCTACGTGGATAATATCGAGCAGCGCGTCATCCTCATCGACGGGCGGGCGCTGGACGAGTTCATGATCGACTTCAACATCGGCACGAGCACCACCGCTGTCTTCCCGGTCAAGCGCATCGACTCCGCGCCCCTTCCCCGATGGCCATATTTTCGTCTGGAGGACAACGCGAGTCTTGCCGCTAGGGGGCTAGCGGGTCACCTGAACGCATAGTCCCAGAAGGAAGCCAGGAGCGATTGACGATGTATTCACGATCCGTTGTATACTCATGTTCGAGAAGCTCACATCAGCATATCTGAAAAGTAGATAGGGCATCAAACCGTTCGGCATTTTTTCGGCACAAGACCAGATATTTTAGGACAATTTGCGGCAATTACGTACCACTGGAGGCAAAAACCAAAATCGCTATGTGCTTGTTTTGACTAAAAAATAACACTCTAAGGCAGGTATCGGGATCTAGACATTACGGACTCATAACCCGTAGGTCGCAGGTTCAAATCCTGCCCCCGCAACCAACATTCAAAAGGACTTGGGAAACCAAGTCCTTTTCGTTTTTTGTCCCGGAGGGAAATCAGGGGATGCCCCGGCAGAGCAGGAAGATCTCGTCGCTCCCGCCGGTTACCCGCTCGAGGCCGCTGCCGCATCGGCTCCCTCAGGGCGCCTCGGCCGGCGCCTCCTCGAGTGCGAGGCTGCCGAGTTGGGTGAACTCGCCGGTGCGCCGGTTCCACTGGACGAGGAAGACGGTGGTGCCCGGGGCTGTGAAGGTGAAGAGGCGCTGCCCCTGCCGGTCGACGACGCTTTCGCTGTTCCGGAAGGAGATGCCCGGTTCCTCCCCCGTCCGGTTGCAGACCAGGAAGGGCAGGCCGGTCTCGCGCGAGCGGTCTTCCCAGCAGCCGTTCGGTCCCATGGAGCCCGGCGCCCACGCGGCGGACGAAAGGAGGACGCCGGCGCCGGAACGGGCGTAGGCGGCGGCGATTTCCGGCGTGTAGGAGTCGGCGCAGATCAGGATGCCGACAGCTTCCCCGTCCAGGGCGAACAGCGGCGTGGCCTCGCCCGGCGTGGCCCACCCCTCGGCTTCGCCGGGGATGACGTGGATCTTGCGGTAGGCGCCCAGGATGGTTCCGGTCCGGTCGATGACAGCCACGCTGTTGTGCAGCTTGCCGGTCTGCACGTCCCGCTCCGGCAGTCCGACCAGGAGGGCGGCCCGGCGCTCGCCGGCCCGCCGCGCCAGGCTCTTCAGCCAGTCGCTGGGGAAGTCCTCTATCCAGTCGGTGCCGATCTCCGCCGCGAAGTGGTACCCGCTTTCGGCCAACTCCGGCGTCAGGATCCAATCGGCGCCGGCTTCGCTGGCGGCGTCCACCGCCGCCTCGATCCGGCGGCGGTTGGGCTCCACCTGCCCCGCCCCGGCCGCCAGGTGCACCAGGGCGATGCGCACGAGGTCCGGGTCCCTGGCGAAGGGCCGGTACAGCCGGATATCGTAGTCGGCCAGGGCCAGTTGAGCGGTGGCCTCCCGCCAATGGAACACCGGGGCGACCCCGGGCCAGCCGGTGACCGTCCGGCCGAGGACCTGCAGCCGGTCGCCGCTGACGAGGCCGTGCCAGATCGCCCCCTCGCCGGTGCTCAGGTAGAAGTGCAGCTGGTCCTCCATGGGCACCAGGGCCGAATCCACGCTGAAGACCCCGGGCAAGGCGGCCGAACTGACCACGTACCGGGAGTCGAGGCGGGTCAGGCGGTCGGCCTCGATCCGAAACAGGGACAGGTTGGGCTCGTCCGTCCCGACGGTGCAGTTGGTGACCAGCAGCAGGTCGCCCCGGATGGACAGCCCGTTGACGCCCCGCCGGGCGGTGGGGTTGTAGCGGGTCCGGGCGAGAATCCGCCCCGAGAACACGTCCAGCAGGCACAGGTCCCCGTCCTCGCCGCCGGTGACCACCAGGCCGTCCCGCCAGTGGACGATCCCCCGCACATTCTTGATGGGAAAGGGGCTGGGGATCGGATCGGGCGAGCGGACATCGAAGGTCTTCACCGGCATCATCCGCCCCCAGGGCAGGACCAACCACCGGATCACCCGGCCGCCGGCATGGCCGGAGACGTACCAGTCGCGGTCCTGGGCGTGGACTAGGCACCCGCTGTTGAACATCCCGCAGGCCGGGTCGTAACCGGCGAGCCCGCTCAGGCTGTAGCGGTCCCCGCGGCGCGACCAGACGGCGATGGAGCCGTCCGTGTTGGAGGTGAGCAGTTGCCCGTTCGGCAAGGAATCGACCATCTCGATGCCCTGCCGGGAGGGGGCAGGGAACGCCTGGACCAGCGCCGGCCCCGTCTCCGCCGGAGTGAGCGGGCGCCGGAAGATGGTGACCGTTCCGTCCCATCGCCCGACGGCGAACTGGTCGTCGTCGATCCAGTGCAGCGTCTGGGCCTGGTTGTAGACGCGGCCCAGCGGTTCCAGCCCTCCGGCGGCCCTGGCCGGGCAGCAGACGGCGACGGCCAGGCAGAAGACGATCAGGCACAGCGTGCGGGTTCGGCGAGCGGTCATGGCGTTGTCCTCCGGCAAACGATGGGCATCCCGGCAGGCAAAAGCCGGTCGAAGGGAGTCGGAAGCCGGTTTCCGGCCTTTCCACGGGAACCGGACCGCGCAGCCAGGCGTCTTCCCTTCGAAACTTTCTCGACAGGGAAATTATACCCGGCGTCCTACGGAATTGGGCATCTTCTTCGAGGCTCTGCCCGATGAGAACGGAAGGCCGGCGCCGCCTCTGGAGTGCGGCGCGGAGGCCTCCGCAGCGCCGCTTTCGCCAGGTGCGCAGGCCGCCGGAGCGCCGAACGTGGAGACGTTCTTCCAGGCCTCGGCCGCACCGCTCCGCCGGGCTGCGCGGCGCGGAAAAAGCGGCGCTCCGCAAAGCTGCGCGCCGCACTCCCGGGCCTTCCGCGGGCGGCCGCCAGGGAGGGGCGCCGGAACGGCGCGGCCCGGCCTCCGCTGCCCCGCCGAGGCGGCATGCCTTCCAAATGCGGCTTCCCGGGGGAGCGCCGCCTCCGGCGGGGCTCCCCCCGGCTGCTTTCCGTCGGCCCTGCCGGGCCGATAAGCGGTTGCGCCGTCGGTTCCGTTTCCTCCACGGCACCGGAGGCGGGCAGTGTCGTCGGCCGGCAATTCTTTCCGGCATCTCGATTTCGCGCATCTTGTGGTATATAGTTTAGGTATCTCAACAAGGAGGCGACCCATGGCGCAAACCATCGCCATGACGCTTCGAATGGATGCGGAACTCTATCGCCATGCCCGCAAGATCGCCGCCAGCAGGAAGATCTCCTTCACCGCGATGATACAGGAATTGGTCGCGGAACAGGTCGCCGCCGAGGAGCGCAAAGCCTGGTATGATGCCTTCACTCAGGACGGAGGCGATCAAGAATCCGCGGAAGTGGAGTACGCCGTTCCGGCGCAGAGAGAGGTTCTGGGATGACGCCGACATTTCCCCAGCCCTTGCGAGGGGAACTCTAATCAAGCAAACATAGCAACTCTACGCGCAACTTGTTTCCCATCTGACAGTAATATCGCAAACTCCCGAGCCCCGTTCCCCTTCGTAATACTATCCCTCCGAATCTGGTATTTTCTGCACGAAGTTCATGCCGCTAACTCCATAAGTTTCTTAACGTCTGCAGAATGGGCGGCGATCATGGCCGTGGCAAACTTGCGTCCTCGATCGGTCAGCACATAGCGATTTTCACGAGACACCTTCTTGACTATCTCGTGCGCCCGCAGCAACTGGAGCCGGCGGGTCACCCGGCCCGAGTACCGCTTCTGCTCTTCCGCCGTGACCTTGGCAGATTCCGGAAACAGCAACGGCCGCAGCTCCTTGTTCCGGAATCCACGAATCGCAAACTCTCCTTTGGCCAGCGTGCTCAGCAACCGAAAATCTTCGGGGTTCCAGGGATTCAGCGCCCGATACCGTCGATGATTCTTGGTCACCGGCTTGCAGGCGCCGCCCACGGTTTCTTTCACCGTTTCTTTTGCCTGCGCCGTGCTGAGGGCTTTCGCATACCGCTCGTTGGCCTGGTCGCTCACCTGACAACGCCGGTGCAAGTCGCTCACTCCTTTGCGGAGGAGTTGCCAACTCGGCTTTCGCTCCGGATCGTCGTTGGCCGACCGGTACACCTTGAAATCCCGGCTGTTGTTGATGGTCGTTTCTATTCTCAGGATGCTCCCGTTCTTGTTGTACATTTTGATGGAGTTTTGATTGATCCAATGCTTGACCCGGATCCCTTCCGTACGCCGGCGCAGGTCGCTGAGGATTTCACGCGGCACGTTCCCCATGGCTTTCCCGTTCCGGCTGATACAGCCCTTCCCCAAGTAGCGCAGCACCGTCGGACTGTCCGAGACCTTCATGGCATGTTGCAGCAAAGAAGGGTAGATCTGGTCCAGTTCGGCGGAGGAGTGGAACAGGAAATCCGTCGCCCATTCGGTTTCGTCCGCCGACCAGTAGTAAGGGGCCTGCAGCGGGGCCAGTATCTCTTCCAGCCCGGGGCAAGCACCTTCCGTCAATCGGTTCAGTTCCTCGGTCCAGTTGGTTTTCAACTGCTCGCCCAACAATTCCTGGGCCCGCTCGACACGCTCGACCCAGGGAAAGCAATTGCCGTCCTTCACGTATCCCACGCCGTCCCGCTGCAGTTGCTGTTCCAGCCAGTGCCGACCGTTCAGGCAGATGTTCACCGTCATCGGCAACCAGGTCTGCAGGCGCACGTGGCCAAAGCCAAATTGCGGATCATCCCAGTAGTGGTATATCCACACCCCTTTTCGCGGCCTCATGCGCACTTCCAGCTTTTGGCTTTTCCGGTTCCCCACCACCGTCGGCGACCAGCAGGGCTCCACCACGCTGAACATGCAGATCGAACCTTCCCGGATCCCCTTTTTCCGGGCCACCTCTCGGGCCAGGGCTTCCTTGTCTTCCCCGCTGCTGGCCAGGTAGATCATCTCGATGCCCAATTCCTCGCTCCGCTGCCGGCAACTGTCCCGGACTTGCCGGGTCTTTTCCTGGGCCCATGCCCCGAAATCCTTCAGCAGTATGCAACTGCGACCCAAAAATTTCGCCAGCCCCAGCTCATTCGCCAGCCAGCGGATCGTTCCCCGGAATCGTATCCGGTCCAATCCTCTCATTGCCCCGAAAATGCTTTTGCCGTACAATTCCATCAGTGTCATGGGAGTGTCCTTTCTTTGGGTTTTTGCTGTTACGGGAAAGGATACTCCTTTTTCCTTGTTCGGCGCTCGGCTAACTCTTTTGTCTTTTTCTCTCTCTTTGCCCCACTCGTCCCCTCTTCGGCAAGCGAACGGCTTATCCTCTGCCTCCCCGGTTATTCGCTCTTCCGAAAATCCAACGCGCTTTGCGCGGGATGCTCTTTGGTTGCGGCGTAAGCTGCTCTGCGGCCTTCGTGCGCCTCGTGTTTCCAATACGCCTTCTCGCGCGGGTTGGGCCGGTCGCGGCCCGGCAGGCCGCCCGAGAGATTCCGGGCTCCCCCGCCCCAGGCCCGCGGCCTGGGCTCACGGATCCAGCGCCGACGGCGCCGCTTCGTGCTTTGTGGTCAATCGGCAACACGAAGGTCGCGATGGGCACGAAGGGCAGACCGGACCATTTGCCCGGAGGGCATGGATGTCCATAGCCCGAACGTTTTCCCGCCGCATCCTTGCCCATAGGGCATCAAGTCCGATAGCGACAGGATGTTTCCCACGATTCCCTGCCCGGAGGGCATCCATGGCCATCGGCATCATATCGGTCGGGCGGTTGATTCCCTATGGGAAACGGGCTGGGCGGCCGTGCGAACGGGCTATGGACATGAATTCCCTACGGGAAACTCGCCTTTGGCCTTTAACT
>CAYTBK010000170.1:0-7662 GCA_964436005.1 uncultured Acidobacteriota bacterium
TCCTTGGAAAGATCGTGCACGGCGTGGTAGGCGGCCGTCATCTTCTCGTCCAGGCGGGTGAGGACTTCTTCCTTGGTCCAGAAGTAGTTCATGTTGCACTGAACCTGTTCGAAGTAGGAGCAGGTCACGCCGCCGGCGTTGCAGAGGAAGTCGGGGATGAGGTAGATCCCGCGCTCCGCGATGACCTTGTCGGCTTCCGGGGTCGTCGGGCCGTTGGCGCCTTCGGCGATGATGCGGACAGAGGGCTTGATCTTGTTGACGTTGCTCTCGTTGACCTCGTTCTCCTGGGCCGCGGGGATGAGGACCGTGACGTCCTGCTCGATCCAGGCGCCGCCGGGCAGCTTTTCCCAGCCGTAGCTCTTGGCCTTCTCCGGGTCGATGGTGCCGAAGCGGTCGACGGAACCCATCAGCTTGTCGAAGTCGATGCCGTCCAGGCAGCGGTAGGTGTAGGGGACCTTGTCATTGTTGTCCCAGCAGGAGATCGCGATGACCTTGCCGCCGTACTTGATGAAGAGGTCGGCCGCGTACTGGGCCACGTTGCCGGAGCCCTGGATGGAGGCGGTGGCGCCCTTGAAGTCGATGCCGAGGTTCTTCATGGCTTCGCGGACCGTGTAGATCACGCCGTAGCCCGTGGCTTCCGTGCGGCCGAGCGATCCGCCCATGCCCACCGGCTTGCCGGTGATGAAGCCGGGCAGCTTCTGCCCGTGGATGGCTTCGAACTCGTCCAGCATCCACAGCATGTGCTTGCCGGCGGTCATGACGTCGGGAGCGGGGACGTCCTGGAGCGGGCCGACGTTGCGGGCGACCTGGCGGACCCAGCCGCGGCAGACGGCTTCCTGTTCGCGTTCGGACATGTTGCGGGGGTCGCAAATGACGCCGCCCTTGCCGCCGCCGAGCGGGATGTCGACGACCGCGCACTTCCAGGTCATCCAGGTGGCCAGGGCCCGGACCGTGTCGACAGTCTCCTGCGGATGGAAGCGGATGCCGCCCTTCGCCGGTCCACGGGAGTCGTTGTGCTGAACGCGGTATCCACGGAACACCTTGACGGTGCCGTCATCCATGTGGACGGGAATGCTGAAATGATACTCGCGGAGGGGGTTGCGGAGCAACGCACGGGTTCCTTCGTCGAGTTGCAGCTGATCGGCGACCTTGTCGAACTGCTTTTGAGCCATCTCAAACGGATTGAAAGACTTGTCGGACATCGCAAACTCCTTGTAATTGTGAATTGGCGTATGGCTTACCGAGCGCCTCTAAAAGAGTGTCATTATACTCCGGCGCACCCCAAGAATCCACAGATTTTTCCAATAAGGGAATGCGACAGGAAGCGAGGATTGTCCGGCGGGGAAAGGCCCGATCCGGACAAGCTCCGGAGCGTGATCGATTCGTTCTGGCGGGCAGGGATGCGCAACCGCCGGCACGTGGACCGCGGCGACAAGCGCCGGCGGCCTTCGGGGGCACGGGGAGGATTAGGGGTTGCGTGAAAGCGGAACCGTGCGCTATGATCAAAGCGGAACAACACCGGCCATCGCATCGGAACTTTCCGTGGTTTCGCTTGCCGCGAACATTCCGGTCGGGTTGTCATCATCGGGCGGGGAAGAACGAAATGGCCAACTGGAAAGAGTTCATCATTCGGGGGCTCATCCTCGACCCTGCCAGCAACACGCCGGTGGTCGTGCTGCAGGAGTCCGGGGGCGAAACCGTCATCCCGATCTGGATCGGCATCTTCGAGGCCAACGCCATCGCCATGGAAATGGAGCACGTGGAGCTTCCCCGGCCGCTGACCCACGACTTGATGAAGAACATGCTGGCGCAGCTTTCCGTCTCCGTCGAGAAGGTGGTCATCACCGCCCTCGAGGAAACGACCTATTACGCCGAAATCCACCTGCTCCGCCAGGAAGAGCGCTGCGTCATCGACTCCCGGCCCAGCGACGCCCTGGCCCTGGCCGTCCGCACGGGGGCGACCGTCTTCGTGGCGGACGAAGTGATCCGCAAGTCCCATGCCTTCGCCGCCAAAAGCCAGACGGACCTCCCCGAAGAGGACATCCGCAAGTGGCTGGAGGACATTTCCCCCGATTCCCTCGGAAAATACAGGATGTAACCGTTCAGGAATGGAAGTCGGTGCCTTCCACCGCCTCGCAGAACAGATTCACCAGGCGGGCGTCGTACCGGGTGCAGGCCCCTTTCTGCAGTTCGTGGAGGGCGTGCTCCATGGAGACGGCCGAGCGGTACGTCAATGAATTGGTCATGGCGTCGAACGACTCGGCGATGGACAGGATCCGGGCGGGCAAGGGAATTTCCTGTTCCTTCAGACGTTCCGGATAGCCTGAACCGTCGAAGTTCTCGTGGTGGTACTTGATGATGGGGGTCAGGTCCTGCCAGATGAGCACGCGGCCCACCATCTCCGATCCCAGGATGGGATGGCTCCGGAAGTGGTCCGGCTTCGCCCGCAGGTCGGGGTGGATCTTGATCATGCCGATGTCGTGCAGCAGGGCGGCGAAATGGATGTTTCGCCTGTCCTCGTCCGACATGTCGAGCCGGCGCGACAGGATGTCGGCATACTGCGCGACGTTGCGCAGGTGGTTCATGGGCGTGACCGCCCCTTCCATGCTCATCACGAGGAGTTCGACCGCGTGGGTGTAGAAATTGATCTGGAGTTCGCGGGCGTCGGCGTTCTTCAGGCTGATGGCGGCGAGAAGCGCCAGCGTCTTGGCCAACTGCTGGCTGGGGGGCGAAAACGCCCCGTCCGGGGTCTTGCGGCCGACGGCCAGCAGGGCGCCCATGGTTTCCCCGCAAGCCCGGAGCGGAATTGCCAGGCCCTGCACGTGGTCGACGTCCGGGAAAAACCGCTCCCGCAGGCTGTCGGCTTCGAACAGGCCGACGGAGTCGTTGCGGAGGGTCTCCGCCGCGATGACCGACAGCTTGTCGGCCTCGGCGGGCGGCACTTTTTCCCAGGGAATGCCTTCGCAGTCGCGGAACACGGCTTTGTCCCCGTGGGCGGTGAACAGGAGCGTTCCCGCGGTTTCCAGCAGCTGTTCCGCGCCTTCGACCGTTTTCCGGTGAATCTGGTCGACATGGGCGCTCTCGGTGATCGGGGCCGCCACCTTGAACAGTTTTTCGGTGAGGGAATCTCCCGGCGAAGCGGCCGGCGGCGCCGAACGGGTCGCCTTCGGCAGCGCCGATAAGGCCAGGATGCCCGCCCCGGTCGCCAGGGCGAACATGCCGACCGCCAGGACGGCCGTCAGGGCGTCGGCCCGGCTGACGACGAGGGCCGTGAGGAGGGTCGCGAGAACGACGGCGCCCCAGAACGCCGGCCTGACGACTTGCACCGTGTTGCGCCTGGCTTGTTGCGGACCTTCTGCGTGATTGCCTTTCATGGTTTGCCTTGGCTGGTTTCTGTGCGGACGACGGAAGCGGCCAGTGTAGCCTTGCCGGGGAGGTCTGTCAAGGACAGCCGTTCGCCCGCCTGGTCCTCTCCGGAGAAGTCGCCCCGGCGAATCCGGCGGATCGGTCAGGGGTTTTCCTGCAGGAGGGCCAGGGCGGTCTCCACGTCCCGCGCGATCTGGCTGGCGAGGGCGGAAACCGATTCGAAGCGGAGTTCGTTGCGCAGGCGGCGGCACGTTTCGACCACCACCCTCCGGCCGTAAAGGTCGCCGTGGAATCCCGGCAGGTGCGCCTCCAGCAGCAACGCCCTTTCCGGGCCGGTTTCCACCGTGGGGCGGGTGCCCACATTGATGACGGCAGGTAGCCTTTGATTGTCCACCCGAAGGTAGCCGGCGTAGACGCCTTTGGCCAGGATGAGCGCCAGGTCGGGGTCCAGGTTGGCCGTGGGGCTCCCGATGGTTCTGCCCAGGCGGCGCCCGGACGCCACGGTGCCGGACAGCGAGTACGGCCGGCCCAGAAAGCGGCGGGCTTCCTCCACTTTCCCCGCGCCGAGAAGTCGCCGGATGTGCGTGCTGGAGGCGACGACGCCCCCGATCGAGAACTTGGGGAAAGGGTGCACCGTAAAGCCGGCTTCCTGGCCGGCTCTTTCCAGCGCTTTCTGGTCGCCGTGCCCTCCACGGCCGAAGCGGAAGCACTCGCCGAACACGGCGGCCGAAATGGCCAAACTCTCGACCAGCACCTTCTGGATGAAATTCCCGGCGTCCAGCCCGGCGAAGCTGGGGGTGAACGGCATCACGACCACCCCGTCCACCCCCAGGCCGTTGAGGAGCCGGCATTTTTCTTCCAGCGTCTGCAGGGCGGGGGGGGCTTTTTCCGGCCGGACCAGGCACAGCGGGTGGCGGTCGAAAGTCAGAATGAGCGACGGAACGCGCCTGTCGCGGGAAAGGTCGGACAGGTGGCCGATGAGCGCCTGGTGGCCGAGATGCACGCCGTCGAAGGTCCCCAGGGCCACCGCCGGGTTCGGGAATCGCCTTCCTTGCTCGGCCAATTGCTGAAAGAATTTATCTAACGAGGAAACGGTCATTCCATCCCTTCACTCTGCCGGAAGCGCCGCCGACGCGGCGCGGCGGAATTATAACCGAGGCGGTGGGCCGTGTCGACCCCGGGCTCAGGAATACTTCCTCCATGAAAAAGAATTGATTCCGGAAATGATTTTGTGTATTGTAAAAAAGCATTCATAAGAGAAAGAGGGCCGCGTCCGCCGCCGTGACGCGGTGGGAATTTGACATTCTGGATTGATGCCCGAAATTCCTCGAAGGCACGGCTTGATTCGGTGTCCTGTGGCGGTGCGCACATGTCCGGGTCGCTGCGGGGGGCGTTTCTTCGAGCAAGCGAGTGGGAGCAGCGATTCGATGGACTTTCACGCCCTGATCGAAGAGATGGCCGGCGAACTGGTTCTGCTGGAGAAGCTGGACATCCCCAACCTGATGCGCATCATGGCGCTGCTCGACCAGTTGGGCGCGTCGCCCGTCAAGGCGGAGGTCGGGTCGTTCAAGACGCTGCTGCTCGACATATCCCTGGGCTTGCGCGGGGGGGAAGCCGAAAGCCGGGTTTGCATCAACGACGCGTTCTCCCGTTTGAAAACCGCCTGGCTGGAGGTTCCCGGAGAAAATCCGAAGGTCCCGGCGGCCGGTGCGGAACCGGAGCCGGTCCGGGTAGAAACGCCCGCCCCTCTCGCCGCCGAAGCGCCGCCTGTCGCCCCGGAGTCTTCCCCGTTCGTGCTGGAGTTCGTCGCCGAGTCCCGCGAGCACCTGGACGGGGTGGAAACCGAAATCATCGAGTGGGAGGCCTATCCTGAGGATCAGGAGGCGGTGAACGCCATTTTCCGCGCTTTCCACACCATCAAGGGCGGGGCGGGCTACCTGGGCTACCCGGCCATCCAGTCCACGGCCACGGACCTCGAGAACCTGCTCTCGGCTTGCCGGGACGGCCACCTTCATTTTTCCGGCGCCCTGGCCGACCTGATCCTGGCGGGTGTGGACATCCTGCAGCAGATGATGGCCTGGGTGGAGAACTGCGTTCGCAGCGGACCCGTGCCGCCGCCGGAAACGGAGGCCGCGGGACTGGCGGAGAAGATCCGCCTGGTCATCGAGGCGGGCAGGAGCGGGGCAGTGGATCGCCTGGGCGCCTTGCTGGTCCGCGACAAGGCCGCCGACCCGAGCGCCGTCCGCGGGGCGCTGCGGCTTCAGTCGGGCGGGGACGAGCGGCGGCTGGGGGAAATCCTGGTGGATCAGTCGAACGTCGACTCCTCCCGGGTGGCCGAAATGCTGCGGCGGCAGGCCGAAGCTGCCGAGGTCGACCAGACCGCCTTCCGCATCGAGATGGACGCCCATGGCCTCGACGAGTTTCGGGCGGGCGCCCTGAGCCTGGTGGACGAGATGGAATCGTTCCTCTGCGACGTGGAGGAAGGGACGGAGAACGACATTGCCGGGAAAACCTTCCTGGCCATGAAGGCGCTGCGGACCATGGGGCTCATGTGCGGCAACGAAGTGCTGGCCGATTTCGTGAACCGGGTGGTCTCGGTGTACGACCAGGTCCGGCAGGGTTGCCTCGGAATGCAGCAGAAGCTGGTCGAGGCCACCCTGGGCGCGTGTGACGTGATCCGGACCATGCTGGAGTTCCAGGGCCTTCCCGGCGAGGCGGAACCGGAAGCACGGGCGAAACTGGAGACCATCTTCCAGGAGTTCTTGCCGACGGTGGAAGCCGAGGCCGCCGAAGCCATCGATCTGGACCTCGGGGAGCCGCCTCCGCCCCGGAAATCCGCCCGGGACAGGACATTGGAATCGGACGCGGCCTCGACCCTGCGCGTGCCGGCGAAACGGTTGGACCGCCTGGTGGACCTGGTGGGGGAACTGGTCACGGTGCATGCCCGGCTGAGCCAGACGGCGGCGCTCCGGGGAGACGCCCAGTTCCTGGCCATCGCGGAAGAACTGGAGCGGCTCACCGGCAACCTGCGCGACAACACCATGAGCATCCGCATGCTGCCCATCGGGACCCTTTTCGGCAGGTTCAAGCGGCTGGTCCGGGACCTGGCGCGGGACCTGGGGAAGGAACTCGATTTCGTGACCGAAGGGGAAGAGACGGAACTGGACAAAACCGTGGTGGATCGCCTGGGCGACCCGCTGCTGCACCTTCTGCGCAACGGCGTGGACCACGGCGTGGAGCGGCCGGAGGTGCGGCAGGAGTCCGGCAAGCCGCGGCGCGGGGTCATCCGGCTGGGCGCCTTCCATTCCGGCACCAACGTGGTGGTCCAGATCGGCGACGACGGCAAGGGCCTGGACTCCGCCGCCATCCGGGCCAAGGGGGTGGAGCGGGGGCTGGTTGCCCCCGAGGCCCCGCTGACCCAACGGGAAATTTTCTCCCTGATCCTGGCGCCGGGATTCTCCACGGCGACCGAGGTCACCAGCGTCTCCGGGCGCGGGGTCGGCATGGATGTGGTGAGGCGCAACATCGAGGCGCTCGGCGGCAGCATCGAGATGGAAAGCACGCTCGGCCGGGGGACCACGTTCACCCTGCGCCTGCCCTTGACGCTGGCCATCATCGAAGGGTTCCTGGTCAAGGTTTCCGGCGCCTACTTCATCCTGCCGCTCTCCCTGGTCGAGGAGTGCGTGGAGCTGCCCGAGACCCTGCGCAAAACCGGGCTGGACCGGCATTACGTCAACCTGCGCGGGGAGATTGTGCCCTTCATCTTCCTTCGCCGGCACTTCCAGGTGCCCGGAGGGCCGCCCCCCGTGGAGGTCATCGTGGTCACCCGGGTGGCCGGCGTCCGCATGGGTTTCGTGGTGGACCACGTGGTGGGTGAGCACCAGACGGTGGTGAAGCCGCTGGGGCGGTTCTACCGCAGCGTGCAGGATATCTCGGGCGCCTCCATCCTGGGGGACGGTTCCATCGCTCTCATCGTGGATGTTCAGAATTTATTGAAAACCATGAAGCTGACTTCCGAGTGAGTCGGCTTGCCCGTTCGCCGGGCCAAGGAATCAGGATTAAACCATTCGAGGAGGAAGCATGAAAAACCTCAAGATCGGCAGCAAGGTCCTCATCGTGGCCATTGTGATGGCTTTACTCGCGCTGCTGCTCGGCGTGATCGGGTCCTGGAACATCCGGAAGATCGCCGAAGCCGATACGATGCTGTATGAGAAATGCACCGTCCAGCTGGAGATCACGGCGAGAATGTCAATCATGTACCAGCAGTACCGTTCGGCCTACCGCGACGCCATGATC
>CAYTBK010000171.1:0-7567 GCA_964436005.1 uncultured Acidobacteriota bacterium
CCTTGCCGTTGGTCTGGGCCGCCGCCTCGTAGACCCACAGCAGCCGGTGGTTCTTCTGCAGCGTGCCGCTCAGGGTGATGCCGAAACTCTGTTCCCCCGTCGCGCTGCCCTTGAAGTCGTACACGCTGGATCCGAGGGGCGCGGTCACCCCTGTATCCGAGTTGTAGTCGTACACCGTGCATCGAATGTTCATCCCGTTGCCCGAGGCCCGGTCGATGTAGTAGTAGGTCGTCAGCGTCCCGTTGAAGCCGACGTCGGCGCTGGCGGCGGGTTCCTGGTAGAACCTGGCCACCTCGACGTACGTCTTGTCGGCCGGGGTTGTCTTGGAGATGGACAACCCCGTGTCCGAGGCGCCCGGAGCCGTGGTGGTGGCGATGTACTGGGTTCCGGCGGCGCCGACACCCTGCTGGGTATCCTTGAAGTAGTACGTGTTGCAGACGTTGGTGGTCTGGGTGACGCCGATGCGGTAGGAATCCGTCACCGGCGTCGTTTCGGCGGAGTCCAGCGAGACCGTGTTCACCGCCGGGTTGGCCGCGGTGTAGGTGCTGTCCGCCTGGAGGGTCACCGTCACCGACCCGGAGGTGTTGGCCGCCAGCGAAGCGAGGTTCCAGGTGACGACGCCCGCGCTGTGCGTGCCGCCCCCCGTGGCGGACACGAAGGTGAACCCGGCGGGGACGTTGTCGGTCAAAACCAACGACGTCGCCGCCGCATCCCCGATGTTGGAGTAGGAGATGGTGAAGACGGCGCTGCCTCCGGGGGCCACCTGCACGGTGGTGGAGCTTTTCTGCAGGCGCAGCACCGGGTGCGGGGCGTTGATGAAGACGGAAACCGAGGCCGTCTCGGCCGTGGTGTCGTCCGACACGATCTGGGCGGTGTTGAGGAAGGGGATGGCCGCGCCGCTGGGATAGGGGCTGACCACCCTCACGGTGAACTGCACCGAGAAGGGCCCTTCCCCGGAGGCAAGGTCGCCGAGGGTCCAGGTGACCGTCCGGTCTCCGGACGTGTAGACCCCGCCGTTTGTGGCGGACACGAAGGTGACGCCGGTGGGGAGGACGTCGGTGAGCACGACGTTCGACACGCTGATGGGGGAGTCGTTGGCGTAGGTCAGGGTGAAAGTGATGGAATCCCCCGGGTTGGCCGAGGTCACGCTGGCCCGCTTGGAGAGCGTCAGGCGGGCCTGGCCCACGCCGACCTGCACCGGGTCGGCCACGAGGGTGTCGCCGGAGCCCGTGGTGGCGTCGGCGCTGTTGGCATACGTCCCCACGACGGTGGAGGCGGTGGCCGTGAAGATGAAGGTGCGCGTGCCGCCGCCCGGGACGGAAACGGCCGGGCTGAAGGTCCAGGAAACGGCTCCCTCGGCCCCCACAGAGGGGGAACTCGAGGGGGCGCCCAACGTCCCGCCGTCGTAGCTGAGGTACCGGAAACCTTCGGGCAGATAGTCGGTGAGGCGGGAAATGCTGATGGCGGTGGAAGTGGGGTTGTGGACGGTCAGGGTGAAAGAGGCGCCCGCACCGGCGGTCACAGGGGAGGAAGGCCCCGACTTCGTCAGGTAGGCGGGCGGCGCTCCGCAGGTGTTCACGAAGGCGACGTACACCACGCCGGGCGACGGCGTGGGGTTGGCGTAGTTGGGGGCGCCGTTGTAGGGGGGGGCGCTCACCTCGGCGGAGGAGAGGAACGACCAGGTGACGTTGCCCTCCAGGTCCGTGGCCTTCGCCCCGATGAGGAAGCGCCCGCGGCCCAGGCTGCGGGAATCCCAGGACCCCTGCCAGAGGCCGGCCTGGGAGCCGCTCTCCACCCCGGAGGCCACCTCCGTCCAGGCGCTGCCCGCGTCGTCCGGCAAGCCGTTGCCGTCGACGTCGTCATAGGCGTAGAAGGAGACCGCGGCCACGGAGGAAAGCACGTTGCCCCCGGCGTCCGTGTAGAACGAGTCCGCCACGGTGGCCGAAAGGAGGGCCGGTCCGCAACCGGAGACGGAGACCGCGGCCACCCGCGGCTGGGGCAGGGATCCCCCCCCGTCGGGGGTGACGGTGTCGCCGAAAGGCGCCGGGTTGTTCGGGTCGCCGATGTAGACGGTGTCGCCCGACTGGACGACGTCCTTCTGGAAGGGGTTGTTGAGGCTGTTGGCCGTGGCGAAGAGGAAGGACATGGCGCTGTCCTTGGTCAGGGCGGGCCCGCCCACGGTGGAGGCGTCGAGCATGCGCAGGTCGATCTGGAAGTCGAGGACGTATTCGTCGCCCCCCGAACAGGACACCTTCGTGACCCGCGTCGTTCCATAGTCCCACACCGTTTCGGCGCTCCCGTTCAACCAGCTGGCGGTCGGGCTGAGAGAGTTCCGGAAGTTGAGGATCCTGGCCGTGGCCCGGTCGACGAAAGCCGTGGGGTTGTGGGAGATCATGCGAACGGACGAGTCGTTGACATAGTCCAGCGACTGGCTGGGGGTGTCGCTGTAGATGCCCGAGAGCACGTCGACGTCGGTGCCCGGCCCGCCGGAGCTGCCGTTCAGGTGCACGGCGAACTCCCGGTAGCCGTCGCCGTCGGTGTCGATGAGGACGGCCCACTGGGCGGACCGGAAGGGGTCCGTGGAGGCGCAGGCGCCCGCGCTGGGGCCGGTGGCGTAGGTGTTGGGGATCTGCTCCAGCCGCCAGCGGAAGTACAGGACCCCCCGGGCGTTCTTCGACTCGTCGAAGTACCAGAAGGCGCTGGGCTGGGTGCGGTCCGGGCAGCTCGAGCTCACGCTGACGTAGTTCTGGGGCGACGTCCCGCCGTTGCTGGGGTCGGCGACCTTGGGGTCGTTCAGGGTCAGGCCCCGTCCGGTGTAGGGTATCCACTTGTTTTCCGCCGGCCAGGCGACGGGCTGGTAATGGACGGCCGACCCACTCCCGCTGTCCCAGTAGGGCGGGTATCCGTCGGCCGGCGCGAAGCGGACGCTGCAGACAGCCAGGACAATCCACGCCCAGGTCCCGGCAGAAGGAAAAGAAACCTTTTTTTCGTGAATGGATTTCGGCGTTCTGTACATACCCCCCCCTGCCCAGGGCCATATTTCCGTAAAAAAACGGCTACAGCTTCAGCTCGCGAAAGGCGCTCTGCGTTCCGCTACCACTGGAAAATATTGTTCGAAGCAGATCTTAAAACACTGAACTTATTATATTATTTGCAACAAGCCAACACAACGGAATATCTGCGGTTTGCGTTCCTGCCCCCGGCCTCCCCGCCCGTTTGGCCAACGCGGGCCGTGGCCCTCAAAACCATCGGAGAAAAACCGCGGAGCTACGCGGAGGACCACAGAGAATGGAAGCCATTGAATGGCACTTGACTTCCCGGTTTCCATTTTTCACGCCTGCCCGGTTCGCCAAAACCGAGGCTGGTTCGACTTGCGATCGCTCCCTGGGTCCGCACCGCCAACTTGGTATCATCCTCTGCGAAGCTCAGCGGCCCTCGGCGGTCGTTTGTTTTGCATTTGACAGGCCTTGTCGCGCCGACAATTCAGATGCCGCCCCCCGCCAGCCCGATTCAACTTGAAACCAGTCGTCCGAACAAAGCGTAAGCAGGGTATTCTGGGCGCTTATGAGACGATCGGCGAGATGATGCCGCCAGGGAAGTCGAAAATCACCCAACACAAGGAGTAGAGGCCATGAAAGCCATCGCCATCAACCACCTGTTCCAGATATCGCAGATGATCGTGCCCGGTTCGACGTACTGGAACTTCGGGGTCGGCCTGGAAGCCGGCGACGTCCTGGCGGACGAGGAGGGCCAGGCCAACATGGCCAACCTGGGCGCCGTGATCGCCTGGCTCGGCGAGGCCATCGTCCCCCGCCGCCCCTCGTTCCCGGCCTAGCCGGCGGAAGGAGCCTTTCCATGACGCCCCCCCGTTTCGGAAACGCCCTCTCCGCACCGCCCCGGAACTTCCGCCCCCTGGCCTGGTTGGCGGCCATTCTGCTGCTGTCCCCCGCCCTGTTGGGCGGGCCTGGCCGGCCCGCTCCGGAAAGCAAGGCGAAGCCAGAGGGGCTTTCCCCCTCCGGTCTCGCCGCGATGAGCGCCGCGATGCAGTCGTACGTGGACCGCGGCGAACTGGCCGGGGTAGTCACCCTCGTGGCCCGGCCGGGAAAACAGGAACAACTCAAAACCTATGGTCTGATGGATATCGAAGGCCGAATCCCCACCCGCCCGGACGCCATCTTCCGCATCGCCTCCATGACCAAGGTGTTCACGGCGGTGGCGGCCCTGCGCCTGTACGAGGAAGGCCGGTTCCAACTCGACGACCCGGTGGGCCGTTTTCTCCCCGAACTGGCGAACCTGCGGGTGATGGAGTCCAACCCGCCGCACGGGGAAGCCCCGGTGACTCCCCGGACCGTCCCCCAGTCCGGGCCCGTCACCGTCCGGGACCTCCTGCGCCACACCGCCGGCTTCGTGTACGCTTTCGCCGATTCCCCGCTGGACAGGATGTACCGGCAAGCCGGGTTCATGACCTGGGACAAGAGCCTGGAGGCCTTCGTCCAACGCCTGGCCGGATTGCCCCTCGCCTATCAGCCGGGAAGGCGGTGGGAGTACAGCTACGCCACCGACGTCCTCGGCCGGTTCATCGAGGTGCTGACCGGGCAGCCCCTCGACGTCGTGCTGAAAGAAAAGGTGTTCCGACCGCTCCGGATGAAGGACACCGATTTCTGGGTCCCGGCGGGGAAGCTGGGCCGGTTGGCCAGCGAGTACGAGTACCGGGAAGGGGCGCTCCGGCTGGTGGAGAACGCCCGCCAGAGCCCTTTCCGCGCGTTGCCCGCCGGCCTTTCCGGCGGCGGCGGCTGGGGCACCGGCTACGGCGGGGCGGTGACCACCGCCCGCGACTTCGGGCGTTTCCTGCAGATGCTGCTCGACCGCGGCCAACTCGGCGGGGTGCGCCTGCTCAAACCGGAAACCGTGGCCCTGATGCTGACCGACCATATCGCCGGCATCACCGACCGCGGGTTCAAGGTGGCCGGCTACGGGCTGGGCATCGGCGTCGAAACCGACCCGGCCGACCCCTCGGCGCCCCGGGTGGCCTTCTGGGCCGGCGGTCCGTACAACACATGCTTCTTCATAGACTTCCGGCAAAAAGCATACGGCATTTTCCTGACTCAGACCGGGCCGTTCGGACACCTCGACATCGAAGGCAAGTTCCGGGCCCTGTTCCTGGATTGCGCCGGCGGGCCGCGTCCCGGCCCCGGCGAGCGGGGAGAGTGATCATGAGCAAGCGACTGGCTTTTCTCCTGCTCCTTCTGGCTGGCGCCTCCGGGACCGTGGCCGCGGCGGCCACTGCGCCCGTCGTCGCCGGGGAGCAGCTGACGCTGCATTCCGAATTGCTGGGCGAGGACCGGGTGCTCAGGGTCTACACGCCGGCCGACTACGACAAGTCGGGCCGGAAGTACCCGCTGGCCCTGGTTCTGGACGGGTATTTCCTCTGGTCGAGCGCCACCGTCGACTACCTGGCCTTTTCCGGCAATGTCCCTCCCACGGTGGTGGTGGCCCTGGACAGCACCGACCGGGACCGCGACTTCACGCCCACCCGCGCCCGCAACATCGAAGGCGAGGACGTCCCCCAGAGCGGGGGCGCCAGACGGTTTCTGGACTTCCTGGAGAAGGAGTTGATCCCCTACCTGGAGAAACGCTACCGGCTCCAGCCCCACCGCCTGATCGCCGGCCATTCTCTGGGCGGGCTGTTCGTGGCCTACGCCATGCTGGAAAGCCCCGACCTCTTCCAGGCCTACCTGGCCATCAGCCCCACGCTGCCCTGGGACAACGAGTGGGTGCGCCGGCAAATCGGTCTCCGGCCACCGGAGAAAACCCCGCGACACCGTTTCTTCTTCCTGGCCATGGACAGCCAGTCGGGCAGCATGGCCACCGCGGCCCGCCGCTACACCGAAACCCTCCGGCGGCACAACCCCGCCTTGCGCCTTCGTTCCGTCCGCTACCCGGACGAAGACCACATCTCCTGTTTCCTCCGTGGTTTCTACGACGGGTTGAGGGCCCTCTACGCCCAGTACAAGATCTCGGAGGCCCTCATCGAAAAAGGAGACGCCCCGGGCATCGCGGCGCATTACGAGAGCCTCACCGACCAGTTCGGCTACCGCATCCTTCCCGATGCGGGCTGGCTGGAGTGGGTCGCCAACTGGCACCGTCTGATGAAGCGCACTCGGGAAGCGGCGGCCCTGCTCGAACTGGCCGTCGACTACTATCCCCAGTCCGTGGACACCCGCCTCGCCCTGGCCCAGGTCCTGGCGGAAAAGGGGGAGGTCCCGCAGGCGCTCGAAGCCCTGGAGCGGGCCCGCGGGCTCTCGCCCACGGCGGAGCAGGTCCAAAACATCGACTCACTCCGCGACAAAGTGCAGGCCGCACGCCCGGCAAGCGCAAGCAAGCCCTGAGGGGGCACCCGCCGGGAGAAATGTCGGGCCGGAAAATCTCGCCCGATCATTTCGGTTTTCACGATTGGCGGGTAACTTCCAACCGGTTGCGGGATAGAATGCGGTCGGCAGATAACCGGCGGCCCCGGTCGGACGGACGGGGCCCGGTTTTGCGAGGTGCCATGCTGACCCGAAGAATCACCGGCCTCCCCGGCGTCCTCTTCCGCTACGGACGGACCTTCTCCCTCCTGGCCGCCATGCTGGCCGGCGTTCTGTTCCCCGACGCCCACCGCCTTTCCTTCCTCATTTCGTACCAGCTGGCCGCCATGCTGTTCCTCTCGTTCCTCGGGCTGCGCCTCGGGCGCAGCGCCCTGCACCCCAGCCTCTTCCTCGTGCTGCTGGCCAACGTGGGCGTGGGCGTGGGCGCCTTTCTGCTCCTGCGGCCGGCGGACCTGCTTCTGGCCCAGGCGGCCTTTTTGGTCGGCATCTCCCCCACCGCCGTCTCGGCGCCTGTGATCGCCGGCTTCCTCGACCGCCGGGTGGACTACGTGACCGCCGCCGTCCTGGCCGGGATCGTGACGGCGGCACTTTTGCTGCCGTGGCTCCTGCCCTGGGTGGCGGGCAGCCGGCTCGAGCTGTCGGTGCGGGACGTGGCGCCACCCGTACTGGCCGTGGTCTTCGTCCCCCTCCTCCTGGCCGCGCTCGCCGGGCGCCTGCCGGCCGCCCCCCGGAAGGCCCTCTTTCGGCTGAAGGTCCTCTCCTTCCCCCTCTGGCTGGCCACGCTGTTCCTGGTCGTGGCCAACGCCTCCGACTTCCTCGGCCGGGACCGGTCAACTTCCTGGCAGACCGTCGTCACCCTCGCGGCGGTGTCCCTGACGCTCTGCGTCGCCAATTTCTCGCTGGGCGCCCTGCTCGGCGGGAAGCGCTTCCGGGAGGAAGCCAGCCAGTCGCTGGGGCAGAAGAACCTCTCCCTGACCATCTGGCTGGGCCTCACCTTCCTCAGCCCCGTCGTCGCCCTCGGACCGACCTTCTACATCGCCTGGCACAACATCTACAATTCCATCCAGCTGTACTTGTACACCAAGAAAAGGGCGGGCAAGACCCCGCGCACGGCCCCTCCCTGCGCGTAATCTTCGTCGCCCAGGAGTGCGGCGCGGAGGCTGCCGCAGCGCCGCTTTCGCCAGGCGCGCAGGCTTCCG
>CAYTBK010000172.1:0-7536 GCA_964436005.1 uncultured Acidobacteriota bacterium
GGGTGAGCACGGTGGACGACCCCGCCATCCCCTTCGACGACTACACGACGGTGGAAGAGTTCTCCTGGGTGCGCCTCCAGGTTCTGGACCGCTTCCGCGACGAGGCGCTGACGCTGCTGGCCCGGCTGCTGAAGGAGCCGGAACCGACGCCCGAGGCCCTGCAGAAGGTTTTCCAGGCGCAGTCGAAGATCTGCCTGCAGCGGGCCAGAAGCCCCAAAGCCGCTGCGGAGGCGGCCCTGTGGGGCTTGCTCTTCCCCGGCACCTGGAAAACGCGGCCGGTCTACGGCGACCCGGCGGCCCGGCCGGCGCCCGACCCCGCGGTGTTCCGGGCCTTTGCGGCCGGCCTCTTCCGCCCGGAGAACCTCGTCCTGAGCGTGCAGACCGGGGCGGACCCGGCGCAGGTCGTCGCCCGGCTGGCCACCCTGTTCCCGGGGCGCGGGGGCGCCCCGGCTGCGCGCGTGCCCCTGGGCCTGCCGGCGGAGGGGCCGGGGGCCGGGGTCCACGAGGTGAAGATAATGGCGCGCCAGTCTTACCTGCTCTGTGCCGACGCCTTCCCCGTGGCCGCGGCCGACCGCCCTGCCCTGGACGTGTTGGCGGCCATGCTGTCCGAGCGCGTGACCTTCGAGCTGCGCGAGAAGCGGGGCCTGGCCTACTCGGTGGGCGCCAGCCTCGAGTCGATCGACGGCGGCCGGACGGCGGTGCTTTCCGTGGGGCTGGGGACCCGCCCGGAAAACGTGGAGACCGCCCGCTCCGCCATCGCGGAAGTCATGAAGGCTTTCGCCGCGGAGTCCCCGGACGAGCGGGAAGTGCGCCAGGCCGTGCGCAAACTGCAGGGTCGCTTCCTCATGCGCTGCCTGGCCTCGCTGACGCGGGCCTACTACATGGGGCTGGACCTCTATGCCGGGGAAGAAGCCCCCTGCGCGTACCGCCGGCGCCCGGAAGGCTGGGGCGGCGTCACGCTGGACGGGCTGCTCCGGGCCCGCCGGGACTTCTTCCGGCCGGACCGCTTCCGCTGGGTGGTGGCCGGACCCTGATACGGGTCAGTCGCCCGCAGAGCGGGCTCCCGGACGGACCGTTTTCCCGTAGGGAATTCATGTCCATAGCCCGTTCGAACGGCAGACCCGCCCGTTTCCCGTAGGGAATCAACCGCTCAAACGGTACGATCCAGTCGAAAACAATAATCAGATTGAATGGGGACTCCGGGATAGTCCGGGGCATGAAATCATTGATTCTGGTGGAGGACGAAATCGCGGTCAGAAAACTGACGACTTTGCTGCTCAAAAACCCGAGCTGTATGTTTAAAACTGCACAAAGATCATCCCAAACCCGCACAAACCGAATATCTCTACCTGCACCAATCTCCCGCTCAACCCACATTATCTGCACCTGCCCGCCGGCGCAGCCGGTTGATCGGCATATGATTCCTCTTCTTTTTCCGTGATTTGAATCTCTTCCGGCGGCACTTCGACCACCTGGCCGTCCTTCCAGACAAAGATGGACCGGCCGGCCCGCTTATGTTCCGCCTTCGCTTGGGCGGCCCCCTGGCGTACGCCGGCGTCGATCCGCCGGAACAGATCCTGCGTGTCTTCCTTCGTCATCGCAATGCCTCCTGAATGCCGGTCCACGTCGGCACATCGTGAACCACCATGGGGGCGGCACAACTTCCCAACGCGATCAACCGGGGGGTGTATCCTGAATTGTCGTAGAGCGTCCAGGAATCGGCGACCGGGACGTAGAGGTGGAAAAAGTTCCGTAGCCCTGTCCGGAACCTCCGCCGAATCAATTCTTCCGACACATGGTGACCGCCATCGCGGACCCGCGCCGCTACCCTTTTGATCGCCAATTCCGGGCTCTGCAGCCAGAGAAACAACAGGTGGGCCGAATGCCCTTTCAACCGGCACTCTTCCAGGAAAGGGGCGAACATTCGTGAAGCCATGGTGGTCTCAAAGGCGAAATCCTTGCCCTGCCTGGCCAGATATTGAATCCGCTGGAGCATGAGCCTTCCCGCCTGGATCGCCGTCGATTCTGGGCGGAAGGGCGACAGGCCGGCCGCGATGGCGTCCGCGTTCACATACTCGTCGCATTGGAGCAGCCGAGGCAGCAGCCCCATGGCCGACGTGGTTTTGCCCGCCCCGTTGGGTCCACCGATCATGTATATTTGAGCCATCGAGTTGCGCCTCTCATCCCGCGTTGGAAGTGAAATTGATAACCAGGCCGGGCAAGAACACTCCGATCCGCCGGCACAGATCATCGTTGTCCGGCAAGCGGCCCTGCAGGCCAAACAAGATTCGGCGGGGGTCTTCCAGCAGTTCCTTGTATTCTGCGTACACCCCGCCGGAATGGTCGTCCGTCACGCCGTACAACCGGGGCGTTTTGCCGTCGCGGCGCATTCTGTCGCCGAAATACTTGGCATCGGAAGGAGAAACGTCCACCTGCCAGAGCTCATTGCCGTGTCCCGCCCGGAAGTGGATGGGCGGCAGCTGCCGGAACTTTCGCCTTTCGGCCGAATGCTCCGGGAACTGGCGGAACATCTCATGCCGGACGATGAGCCGCTCCGTCGGAATGCTCTTGGCGAACTTGGCCATCCGTTCACACCTTCAAGTGGTCCCCATCCAGTTGAATGTAGCGATAATAGGTGCTCTTGCTCAAACCCAGGGTGTCCAGGATTTCCTGCAGGCTCAAGGATGTGTCCTTGGAAAGCTGCTTGGCCAACTTGACCTTCTGCGACCAGCGCGGCCCCTTGGGCCGACCGCCCTGGCGACCGCGGGCCCGGGCCGCCTTCAGGCCGGCCATGGTCCTTTCCCGGACCAGGTTCCGTTCAAATTCGGCCAGGACGGCAAACAGTTTGAAAACCAGGTCGCCGGTCAGGTTTTCCCGGCCAGCCCGGGCCTCGATGCCGTCATGGAGCGATTTCAACGAGATTTCCTTCTCTTTCAGTTCTTCGGCCAATTGGACCATGTGCTTCAAACTGCGGCCCAGCCGGTCCAGCCGCCAAATGAGAAGCGTGTCGCCCCGGTGCAGAACTTTTAGGCAGGCGTCCAGTCCAGGGCGGGCGGTTTTCGCCCCGGACACCCTGTCCTCGAAAATATGCTCCGGGGCCACGCCGGCAGCCAGCAGGGCGTTCCGTTGAAGATCCAGGTTCTGTTCGTCTGTGCTCACTCGGATATAGCCGACCAACATGCTGTCGCGTCTCCCTGAAGATGGATCCATCTTCCCATATAATCATGCAAGAGTCAAATGTTGGGAATATGTTTTATGAAACGATGATTGGTACGGGAAACGGCATCGCAACCCCTGTTTGAACGCCTGTCGTTTTCATTCCCGCAAAACGATCGTTTTCTGGGAGGCCGAGCCGGCTCCGTTCCGGGATCAGTTTGTGCATTTATTGTGGGTTTGGCGGCCCGGTAGTGCAGTTCAATGTGCAGGTATTTTGGGTTTTGGCGACAGACGCAACCCACATTATTTGTGCAATTGCGCCTGCCTTTGGGCAGATAATTTGGTTTTTGCAGAAAAATCGAACCGCATAAACCCGAGATTAGTGCAAGTCGAAAAAGAGGATTTGTGCAGGTTAAGCGGGAAGTTTGTGCGGGTTCCAACACCTAGCGAGTCATTAAACAGTCATAACATTTACTTGCTTTGAGATGCCACATTGAGCAAGAGATAATCCAGGATATTGCACTGGCCGTCCCGATTGAGGTCGGCCACCGCCGGATCGAAAGTCGCCGTCGGAGTCTCCGCCAAGAAGCATCGGTAAATATCTGCGTCGGACTTGGTGATATCACCGTCTTCGTCCAAGTCTCCGTCCATAATAATGCGATACTCTACAGAAAAAGCATGAGGCTGGGCTGCCGCATACACAAGGTCATCCTTCACCCAGAGGCTGGTGCAGTTGAACCCCGTGCTGAAATGGCCTACGGCTGGTGTGTAATTTGAATGGTCCAGCGACGCCCAATCGAGATCCAAATCGTACACGTAGATACCGGCCTGGAGGGCGGCACAGAACAGGTAGTGGTCCACTATCTGAAACTGGGGAGGCATATGCCATCTTCCCGGATAGGGCATCAGAATCTGATGAAGCAGTTTAGCCCCTCCAAACGCTTCCAGATCGTAGACATTAATCCAGGCATACCCCGAAACAAGCAGGAAGCGGTGCCGATACACTGCAATGTGGGTGGGAATATCGATGCTTATCCCCATGTCAATCGTTTGTGTCAAAGCGGGGGTGGAAGGGTTCTGGATGTCAAGTTCCCAGACAGTGTTGCTGTCGCCACTGAGTAAAAAGAGGCGATTATCATCCAGCCAACCATCCCAAACGCAGTCGCCGTTCGGAGTTTGCCAACGCAAAACCTCCTGCGGGTTCAGCGGATCTGCCAAGTCCAGGAGACTAGTGTTGCTCCCTTCAATGTTCACAGTGACGCCATAAGATCCATGGACCCGAAACCATGTAGCGTACCAAGATGTTGCGCCAAGGGAAACGGGTCTTGAGGGATCAGTCGTGTCGTACAAGTGGATGAAGGAGTCACCGGCGTCATGCGTGTAGAGCGCGTTCCCATTCAGACCAAAAATATAGGAACTTTCGAAGTTAAACTGCCGATAAAATTTCCCCTCCCCATCGATGAGAAAAAGGTTCATATCGCTTCCTACAGTTGCCACCTTGTTTCCATCCCCGTGGACAAAACTCACCTGGTTTTCCTTCATCTCATCCGTCCTGTCCAGGATTTTCAGATTTGGAAGCGCGTTTCCGTCCAGAGTCATCGTCCCGGTATCAGAGAAAAAAACAAACAGATAGGGAAATAAATAGTTAAGCATCAAAACGTCATCTTCTCTATATTCTTCTTCCCGCAATGGCAGAACGTTGGCCAGGCAAGGAGAAGAGCCCGCAGGGAAATCGAATATCCAGGCTTTGTTCGTAAAAAAGTCCATTCCGACTATGCTTCGGCCGGCCAAGCACAGTCGTTGGAATGGTGAGGATAACTCTATTTCCGATTGTTTTGTCACTTTCCAGTCGGCTCCCACTTCATATGTGCATAAAAAATAATGTCTTGTCTTTTGTGCGTCGTCATATATGGTATTTAATATGATTCGATTGCCCGACACAATCATAGGGTCGAGCAAATATTCCGTCTCACCGGACTGCATTTCGCTCAGAACACAAGGTGCCGTTGCGTCGTGCAGATCGACGATGGACAATATCTGACTGCCCCTCAATCCATACAAAATACTATCTTGAACGGCAAAATTGTCATAATCTTCGGGTGTACCATCCTCGCTGCAGGGCCCATGGCCTATGCAAACGACATCTGGAAGGTGTTTAAGCGAATAAATCTTCAATCCTTCGCGACCTGCGGTGTATAAGCGGTCTCCATCCTGCTGCATCAATAGAATGTCCATGGGGATCTCTTTCTGGAAAACGGGGTTGGCAGGGTCAGAGAGATCATAAACTGCTATGGCCATGGCTTTTTCCGCCACCAGATAATGGTCATACACATAAATGTTGTTCGTGATAGGAAATTGCCTGAGCCGTGAAATTGGGTTCCGGTGACCGTCGGCATCCAATTTTGCCGTCTGAATACCGTCGGCATAGGCAAAATAGTAGTAATCCCCGTAGCGCGCCACAGTTCTAGCAGGATGAGGAAAGGGAAAATCCTTCACTTGCCAACGGATCACCTCAGCCCGAACTGGAAGCAGTGCCAGCAGAAACAAAAATAGGTAAACTGATTTTTTCATATTAATGCCTGAAATACTTAGCCTGGGTGACTGTTTCGCAATCAATTAACGCTTGTTATCTGGCCGACTAAAGTACCAGCTTTTAAAAGGCCCATTTGGCTCACCGGGGACAATAACCGATAAAAATGCAGATTGCTACCGGCTTGAGGACCTTCCGGGCCGCCGAACCTCAGGAATGGGGCTGGAACCCCCGCACGGCGGCCAGGATCTCGTTCTTCTTTTCCGCCACGGCCTGGCGGCCCGCTTCCAGGATCCGGTCGAAGGCGTCCACGTCCCAGATGTAGATGTACTTTTCGAAGCGCACCTTCACGTAGACGATCTCGTAGTGGTGCAGGTCGATGGACAGGGCCACCTGGTCCCGCACGATGGTCTGCGTGAACACCTTGTTGACGTGGACCATGGCTTCGAAGAAGGTGCGCGGTTCGGTCTGGAGCTTTTCCATGAAGTCGACGGCGATGATGACGTCGGCGCCGCGGCGCACCGCCTCCATCAGCGGGAGCGGCGAAGAGTAGAGCCCGTCGAACAGCCAGCGCCCATCCAGCCGGATGGGCGGGAAAAAAGGGTACACCGCGCTGGAGGCGTACACGGCGTCGGCCACATTCCCCTCGGCCAGGCACACGCCCTCGCCCGTTTCGTAGTCCGTGGCCTGCAGCAAGGTCCTGGGCGAGAGGGTCTCCAGGCGGGCGTTGCCGTAGAAGTCCCGGAACAGGGCCTGCAGTTTGTCGACGTGGAACATGGCGGTCGTCTTGTTGAAGGAGCCCGGCGCCAGGCCGAGGGCCTTGGAGATGGACATCCAGTTCCGGGGGAAAAGCGACGGCTTGAGGTGCTTCTTCGCGTACTCGGTGATGTGGGGGACCTCCAGGCCCTTGCCGATGGCCGAGACCACCACCGACCCGCCGCTGCAGCCGACCAGCAGGCTCAGGGGGATGCCCTTCCTCTGGAGGTATTCGAACAGCGGCAGCGCCGCCAGGGGCTTGAGCCCTCCCCCGCCCAGGACCACCGCCACGCGGGGCATCTCGCCCGGGGCCCGCCTGGCGTCGGGCGGGGCCGGGGGCCTGGTCTTGCCCGCGTGCTTCTCTTTGTGGTGCTTGGCCATTCGCGATGCTCCTGAAAGGGGTGCGGTCAATTCTGTTTTGTCGCCAGGGGCGACACGGTGGACAGGTGGATGTGGGCGAGGTTGGCCCCGGCTTCTCCGGCAGCGGCCAGGGGGCCGGCATTGCCCGTCCGGAGGGCCGCCCGGGCGGCTCCCAGGATCGTTCGGGCCGGTCCGGCGGCGCGGGACCCGGGGGGAATCCGGTCCACCAGCTTCCCGGCCAGGTCGACGAGCAGGCTGGCCGCCTGCGGCGCCGGCGAAAGGATCGCCGCGGCGTGGCCGAGAAAGACCAGGGGCATCAAATCGAGGTGGTTGTCCTGCGGGAAGTGCCGCCGACGGGCCTCCTCGATGATCGACTCCCAGTCCGCCGTCGGGGGCAGGCCGAAGTATCCCCGCAGGGCGGAAGGGACGAAGAGCGCCTCGTTGACGTCTGGCAGCGGACGGTCCGGGTCGAACCGCTCCCGGGCCTCCAGGACGCCCCAGATCGTGTCGCGGGGCAGGATCCCGTCGTAGATTCCCTCGGCCATGAGGGCGGCGATGGGGTGGAGGCCGGCCAGGCCGGGGCGGCGGCCGTAGTACTGCATGACCAGCCCGTCCAGGATCATCTTGAGCGCCTGGTAGGAGTACTGCCCGGACGGCACGGCGTCCACGCCGCTCTTCTGCCAGTGGGTGGTGATGTAGAACTTGAAGAGGTGCTTGGCCAGGCGGCCCAGGAA
>CAYTBK010000173.1:0-7427 GCA_964436005.1 uncultured Acidobacteriota bacterium
GGCGACGAAGGATTTCCCCGAAGCGATGCCGCCGGTGAGGGAGGCTTTCACTCCCCGTGCTCCTGGCGGTAGGCGTTCAGGCACTCTTCGGAGCAGAAGTGCAGGGTCTGCCCGCCGACCCGGGCCTGCCGGGCGATGGTGGGGTCGAGCAGCAGCCCGCACTGCGGGTCCTTGACCAGGGCGCCGCGGTTGCCGGCCTGGGGGAAGCGGTCGTCGCCCGCGTCCGCGCCGGGGGAATTGCCGCGGCGGCGCCCGATCCGCCGGAGCGAGAAGAGCATCCGCAGGACGATCATGGCGAAGAAGGCGATGAAGAAAGTCACCAGGAATCGGAACATCGGGAAATTTCTCCTCGGGCCCGGAATCACCGCGACCCCGCCGTTCCCGGCCTCCCCGGAAGCGGACCCCGGAGGGTATCACACGCCGGGGGAAAAGGCCATGCTTTGCTGCGGAGGCACGTTGTGGGATAATCCTCCCGACCGCGGCGCCGGGACCAGGCCGGCGAGCCGGCCCGAACGGCCGGCATCCCGGCAGATCGAGTCAACATGAACGGCAACGAAAAGACAATCCGGCAAACCCTGCAGACGTCCCTCTGCTCCTTCTTCGCGGACGGCGGGCCGACCTCGGCCGCCGCCATCTCCTACAACGCCCTGTTCGTCCTCTTCCCGGGGGCCATGGCCCTGATGGGCCTGGGGCAGAAGGAATTCCTCTCCGACGAGCGGGCCTTTGAGGCCCTGCAGGCCATGACCACCCTCCTGCCGTACGATACGCGCCGCTTCATCGCCTCCTTCTTCGACACCGTCGACGGGTCGCCCTCGTGGGGGTTCATCCTTTCCAACGTCGTCGTCTACGTCTGGGCCGGGCTCTGGGCGTTCCACCTCCTGGAAGAGGCGCTCTCCCGGGCCTGGGGAACCCCACCGCGGGCGTCCTTCCTCCGCCGCCTGGTCCTCTGCTCCGCGATGCTGGCCGTCTCCACCTGCTGCCTCCTGACGAGCGCCGTCATCCTGGCCGGGATCCACTGGTTCCGGCTCAGTTTCCTGGGCGGCGCCGGCCCGGCCGCCCTGCTGCTCTACGCCGTCCTGCTGCACCTGCTGGTGGTCGCCTTCGTCGCCTCGACCTTCTCGCTGCTCTACCGCTTCCTCCCCCACGCGCAGGTCCGCTGGCGCACCGCCCTGGCCGGCGGCCTGGCCACCGGCCTGGCCTGGCACCTGACCAACCTGGCCATGGCCTTCCTCCTGCCCCTGTTCGACTACGCCCGGGTGTACGGCTCGCTGGCCGCCGGGGTGGCCTTCCTGGTCTGGGTGTACGTTTCCTGCTGGATTTTAATCCTGGGCGCCCACTTCACCGCCCGCTTCCAGGCCCGCTACCTGCCGCTGCCGGACATGGCGGCGGCGGCCGGCCTGGCCGCGGGCGAGGCATCGGCGGAGGCACGCTCATGACCGGACACGCCCCCGACCCGACCGCCCCGCCGGCCGACCTCGCCCCGGAAGACCGCCGCTCCTCCTACCTCTTCCACCTCCCCCCCGAGAGCATCGCCCAGATGCCGGAGGACCGCCGCGACCACTCCCGGATGATGGTGGTGGACCGGGCCGCGGGCACGCGGCGACACGCCGTCTTCTCCGAACTGCCGGGCTTCCTGCGCCCGGGCGACGTGCTGGCCCTCAACGACACCCGGGTCATCCCCGCCCGCCTGTTCGGGCGCCGGGTGGGGGGCACGGCGCAGGTGGAGGTGCTGCTGCTTCGCCGGATCGAGTCGAACTTCTGGAAGGCCATGGTGCGGCCGGGCCGGAAGATGACCCGGGGCCGGACCGTCCGCTTCGGAGACGGTTCGGAGGCCACCGTGGTCTCCCACGAGGAGGACGGCACCCGGATCCTGCGCTTCGACATCCACGAGGACTCCATGGACGCCTTCCTCTCCCGCCAGGGCATCACGCCGCTGCCGCCCTACATCCACCGGGTGGGGGCGGCGGGGGAGGACTTCCACCGCGAGCGGTACCAGACGGTGTACGCCCGGCTGCCGGGTTCCGTGGCCGCCCCCACGGCCGGCCTGCACTTCACCCCCGAGGTGCTGGCGGACCTGGAGCGCCGCGGCGTGCAGACGGCCCGGGTTACCCTGCACGTGGGCATGGGCACGTTCCGCCCGGTGGAAACCGAGGACGTCCGCCAGCACCGAATGGACGAGGAGTTCTACACCGTGGAACCCGCGGAGGCCGAGCGCATCGACGCCGCCCGGCGCGAGGGGCGGCGGGTGGTGGCGGTGGGGACCACCGTGACGCGGACGCTGGAGAGCGTCGCCCAGGCCAACGAAGGCCGAGTGGTCGCGGGCGGCGGCTCCACCCGGCTCTTCATCCGGCCGGGCTTCCCCTTCCGCGTCATCGGGGGGCTGCTGACGAATTTCCACCTGCCCGGCTCCACGCTGATCATGCTCGTGTCGGCCCTGGCCGGGCGGAAACAGACCCTGGCCCACTACGAGGAGGCCGTCCGGTCCGGGTACCGGTTCTACTCCTACGGCGACTGCATGCTGATCCTGTGAGCCCGCCCCGCATCGGGCGGGCCGTTCCTGGCATCCAACCGCCGTGCGTACCGGGCAGCGAAAACGACGACACGCCGCCAGGCCACCGGAATGCAGGGGCGGGAAACGTCCCCGGCGAGCCGCGACGAGACACATCAAAGAGGTGCGACATGTTTTTCATTGACGAAGAAAAGATTCAATCCCTGCTGGAGGCCCCCGAGGGCTCACCGGACCGTCTGCGCGCCATCCTGGCCAAGGCCCGCCTGGCCCGGGGGCTGGACCTGGAGGAGGCGGCCCTGCTGCTGCGCTGCGCCGAACCCGAACTCCTGAACGAGATGTTCCTGGCCGCCCGGGAAGTCAAGGAGCGGATCTACGGCCGCCGGCTCGTGGTCTTCGCGCCCCTCTACCTGAGCAACCGCTGCGTGAACAACTGCCTGTACTGCGGGTTCCGTTCCGACAACAAGGACCTCGTGCGGCGGACCCTCACCCCGGCCGAGGCGGAGGACGAGGCCCTCGCCCTCATCCGCCAGGGCCACAAGCGGCTGCTGCTGGTCTGCGGCGAGTACGGCGGGCCCAAGTCTTTGGACACCGCCTGCGAGATCATCTCCCGGATCTACGCCCTCAAGGAGAAGGGCGGCGAGATCCGCCGGATCAACGTGAACATGGCGCCCCTGGACGTGGACGGCTTCCGCCGCCTCCACCAGGCGGCCATCGGCACCTTCCAGGTCTTCCAGGAGACCTACCACCTGGAAACCTACCAGCGCATGCACCCCTCCGGCCCCAAGGCCGACTACGAATGGCGGCTCTTCACCATGGACCGCGCCTTCCAGGGCGGCATCGACGACGTGGGCATGGGCGTCCTGTTCGGGCTGAGCGACCCCCGCTTCGACGCCCTGGCCCTGCTGATGCACATCGCCTACCTGGAAAGCACCTTCGGCGTGGGCTGCCACACCATCTCGGTGCCCCGCCTGGAGCCCGCGCTCAACGCGCCCGCGGCCAACCAGCCGCCCCACGTGGTGGCCGACAGCGAGTTCAAGAAGATCGTCGCCGTGCTCCGGCTGGCCGTGCCCTACACCGGCCTCATCCTCTCCACCCGGGAAACGGCCGAGTTCCGCAAGGAGCTCATCGCCCTGGGCGTCTCCCAGATCAGCGCGGGCTCGCGCACCTTCCCCGGCGCCTACCGCGCCGCCGAAGCCGACAACCCGTCCTTCGAGCAGTTCCACATCGGCGACAGCCGCTCCCTGGACCAGGTGGTGGGCGACATCGCCCGCGACGGCTACCTGCCCAGCTTCTGCACCGCCTGCTACCGCCTGGGGCGCACCGGCGAGCACTTCATGGAGATCGCCAAGCCGGGCGACATCCACCAGTTCTGCGACCCCAACGCCGTCCTGACCACCCTGGAGTACGTGCTCGACTACGCCTCCGAGGATACGGCGCGGGTGGTCATGCCCCTGCTGGAAAACAAGCTGAGCGTGCTGCCCAAGCCCATGCAGGAGCGCGTGCGCAAGGAGATGGAGCGCATCCGCGCCGGCGAGCGGGACCTGTATCTTTAGGATGGACGAGGCCCTGCGGGAGAAGATCCGCACCGCCCCCCTCCACCCGGGCTGCTACCTCTACCGGGACGCGGGGGGGACGGTGATCTACGTCGGGAAGGCCAAGCACCTGCGGAAGCGGGTGCAGTCCTACTTCCGGAAGGACCACGGGCGGGACCGCAAGACCGCCCTGCTGGTCCGGACCATCGCCGACGTGGAATTCATCGTCACCGAGAACGAGTACGAGGCCCTGCTGCTCGAGAGCAACCTCATCCACGCCCACCAGCCCCGCTTCAACCTGTTCCTGAAGGACGACAAGGCCTTCCCCTTCCTCCGGCTGTCCGTCCAGGAGGAGTTCCCGCGCCTCTCCCTGGCCCGCCGCCCCCAGCCGGACGGCTCGCGCCTCTTCGGCCCCTTCCTCTCGGCCGGCCGGGCCCGCAGCCTGGCCGACTTCCTCCGGCGGACCTTCGGCCTGCGCATCTGCCGCCGCCCCATTTCCGGCCAGGCCGACAAGCCCGCCTGCCTGGACTTCCACCTGGGGCGCTGCGCCGCCCCCTGCGCCGCGCGGACCTGCCCGCCCGACGACTACCGCCGCCGGGCGGACGAAGCGGTGCTGTTTTTGGAGGGGAAGAAGGGCGAGCTGACCGCCCGCCTGGAAGCGGACATGCTCGCCGCCGCGGAGAAGGAGGACTTCGAGCGGGCCGCCCTCCTCCGCGACCGGCTGGCCGCCCTGCGCGAACTGGGCCTCCACCAGGGCGTGATCCGCGACGACGCGGCCGAGCGCGACGCGTTCGGCCTCTGCCGCTCGGGCGAGACCGTTTCGGTGCAGGTCTTCCACGTCGCCGGCGGGCACGTGGTGGACCGCCAGCAGTTCTTCTGGGACGGGCAGCCCCCCGCGGACAGCGCCGAGTTCCTGGGGGAGTTCCTCCGGCGGTTCTACGAGCGCCGCCCCGCTGTCCCGCCCGTCCTGCTGCTGCCGGTGGAGCCGGCGAACGCCGGCGGAGTGGCCCTCTGGCTCTCGCGGCGGCGGGGTTCCGCCGTCCGGCTGGCCGTCCCCCGGCGCGGCAAGGAGAAGAAACTCGTGGACTGGGCCAACCGGAACGCCCGACTCGGCCTCTTCCTGAAATACCCGGCCGCCGCCTCGGCCGACGAAGGGGTGCGCAGCCTACAGGAAGCCCTCGGCCTCGCCTCGCCCCCGCGGCACATCGAGGTGTTCGACATCTCGACGTTCCAGGGGCGCGAAACCGTGGCCTCCATGGTCTGCGCCCGGGAAGGGAAGCCCGTCAAGGCCGAGTACCGCCGCTTCCGGGTCCGCTCGTCCGACGGGATGTCCTCCGACGACTTCGCGGCCATGCGGGAGGTGGTGGGAAGGCGCTACGAGCGCCTGCTGCGGGAAGGGGCGGCCCTGCCCGACCTCGTGGTGGTGGACGGCGGGGCAGGGCAGGTCTCCGCGGCCCGGGAAGCCCTGGAGGCCCTGGGCCTGGGGGAGGGGCCGGCGCTGCGCGGCCTGGCCAAAAGGGAAGAGGAGATCTACCGCCCGGGGGAGGCGGAACCGCTCCGCCTGCCGCGCTCTTCGCCGGCCCTCCGGCTGCTGCAGCGGCTGCGCGACGAGGCCCACCGCTTCGCCGTGAGCTACCACCGGAAGCGGAGAAACATGACGGCCTACGTCTCCGTTTTGGATGGGGTGAAACACCTGGGGCCGAAAAGGAAAAAGGCGCTGCTGCAGGCTTTCGGATCGGCCGGGGCCATCCGGTCGGCCTCCTTCGAGGACCTCTCGCGGGTCGTGGGCGTTCGGCTGGCCGCGGCGGTCCGGGCCCGCCTCCACCCGGGGGAAGCGCTTCCGGACCACCCCCCCGACGAACCGGAAGGGCGCTGACGCGCCCGCCGGCCGGCCAGAAACACGGATGGACAAGATGGGGAGGATGGGCCGCGCGCCCCGTCATCCGGTCCGTCCCTCGCCGCGACACAAACCCGGAGGCCGGCCACCGCCGCCCGGGAGTGCGGCGCGGAGGCTGCCGGAGCGCCGCTTTCGCCAGGCGCGCAGGCTGCCGGAGCACCGAACACGGAGCCGCTCGCCCAGGAAGGGGACCGGAACAGCACGGCCAGGCCTCCACCGCCCCGCCGGGGCGGTATTTGTTCATAAACGTGGTTTCCCGGGGGGAGCGCCGCCTCCGGCGGGGCTCCCCCCGGCTACTATCCGTCGGCCCGTCCGGGCCGATGCGCGGTTTCGCCGGCTTGTCACCTCTGTTCTGTTCTTTCAGTTATTTGGCATTTCTGGAGTGCCATAAAAATACTTGATTATATTTCCGTTTTTGTCGACTGGTATTTCTGTTGAATCTTGCGATATATAAATAATATTGGATTTGCTGTTTATCTCTTTTGCCATTACAAAATATTTCTTCCTATTTTTACTCAGCCCACTTTTAAAAATGTAATTTTTTAAAATAAATTCATTGTTGATTATCTTGGGATTGCCTAGATTCCAGATGTCGTATTTCTCGGCAAAATAACCCAATTTCATGTGATCCAAATCAGTATATAGGCCATGTTCTTTGAAGAATTGTTGTTGATTGAAGTAAATCTCCTCTAAAATTGTCCGCGCAAATTTTTCATCCGACCACTGTAGAGACTCGGATACTTTAAATGCGGCCCAAATGCAATAAACGAAAAAAACAAACAATATAGAAAGAAATATTTTGTCGTGAGTTTTAAATCTCATAAAATGTTACTTGCTATCCAACCCACGTGTTTCCAGGCGAAGTCGACCTAACATCACAATCGTACAACAGATTTCTTACGAAATCATGGCCGGAGCGAGTAAACATAGAAGGATTAGGTGGTGTCACCTGTTTTCGAGGGAAGAATAGGCGCCAAGCACTACCTAACTCCCGCATTTTTAGCAAAAACACCGACTTTCGCCGCAACTTGTTTTCCATCCGGCAGTCATAACGCAAACTCCCGGGCCCCGTTCTCCTTCGTGCCCTTCGTGCGCCTCGTGTTCAAACATGACTCGCCGCGCGGGTTGGGCCGTTCGCGGCCCGTCAGGCCGCCCGGGCGATTCCGGGCATCCGCGTCCCAGGCCCGCGGCCTGGGCTCAGGGATCCGGCGCCGACGGCGCCCCTTCGTGCGTTCGTGGTCAATCGGCAACACGAAGGCCGCGACGGGCACGAAAGGAAGACCGTTGCCCAGAGGGCATAGATTTCCATAGCCCGCGCTTTTTCCCCGCCCCATCATTGCCCATAGGGCATCAAGTCCTATAACAACAGACCTTGGCCGCACCGGGTGGGCGGTTGATTCCCTACGGGAAACGGGCGGGTCACCATTCGAATGTGCTATGGACATGAATTCCCTACAGGAAAAGGGGTTGCCGGCGCCAGGGCGGGCAG
>CAYTBK010000174.1:0-5183 GCA_964436005.1 uncultured Acidobacteriota bacterium
GCGCCTCGGCGGTGTCGGCGGCCCTGTCGGTTTCCCACATCCCGGCCCCGGGGTACCTCTTCGCCGGCTTCGCCCCGCCGCGCGAGGCGGCCCGGCGGCGTTTCCTGGGGGCGTTGGCGGGGGTTCCGCAGGCCCTCGTCTTCTTCGAGGCGCCGCACCGCGTCGCCGCCTTCCTCAAGGACGCGCAGGCCGTCCTGGGCGACCGGGAGGCCATGCTGGGCCGCGAACTCACCAAGCTGCACGAGGAGCTCCTGCGCGGGCGGCTCTCGGCCGTCGCGGCCGCCCTGGCCGGCCGGGAGCGCGTGCTGGGCGAGATCACCCTGGTGGTGGAGGGCCTGGCCGGGGGGGCGGCGGGCGAAGCGCCGACTGCCGCCGGCCCCACGCCCGAGGCCCTGCTCGCGGCGCTGGAGGGCCGGAACCTGAGCGACCGCGACCGCGGCGAGATCCTCTCCGCCCTGTTCGGACTGCCCCGCAACGCGGCCTACCGCCTTGTCACCGGCCGCCACGCCCGCAAATAGCAAGGGACGATCCAATTTTCTTCCATTCAACCGGAAGCCTTTCCCGTCGAAAAGATTTTTGCACCACAAACGGCGCGGAGCCCCTCCTTTTTCCATGAAGGGATTTGACCGCTTGTCTCGCTTCTCCAATACAAGTGCCTTGCGCCTTGCGAATGCCGGACAAAAACAAGAAACCGCCGAGAACCGCTGAGTATCGCAGAAAGAAATCAAATGCCGCTCAAGCCGAGCCCCCAGATGCCAAAAGGGGCTTTTCCCGGCGCCCATGATCAGCCACGGATCGCTCCAATGCCAACCGAATCGGTGTTCCCCTGGCGGGCCTTTGCCCGTGGTTCATCAGACTCCCCGCAGGGGGCGGAATCGGGAACATTGATGGACAGGATAGACAGGATCGACCGATAGACAGGAGGAAAGCCTGGCGGGCATCCTCTGCGGTACTCTGGGGCCCTCTGCGGTTTTTCCCTTCGGGTTTTGGGCCTGTTCCGCAGCGGCGGGGTCAGCGGTGGAAAGGTCGGGTACGATTATTCACGGCAGGCAGGAAGGGCAGCCGGGGCGAGGTGATCTTCCATCCGGTCCATCCATGTTCCTGTTCCCGCAGGCGTCGATTCCTGTGCGGATGCGGTCAGTCCTCCAGGGCGACGCGGTCCACCTCGTGCAGGGTGGTCAGGCCGCGGAGCGCCTTCTTGACGCCGTCGTAGCGCATGGAAGCGAAGCCCGCCGCCCGGGCCGCCTCCTGGATCTCGGCGGCGGGCGCGTTGCGGGACACCAGCCGCCGGACCGCGTCGTCGACGACGAAGACCTCGTGGATGGCCAGCCGGCCGGCGTAGCCGCTCCCGCCGCAGGCCTCGCAGCCCCGCCCGCGGTAGAGGGTGACCTCCCGCTCCCCGCGGTTGGCGAAGAGTTCGTCTGCTTCCCCGGGATCCATCCGGTAGGCTTCCCGGCATTTCGGGCAGATCCGGCGGACCAGCCGCTGGGCCATGGCCCCGAGCATGGCCGGCGCCACCAGGAAAGGCTCCACGCCGATGTCCACCAGCCGGGTGATGGCCTGCACGGCGCTGTTGGCGTGCAGGGTGGAGAGGACCAGGTGGCCCGTCATGGCCGCCTGCAGGGCCACCCGGGCCGTTTCCGAGTCGCGGATCTCCCCCAGCAGGATGACGTCGGGGTCCTGGCGCAGGAAGGAACGCAGGGCCGTGCCGAAGTCCAGCTGGACCGCCGGGTTCACCTGGACCTGGTTCAGCCCCCGGAGGCGGTATTCCACCGGGTCCTCGGCCGTCATGATGTTGATGTCGGGCTTGTTCAGGTGCCGCAGCATGGCGTAGAGGGTGGTGCTCTTGCCCGAACCGGTGGGGCCCGTCACCAGGAAGACGCCGTTGGGGTGCTCGAGAATCCGCAGAACCTTTTCCATGTTGGACTTGCTGAAGCCGACCTCCCCGAGGTCGGGGACGCTGGCGGCGCTGAGCTGGCCCAGCAGGCGCATGACCAGCTTTTCGCCGTAGATGGTGGGGATGCTGGAAAAGCGCAGGTCGAGGTTGCGCCCGGGCAGGGGCAGGGCGATGCGGCCGTCCTGGGGCTTCCGCTTTTCGGTGATGTCGGCGCCGGCCAGGATCTTCAGGCGGGAGGTCAGGGGCGGCAGCACGGCGGCGCCCACCGTCAGGCGCTCCCGCAGCATGCCGTCGACGCGGAAGCGGACCCGGACGTCCTTCTCCCCCGGCTCGATGTGGATGTCGCTGGCCCGTTCCTTGGCGGCCAGCAGGAGCAGGTCGTGGGCGAACTCCACCACCGCCTGGTCGCCGGCGGCGGCCTTGAGCTGCTCCTCGGTGACGGTGGCCCCGCCGCTGAACATCGGCTTCTCGGCGATCTTCCGGACCAGCGCCTGGAGGGCGCCGTCGTCCTGGTACTGGATCTCGATGGCCGCGGCGATCTCCTCGGGCCAGGCGAAGACCAGGCTGGCGGGCGCGCCGAGCAACCCGGAAACGCCCTGCCGCAGGGAGTCGTCCAACGGGTCGGCGGCGGCCAGCGTTACGGTTTCGCCGAAACTGTACAGCGGTATCACATTTCGGGATTCGGCGAACTTCCGGGGCACCTTCTTGACCAGTTCGGCCTGGAAGAGCGTCTTCTCCAGTTCCACGTGCGCCACGCCGAGGATATCGGCCCAGAACTTCGCCCACTCCGCCTTGCGGGAGGGTTCGGTTCCGGCAAGCTCCCGCAGGGCCGCGAAGGCGTCGTTGCGGTGGCGCACCCGCAGGGCGCTGGCCTCCTCCTGGCTCAGCCGGCCCGATTCGGCCAGCATCTTGAAGAAGTTCGGGTTGGGGGTCATGACCGCGCCTCTGACGGCTTGTCCGGAGCCGGTGCCCGCTCCCGGCGTTTCTTTTCCATCATCTTCCGGATCTCGTCCTGGGAGAGCTGCTTCTGCTTGTCGGCCGGCGGGCGGTTCTCGTCCTCGGCGATCTCGGCCAGTATCCGGTCCAGGTCGTATTTTTCAGCCATTTTCGCCTCCCGCCTCCCGCCAGGTCTCCAGCACGAAGTCCTTGATCTGCCCGAGGGGCGTGTCCTTGCGGAGGTAGTTCACCGCGCCCAGCGACAGGCACTGCTCGACGCTGTCGGCGTCGGCCAGCGAGGTCAGCATCACCACCAGGGCCTCCGGAAATTCCGCCATGATCTTCCCCAGCGCTTCCACCCCGGTCATCACGGGCATGTTGATGTCCAGCAGCAGAAGGTCGGGCCGCAGCTGCCGGTACAGTTCCATGGCCTCCTGCCCGTTGCGGGCCTCGCCCGCGACCGTGCACCCGGCGGCCTGCAGCACCGCCTTCATCATGGCGCGGATGTGGGGTTCGTCGTCGGCCAGAAGGATGCTCGGCGCGCTCATTTTCCCTCCTCGGGCTTCAGCGGGTAGACGGCCGTGAAGGTGGTCCCCTCGGTCTCGGTGGAGGTGAAGCCGATGGAACCGCCCAGGTACTTTTCGGTCAGGTACTTCATGCTGTAGGTGCCCAGGCCCCGCCCGGCGCCCTTGGTGCTGAACGACCGCTGGAAGACCTGGAGCCGGATGTTCTCGGGCATGTAGGTGGGGTTGTGGACCCAGAAGGCGACCCGGTCCCCTTCCACCCGGGCGCCCATGGTGACGGTTTCCCCGGGGGTGGAGGCCTCGATGGCGTTCTTGGTCATGTTGCCCACCACCCGGCCCAAAAGCGTGGCGTCCGTCGTCAGGACGGCCGCGGCGCCGCTTTCGTCGAGGGCGAGGCGCCGCTGGTCCAGGATGTCGGGCCGGTTGTAGGAGCGGAAGAGGTCGCGCAGGAAGACCAGCGAGTCCAGTTCCTTGAAATCGGTCTTCAGTTCCCCGCTCTCCGCGGCGATGAGCTGACGGTGGGCGTTGATCTCGTCGATGATGCGGTTGGAGAGGAGGGAGATGCGCTGCAGGAAGTCGGCCTTGTCGCAGTCGGCCAGGAAACCGCCCTGGACCAGCTCGGAGAACCCGCGCAGCGCCGTGGCCGTGTTCATGATGTCGTGAAGGAAGATGCGTTCCAGGAAGTGCTTCCGCTTCTCGTCGGCGATGTCGGCGGCCACGAAGAAGGTGAAGATCTCGTTTCCCGAGCGGAACGGGCAGGCCCACACGCGCAGGTCCATCGCCTCCTCCTGCCCGTTGCGGTCCACGGTGATGCGGCACTCCTCCACGGCCTTGGTTCCGGCCTGGCTTTTCAGGACGGCGTTGACCGCCCCGCAGTAGCGGCAGAAGCGGGTGGTGCCGCAGCCGCCCTCGGAAGTGCCGGCGTGCTTGCAGCGCAGGGCTTCCCCCGGCCGCAGGCCCAGGGCGCTCAAGAGCTCCGGGGCCCGGGCGGTCGAGAGGGCGGTGTCGTTGGCGTAGACGATCTGCCGGTTCTCGTTGAGGATCAGTACGATGTCCGGCAGGAAGCGCATCACCTCGATGAAGAAGCTCTCCCTCTGGAACATCTCGGACTGCAGGCGCAGCTCTTCCGCGCCGCTTCGTTCGGCCGGGGCGAACTGGGTGGGCAATCTGTCAGGCATGGACTCTCCTTCCCCCGGGAGCGAACAGACCCTCCCGGCCGATGAACGGAATTATGTTTCCAGAGTAATTCTCGACCAGGGGATTATCAAGGGAAATCAAGGGGGTGGCAAAGGCGAAGGGAGGATGGCGCTGCGCCGGGAGGCGGTTCCCCGCCGGATTCCCATGGAACGGAAGCCTGTTTGGGTGTAGTGTGTCTCCCGTATTTCCACGCCTGACCTTCCGAGACCCGGCCGGCCCTGTCCCCGGCCCGGACCGCAACCGACCGCTTCCAGGAGGACCGCCATGAAACAAGCACATTTCCCGCCCCGGAACGCCACGTTTTTCTCCCCGTGCATCGCGCGCGGGCGTCTCGCCCCGCTGACCCTGGCCGCCTTCCTCCTGATGGCGTTTCCGGCGCCGGCCGCCGGCCGGGCCGATTATTCCCGCACCATCGCCGCCATGACGGAGGTGATCGGCAGCGAGATGGCCCAGGCGGGGGCCGTGGGGCTGACCATCACCCTGGTGGACGGGGACGAGGCCGTCTGGACAGCCGGCTTCGGCTGGGCGGACAGGGAGAACGGCGTCCCCGTCACCGGTGACACCGTCTTCCGCATCGGGTCCATCTCCAAGACCCTGACGGCCACCGCGGTGATGCAGCTGGCCGAGCG
>CAYTBK010000174.1:5283-7394 GCA_964436005.1 uncultured Acidobacteriota bacterium
TCGGGTCCATCTCCAAGACCCTGACGGCCACCGCGGTGATGCAGCTGGCCGAGCGCGGCCTGGCGGACATCGACCGGCCCTTCGCCGAGATGCTGCCCGCCTTTTCCCTGCGGGATCGTTTCCCGGGGTCGGTGATCACGACCCGGTCGGTCCTGGACCACCACTCGGGCATCCCCGGCGACATGCTGAACGGTTGCACCACGGTGGCGCCCTGGCCAGACTACTCCGGCTGGCTGACGGGCCTTCTGCACGACGACTATCCCCAGTACCCCGTCGGCGAATTCTTCGCCTACAGCAACAGCGGGTTCGTCCTGCTGGCGGACGCCGTGGCGCGGGTGTCCGGCCGCAGCTTCCCCGAATACGCCCAGCGCGAGATCTTCGACCCCCTGGGCATGGCCCGTTCCTCCTTCGACTGCGCGCGCCCGGACATCCAGGCGGCTCTCAGCAAGTCGTACCTCCGGGGCGAGGAGTACCCGGAGGAGTACCTCAACGGCATCGGGGCGGGGGCGGCCTACGCCACCGCCGCGGACATGGCCCGCTACATCCGGGCGGTCCTGTCCGGCGGGCAGGGCGACAACGGCCGGATCCTCCAGCCGGGGACCCTGGCGGAGATGCTCACGCCCCAGAACGCCGACAACGCCCTGGACGCCCCGTTCATGACCGTGGGCCTCTCCTGGCTGGTCCAGAACATGCCGGAATGGCAGTTCCTCGAGGCCATGGACCGCGGCATCGCGGCCAGCGGCGTGCCCGGGGAGATCGTGGGCTTTTCCACCCCCTACGGCGACTGGACCGGCGCGCGGGGAGTGGCCGACCTCGCCACGGGCGCCCCCATGGCGGCGGACATGCAGGTCCGCGTGGCCAGCATCACCAAGGTGTTCACGGCCACCCTGGTCATGAAGCTGGTGGAGGACGGGGTCCTCGGTTTGCAGGACACGGTGGAGCATTGGCTGCCCGGCGCCATAGCGGACGGCGACCGGGTCACCGTCCACATGCTGCTCAACCACACCAGCGGCCTCTACGACCACGAGGAGGCCCCCGAGTTCTGGTCCCGCCTCCTGGCCGACCCGACCGCCCCGTGGACGGCGGACGACGTGCTGGCCATCAGCCGGAGCCACGGATATGTGAATGTGCCTGGAACAAAATACCAGTACTGCAACACCGGGTATTTCCTGCTGGGCCTCATCGTCGAGAAGGCGACGGGCCACACCGTGGCGGACGAGATGCAGACCCGCTTCTTCGGGCCGCAGGGCATGACCCGGACCTGGCTCACGCGCGAAGGGGCGCTGACGGCCCCGTACTGCCGGAGCTACGCCCGCCGGCCGGATACCGGGGAACTCCTGGACACATCCTCCTGGAACCTGTCGTGGGACTGGACGGCCGGCTCGCTGGTGACCACCGCCGCGGACATGCTCAAGTGGTCCCGGGCCCTGTTCTCCGGGCAGCTCGTCTCCCCCGAGACCCTCCAACTGATGATGACGCCCGTAGCGCCTTCCGTCAACTACGGCTACGGGCTGGTGGCGCTCAACGGCGCGGTGTTTCCCGAATCCATCGTCAACCACGGGGGGGACAACCCCGGCACCGGCGCCCAGTGGCTCCACCTGGTGGACACCAACCGGACCCTCTTCTGCGTGGTCAACCGCAGCGATATCGCCGCCGAGGCGACGGGCGGGGAGGCGGCCGGGGTGCCGCCGGTCAACAGCGGCACGGCCCTCACCCAGACGATCATCGGCGTGGCCGAGGCGGCCAACGGGCGGTTCTACGCCGGCCGTTCCTGCGAGCATTCGGGCAACACCGTCTGCTTCAACAACAACCTGAAGATCCTGCGCGACCTGGGGCTGGGCGTCTTCGTCTCCTGCAACACGGGCGACACCCAGGCCATGGTCACGCGCATCAGCGAGAAGTGCCTCGCGCTGGCCGCGCAGGACAAGGCCGGCCTGCCGCTGCGGCAACCCCTGACGCCGTTCGGGATCGCCCGGGCGACCGTGGACCCGGCCGAACTGGAGGCGCTCTCCGGCGTCTACGCCACCCAGGAAGGGTACGACGTCTTCCGCGTCCGGGGGGAGGGGCTGGAATGGGAGCAGCAGGCCGGCCACGTGCCCCCGCGGCGGACC
>CAYTBK010000175.1:0-7250 GCA_964436005.1 uncultured Acidobacteriota bacterium
TCCGCACTTCCCCGGCGTCGCAGCGGACGGCCAACACGGCGAAGGCGGCGTCCGACAGGATTTTGCAGCAGTCTCCCAGCAGGGTGGCCATGGCGGGGAATTCCTTTTCCACTTCCCGGCGGGCCCGCACCAGCAGGGCCAGCTTTTCGGCCACTTCCGAAAGGACGGCCTCCGCCGCCTCGTCGGGGATGGACACGAAAGCGGGCATGCGGCGCAAGGACCGGCCCGCCTGGGCCCGCAGCAGGGGGGGCGCCCCGGCCGACGACAGGATTTCCCAGAGCGCCCGGGCGGTTTCGGGAGAGGGGTAGGCGGCCAGGATTGTGGCCAGGGCGACCTTGTCGTCTGCTCCGTCCGGCAGGGAGCGGAAATCGCGGAGGATGGACGCCCCGGCGGCCGGGGGCAGCCGCCGGAGCGCGGCGATGATGCGGCTGCGCAGGGGCCAGGCGCCCAGGCGGCTGGTCAGGTCCGGGACGGAGGCGGGGTCGGCGAGGTCTCCCAGCGCGTCGGCGGCCCGGGCGGCCACCCGCCGGTCGGGGTCGTCCAGCATGGCCACCAGGGTGCGGGCGTAGCGCCGCGCCTTGGCCTGGGAGATGATGCGAACGGCCAGGATCCGCTCGGCCGGCGAGGGGTCCCCCATCATCTCCTCGAGCCGCGGGTAGGCGAGCAGCGCGCCTTCGAACCCGCCGAAACGCATCAGGGCCACCACCGCGGCGCCGCGGCACTCTTCCGAGGCGTCGCGCAGCAGGGGCTTGAGCGGGTCCAGCGATTTTTCCCGGCGCAGGGCCGCATAGGCCATGACGGCCGCGGCGCGCACTCCCGGCCGGTGGTCCGACAGCCCCCGGAAAAACACGGTGTCGTTCCCGGTGCCCCCTTTCCGGCGGATCAGGTCGAGGGCCTTGGCGGCCACATCCTCCGAGTCGGACGAGACCAGGGGGACGAGCGCCGGCAAGGAAACGGCGTCGGGGTGCCGGAGCGCTGTGTCCAGGGCTTCGGCCACGCGGGCGTGGTCCGGGGAGCGGAGCATTTCCCGCAGCAGGGCCGGTCCGTTCGGCTGGGCCAGGATGTCCTGCCGGGGCCGCAGCGGGGCTTCGGCCCGGTGGAGGGAGGTCGTCAGGGTGGACTGGTACGGGGCCCTCAGCAGCAGGAGCAGCGACAGCCACAGCAGGGCGAAAAATATGGCCGCGTAGGCGGCGTGGGCGCCCTGGGGGAAGACGAGGTTGCACAGCAGGATGAGCCCGCCGCCCAGTCCGCCGGCCAGGGGGATGACGGCGCCGGACAGCAGGGCCTGCACCCGGATCCGGATGCGCCCGGGCAAGGGCAGGATGAGGACTTCGCGGCCGGGGATGTAAAGCGTTTCGGCCATGGCCAGGCGGAAGAAATTCAGCGCCGCGGCGGTCAGGACGGCCGGGTGCGCCAGGAACGCCCCGCCCAGCAGGACGAGGCCCACGGGGATGAGGAACAGCGAGGTGAGCACCCCCCAGCGCCGCAGCAACCAGCGCACGGCGAAGAACTGGAGGAAGAACTGGCAGATGCCCAGGGTGCCGAAGAAAGTGCCCAGGAAGGCCGCCAGGGTCGCGTCCTTCATGGCGCGGGCGATGGTCAGCTGGAACTGGTACTCCACCAGCCGGAACGTGATGACGCCGGCCACCAGGAAGGAACCGAGCAGCAGGAGATAACGGCTGCGCAGAAGCACGGGCAGGGGGATCGCCCGTTCTTCGGCGGGCCCGGCTTCCGGCTGGGGTTCGTTCTCTGCCACTGGCGGCCGCCCGATGCAGGGCACGAGGAGGCAGCAGAGGACCAGCGACCCGGCGGCCAGGAAAAGGATCTGCTCGGTGGCCATGGCGTGGGCCACCAGTCGCAGCGAGTAACCGGCCACGAGGGTGCCCAGGGCCATGCCGCCGTTGATGAAGCCGAACAGCCGGCGGGCCTGCCGGCTCGTGAAGTGGTCACCGGCGAAGGAGTAGAACATCATGACGGAGATGGCCGCGGTGGACTCGATCCAGATGACCATGAAAAGGTAGAGGAGGGAGATGCCCGGGAATTCCACGAGCGTCGCGGCGAAGGCGGCGGTGGCGCCGCCGAGGGCCAGGGGGCCCAGCAGCATGAGCCGGATTCGGGGCAGCCGGTCCAGCACGCTGTCGTAGAACCACGATTGGAAGGCGCAGACCACGGCGATGCCGATGTAGACGAAGGGCAGGAGCCCCGGCAGTTCCCCGGCGGGCCAGCGGCTGAGGAGGAGGGTTTCCGCGGCGGCGCCGCCGAAGGTGTAGAAAAGCCCGATCAGGGTGTAGTACAGGAGGAAGAGGGCCACCGGGCGGCCTTCCCCCGGCTCGAAACCGTACCGGGCGGAAATGGCTCGGACGACGTCGCTCATGGGGCGGCCGGGCCGGGCGTTTTCCGGGCGGTGACCTCGAGCACGCCGGCGAAGCGGTTCACCAGGGGAACGCGGGAGACGAAGTCGTCGACGGCGAAGATGGGCCGGGTCAGCTGGTTGCAGAACCGGCGCAGCCCTTTCGGCATGCCGGTGAGGTTCTTGGGGAGGAAATTGAACCTCCGGAGGCGGGCGACCGTGAACCCAGCGTCGCACAGCATGGTTCGGATTTCGGGTCCCGAAAAGCGGCGGGGGTGGCTGTAGCCCAGGCGGAAGCGCCGGATGGCGGCCTCCTGCCAGGCCAGGCGCTGGGGCAGCTGATAGATGAGCAGCGCCCCGCCCGGTTTGAGGATGCGGAAGATTTCCCCGAGCGAGAGTCGCTCGTTTCCCGCCCGGCCGCTGTACTCGTCGACGTGCTCGAGGACGCCGCAGCTCAGCACGGCGTCGAAGGTGGCGTCTGCGAAGGGGAGGTCGGTGGGGTGGCTCCCGTACACGATGCGGATCTCGCGCTGGATGGGCAGGACGGCCGTGGGCGACTGCTCCGCCTCGCCGATGTCGAAGGCGGTGACCTCGAACCCCCGCCGGCGCAGGAGCCAGGTCATCTGCCCGACGCCGCAGCCCCAGTCCAGGAGACGGCCGGCGGGGACCCGGCGGGCGATGTCGTCGGCGATGCGGAGGTAGCTCCAGAAGCCCAGCCGCTGGTCGAGATGCTGGCAGCAGGCCAGGCCCAGCGACTGGGCCGCCCTGGCGTTCTCCAGGAGGAACTGGTACTCATGCCTTCTGTTTGCGTTCACGTTGTAAGAATTCCATGCGGAGAGAATTGGCCGTCGTCTTGGCCCGGCGGCCCGGCGCTCGCGGCGAACGGCTGAATCATAACACGTTGCCTACCGTCCGGCAAGCCGGGCCGGAGCCAGGCCCGCGGTGGCGACAGCCGTCTTCCCGCCCCGGCCCCCCCTGCGGGATCCGGATTCCGGCACAGGCCCAATCCTTCGGCCAACCCGGCCGGGCCGAGGCTCGGTTGCGCCGGCAATTTCCCCTCGGCCCTGTGAACCCGTTCACGGCGGTCCATCACCCCCTCTTCCCGTTGAAGCAAGTTTCTTTCACCTGCCGGACGAAACCATAGAATTTTGCCGCCGGGGTAGTGCTCTACGACGGGGAAGCCGTGGCCGGTTTCGGCGATCGGCTGTTTGCCGTGCCCGTTTCGCGGCTGTGGGCGGGCGACTGACGTAACCAGGAATCAATTGCCTGCAGAGCATGGATGTCCCTGTCCCGAACGTTTTTCCCGATCTTCCGGGGGTTCGGCCGCCTCGCCCCCGGCTACGGCTCTGGCCCTCCCTTCGGGACTCGGATTCCTGAGCGAGCTTCCCCCGTGGCCGCCCGGAAACGCCCGGCGGACGTCTCCATCTTCATGGAACAAATGGGAAAGGTTTCTCGTTCAAGGGATGATCATGTGAAGGGAGGCGTTCGATGCCGAAAAAAAAGGGTTCCGCTTTGATCCGTACCGTCACGATCCTGCTGGTCGTTATCATTGTCGGCGCGTTCTACCTGGTTTTCAGCGCCATGTTCGGGAAGAAGCCGCCGATTCCCGCCGAAAAGATCGCCCCGGTCAAGCGGGAGGACATCGTCCGCTCCGTGGTGGCCGTGGGGAAGATCGAGCCGGTCACCAAGGTGGAGATCAAGTCCAAGGCCAGCGGAATCATCCAGACCATCCTGGTCACCGAGGGCGACGAGGTGAAGAAGGGCCAGGTCCTGCTGGAGCTGGACCGGATCCAGCTCGAGGCTGCCTGCCGGGAGGCCGAGGCGGGCGTGCTGGCCAGGCAGGCCCTCTGGGAGAAGGCCAAGGCCGAGGAGAAGTCGGCGGAAAAATCCCTGGAAAAGGCCCAGGCCGAAACCACCACCCGCAACGTGGAATTCGCCGGGAAGGAGTACGACCGCCTGCACAAGCTGTTCGACCAGAAGCTCATCGCCCAGTCCCAGCTGGACTCGGCGGAGCAGGCGTACCGGGAGGAGCAGGTCCGGCTGAACGTACTGAAGAAGGACGTGCTGGTGAAGGAGAGCTCCATCTACAGCGCCCGCAAGGCGGTGCACCAGGCCGAGGCGGACTACCGGGCCGCCCAGGCCGTCGCCGCCAACGCGCGGGAAAACTACGCCAACGCCACCATCCGCTCCCCCATCGACGGCAAGGTCCTCAAGCGCTACCTCGAGCCGGGCGACGCCGTGAGCTCCATCCTCCAGCTCGGCTCCAACGCCACCCTGATCATGGTCATCGGCGACACCCGCGAACTCTACTTCAAGGGCGACGTCGACGAGAGCGACGTGGGGAAGGTGCGGGAGGGGCTTCCCGTCAACCTGAAGGTGGAGACCTTCCGGGACAAGGTCTTCCAGGGCGAAGTGTTCCGCATCTCCCCCATGGGGCAGGAGAAGGAGAACGTCACCCGCTTCGAGATCCGCGTGCGCATCGACGGCAAGACCGCCGAGGGCTTGCGCACGAACATGACCGCCAACGCCGAACTGGTTCTGGAAAAGAAGAAGAACGTCCTGACGGTCCCCGAGTCGGCGGTGATCTACGACGAGAAGAAGAACACCTTCGTCGACCGGATCGTGACCAGCGGGGAGAAGCAGGACGTGAAGCGCCTGCCCGTCAAGACGGGCATCGGCAACGGCGCCCGGATCGAGGTGCTGGACGGGCTCAAGGAAGGCGAACAGGTCGTGATGAACTGACGCGGGCGGCCGCCGGGTTCACCCCGCCGTCCAGGAGATCGATCGTGAAGCAAAGAAACAGGATAGGCTTGAGTTTCGGCGACCTCTGCCGGGAAACCGTCGCCGACCTGGCCCGGAACAAGCTGCGTTCGGCGCTGACCATGCTGGGCATCGCCTGGGGGGTGGCCTCCCTGCTCATCCTGGTGGGGATGGGCGAGGGCATCCGCAAGGGCCAGATGGACAAGAACACGCTGCTGGGCAAGAACATCATGATTTTCTGGGGCGGCTCCACCAGCATCCCCGGCCCGGGCATGGCCTCGGGGAGACCGGTGTACCTTTCCATCGACGACTACCGGGTCATCCGGGAGCAGGCCTGGATGGTGGGCAAGGCGAGCCCTGAGCTCGAGAATACCCTGACCTGCATCACCCCGCTGAACCGGGGCACCTTCGACGTGGTGGGGGCCCTGGTCGACTACCAGGACATCCGCACCCTGGAGGTCGACAAGGGCCGCCTCCTGAGCCAGGCGGACATGGACGGCGCCGCCCGGGTGTGCCTCCTGGGCGACGAGGTCAACAAGCAGCTGTTCAACGGCATGGCGACGCCGGGCGACGAGGTCTCCATCATGGGCCTGAAGTACCGGCTGGTCGGGGTCCTCAAGAGAAAGGAACAGAACTCCAACTACAGCGGTCCCGACAATTTCAAGATCTTCGCCCCCTACCCGGCGGTCCGTCGGGACTTCCCCTTCTCCCGGCACGCGCTGGGCGACCGGGCCCTCTCCAACATCGTCGCCCAGCCCCTGCGGCCGGACAGGGCGGACGTGGCCGAGCAGCAGGTGCGGGAAGTGCTGGCCAGGAAGCGCGGCTTCGACCCCCTGGACCAGGACGCCCTGCCGTGCTGGAACACGGCCACCCAGGGCAAGATGATGACCGCCATGTTCGACTCCATGAAGCTGTTCATGAGCTTCGTGGCGGTGGTGACCCTGATCCTGGGCGGGATCGGTGTGATGAACATCATGATGGCCTCGGTGCGCTCGCGCACCCGGGAGATCGGGCTGCGCAAGGCCCTGGGGGCCACGCGCCGCAGCATCATGACGCAGTTCTTCTTCCAGACCATGCTCATCGCCATGTCCAGCGGCGGCTTCGGCTACGCCGCGGCGGTGGGGCTGGCCACCCTGATCAACTCGCTGCCGCTGCCGGACTTCTTCGCCGGGATGATCGTTCCCGCCTGGATGGGGCCGGCGGCCTTCGGTTTCCTCACCTTCGTCTCCCTGGCGGCGGCCTTCTACCCTTCCCACACCGCCGCCGTCATGGACCCCGTGGAAGCGCTGCGCTTCGAGGAGTGAACCATGCGCCTGACTTCCCTCGTCACCCTCTCCTGGCACGCCGTGGTCTCGCAGCCCGCCCGGGCCGTTCTGACCATGCTGGGCATCACCTGGGGCGTGGCCTCCTTCATGATCCTCATGGCCTACGGGGTCGGCATGCAGAAGGCCTTCGACCTGGGCCTGGCCTACTTCGGCGACAACGTGGTGGTGGTGCAGAACGGCCAGACCAGCATGCAGGCCGGCGGGCAGAAGGCGGGCCGTCCGGTGCGGCTGGAGAAGGCCGACGTCGAGGCGGTGCGGGAGGAGGCTTCCCTCGTCAAGCGAATCAGCGGGGAGATCTTCCGCCGCTACCGGGTGGAGTATGAGCAGCGCCGGGCCACCGTGGGCATCCGGGCGGTGGAGGGCTCGTACGGCGTGATCCGCGGCATGTTCATGGCCGGTGGACGCTTCTTCACGGAGGAGGAGAACCTCCAGATGGCCCGGGTGGCCGTCATCGGGGACGAGATCCGCCAGCGTCTCTTCAGCAACGTGCCGGCCCTGGGCCGGGAAATCAAGATCGAGGGCATCCGCTTCACCATCGTGGGCGTGCTCAAGAAGAAGATCGCCATCTCCAACTACTACTCGCCCGACGACATGTGCATCATGATCCCCTTCAACACGGTGGGGTTGTTCACCGACACCCGTTACCTCAGCAACATCGTCTACCAGCCTGTCAGCCCGGCCCTGGAACCGAAGGCCAAGAAACAGTTCGCCACGGTGGTGGCCCGGCGGCACAACTTCGACCCGGCCGACGAGAAGGCTTTGCCCGGGTGGAGCTACTCCATGGTCAAGGGCATCATCGACGGCATCTCCGGCGC
>CAYTBK010000176.1:0-7177 GCA_964436005.1 uncultured Acidobacteriota bacterium
AAGGCGTCGCCGGCAGCTGGAGTTTGGGTGATCGTCGAGCCGTTGGAGTCGTAAGTGCAGGTGAAAGCCGGCGTTGACGGGGGAGTCTGCCCGATTGGATCATGGGCTCCTGCTCCATAGGCCAAGAGCTGATTTCCCGCATCGTACTGCCAAACAGGGTTCCCGGCGTCCAGGGTGCGGTTCCCAACCGCATCGTAGGCGAAGACCTCGGCAGGCTTCCAGGAGTACTGGGCGGAAATCAGCTGGTCCTTCGCATCGTAGCCGTAGGTGATCAGACCGAAGTCGGTGGTCTTCGTCAGGATGCTCCCGGCGAGGTCGTGGGTGTAGGCGAAGTCGGAGATCACCGAGGCGTCGGGCTTGGTGTACTTCAGATCGACCAGTCGACCCGTGGCCGGATCGTAGGTGCGGGCGACGTGCATACCGAAGGCATAGTCCATGGTGGAGAGGGAGCCCGTCGGGTTGTAGGCATAGTTCACCACCGGAGCCATGGGGCCGAGCCCGCCGTCGCCGTTGGACGACAGCACCGACACCTGACCCCGAGCATCGCGGGCGTACTCGATCCGTTCACCATCGGGATAAGTCAGCGAGATTTTTTGCCCGTTCGCGTCATACGTGTAGGAAACCGTCTTGTCGATGGTCTCGTTCCGGATGGTCAGTTGAAGGTTCCGGGGATCGTAGGTGTAGGCCATGGAGACGTCGGGGTTGACGGCGCGGAGCAGGTTGCCGTTGTCGTCGTAAGCGTAGGTTTCCTGGGAGGAATCCGGGTAGGTTTTCGAAACCAGGCGTCCCGCATCGTCATACGTGAAGGAGATGGTCTGCCCCTTGGCGTCGGTGGTGGAGGCGAGGCGGCCCGCGGCGTCGTAGGCGCGCGAACAGGTGCGGTTCAGGGGGTCCGTCTCGGTCAGCGGCCGGTTCAAGGCATCGTAGGTGAAGGTTGTCGTATGATTCTTGGCGTCGGTGACAGAAAGCCGGTTGCCGACCGCGTCGTAGGTGAAGGAGGACCGCCCGCCCAGAGGATCCACGGTGGCGGAGAGCCGCCCCGCGGAATCGTACTCGAAGCCGGCCACCCGGTCCAGAGGGTCAATGCGGGAAGTCGCCCGCCCCTCGGCGTCGTATCCCGTCTGGTCGACGATTCCACCTGGTCGGATCGTTTTCACGGAACGGCCGGCATCGTCGTATTCCCAGACGGTAGTCCGCCCTTCGGCGTCCGTGCTGGAGACCAGGTTCCCGTTGCCGTCGTAGACGGAAGTGGCGACGTTTCCCAGCGGGTCGGTGGCCTTCGTCAAATGGCCCATCTTGTCATATTCATACTGAAAGACATGGCCCAGGGGGTCGGTGACCGTGGCCACCCGGCCGCTGCCGCCGGAACAGGAGGCGCAGCCGCCGGTCTTGCTCGCCGCCGCGTAGGTCCAGGTGGTGACATTCCCCAGGGGGTCGGTCTGGGTCAGTTTGCGGCCCATGGAGTCATAGGTGAAGGAGGTGGTGTTCCCGTTGGGGTCGGTGGCGGTGAGGATGTTGCCGGCCGCGTCGCGGACGTAGACGACGGCATGACCAAGAGGATCGGCCGCCTTCGAGAGGTTGCCGGCCGCGTCGTACTCGTAGGTCGCGGTTTTCCCGAGGGGGTCCGTCTGCGCGGAGAGCAGCCCTTCCGGGGTGTATCCGTACGTCGTCTTCGAACCGTCCGGCCCGGTGCGGCTTTCCAGATGGCGTTCGGCATCGTAGGTCAGGGTCGTGGTTCGCCCCAGTTCGTCGGTGGACGAGAGCAGAAGGCCGGTGCGCGGATCGTACGCCCACTGCCGGCTCTTCCCGGTGGCGGACAGTGTTTCCTTGACGAGATTGCCGAGCTGATCGTAAACATAATTCCGGACAGTCCCGTCAGGGCTTGTTTCCGACAAGGGGCGGCCATGGCCGTCCCGGACGGTGGTCCGCGTGTTCCCCAGGGGGTCCGTCACGCTGCCGACATAGCCCTGCCCGTCGTTCATGTACGTCCAGACCTTGCCGTTCCCGTCCGTCACCGACGCCGTGTCACGGTCCGTGTCGAAACTGCGCACCGACCCGTCCGCCAGCGTCACGGTGCGGACCCTGACCCCCTCGAGGCCCCAGTCGTACACGGTGCGGCCGCCGTCCGGCCCCGTGCGCGCCGTGAGCCGGTGGTCCGCATCGTACTCCCAATGCACGGTCGAGCCGTCCGGCCAGGTCGCCTGGACCAGGTCGTGGGAAGCGTTCACGGTGAGGAGCGTCCGCCGGCCCAGGGGGTCTTCGACGGCCTGGATCCGGCCGTTGCCGTCGTATTCCAGCCGGGTCATCCCCCCCTTGGGATCGGTGATCGCAATGAGCTGCTCCGAAGCGTTCCGGCCGAACAGCGTCTCGTTGCCGTCGGCGTCCGCTCGGGAAACCTGCCGGCCTTCCGCGTCGAACCGGAAGCTGTCTCCCGTGCGCAGGTCCAGAAGCGTGCTGGTCGTCTTGTCGAAACGGTAGCGCAGGTCGCTGCTGAAGTAGTACTTCTTGTCCATCCGGCGATAGATGTTGACACACCCGATTCCGCCGCCCCTTTTGGCTCCGACCAGGAACGGCTTGTCGCCGCTGCCGTCGAAGAAAAAATCATGAAAGGAAAAAGCGTTCACCTGATCCAGGGTGAAAAGGCCGTCCTCGATGACGGGGACGGGAACCGAGCTGTCGGACCGAAATTCCAGCTGCGTGCGGATGCGCCCGTCCGTGTCGATTGTTCGCAAGCGGTATCCGCTGATCGAGATCCCCGGTGAAGCGATGAAATAGTAGTCCAACACCCAGGGGCGTCCCGTTTTGTCCAGCCGCATGGCATACACACTGATCCTGGCTTTCGCCGCCGGGATGCCGTCGGCCAGCAGGATGTCCTTGTCGCCGGACACGGCTTCGTGCCCCGCGACGGCAATGGCCGTCCCGTCCGGCATGATCCGCCAGATCTGGTCGTTGGCGACTCCAGAAATGTAGACCTCCACCCACAGGCTCAGGTCCGGTCCGACCCGGACTTCCGCAATGAAGCCGGGAACGGCGTCGGTCGGGACCTCGTATACGCCCCCCCCGTCCACCACCTTGTAGATCCGGCTGCGGGGACCGTCGTAACAAAGTGCGTAGATGTTTCCCAAAGCATCGCAATCCAGTTCCCAGACCTCCTTGGGCACCTCCGCCCAGACCGTGATCATGCCGTCCAGGCCCAGCTTGAATATTTTGTAATCGCTGTAGGCATACGAGAAGAAGTACTCCCCACGAGGATTCCTCACATAGTTTATCTGACGGGGTTTGTTGGTCTGCAGGCACTGCACGTCGGTCGCCCTGATTGGACAGCTTGTGTCAAGAGAAGTTGTTACGCTCCCGCCGCCGGCGATTCTGGACAAGTTCCCGTCGGAATCGACCAGGCGGATTTGTTCGCAGCAGGAGCCGGATTTCACCCAAAGGTAGGAAAAGCCCTCTTCGGTCGACATTATGTTCACCGGATCCAAATACACGGACGCGGCTGTTTCGCCGACCGGCAAATCGCAGGTTTGCACATGGGGGGCGAAATCGGTGCCGGTGACTTTCTCCAGCAGCCCCGCGCGCATGGGGATGGCCGCGCCTTGCGCGCCCTGGAGATAAACCGTCTCGCCGTCCGGCGACACGCTGACGCGCCACAGGGAACCCAGCAGATCGAAGTCCCACCCGGCACCGTAAGGGGACCCCTCCCGGTCGGGCCTCTCGCGGAAATAGAAGTTGCCGCTCAGCGGCGAAACCAGCCGGTAGGGTTCCCGCATGGGAACATCCGTGCGGTAGAGCGGCTCGCACCCGAAGCAGCGCGATGTCCAGTAATAGCCGTCGTAGACGCTTTCCACGCTGCCGGAGTAGGAATGCACCCCGGGCGTGAAGACGGCGTCTCCGTTCGCGTCCTCCAGCGGAACGCGGACCGTGAACCGGGATTGGGGTTCGGTGACGGGGAAGGTTTCCTCGTAGTGGCGGTCGTCGATGTCCAGCTTCACGACGGCCGATTTCGGAAGGACCGTGTGGCGGTAGTCCACCTTGACGTCGAAGGCGGCATACTTGTTCACCGTCTTGCTGGCATAGCTGAAGTTCAACGAGTAGGGCCGGCCCATGACGTCGTAGGCGGGCGTGGCGAAATCCGTCGTCAGGTCCCCTTCGAAATAGCTGATTCCGCCGGGGCCGGCATTCTCCCGGCAACCGCAGCCATCGCAGCCGTTTTCGCTGTCCCCGCCTCCGGAGGTGACTGGTGGAGGAGGAGGCGGGAGAACAGGGTTGGCGTCGTAGAAGCTGAAATGGCTCAGATAGGCTTCGATCCTGCCGCCGTCCGCGGTGACGACGGCCATCCCGTCGTGGAACCAGCGGGCGGACCGCCGGTCGTACCACCCCAGGGGAATCGGCGTGCCCGGGGCAAAGCCCAGGATGTTGGCCATGGAAACCTTCACCGGGAGGGCGGTCTCATGAACGGGGCCGGCATCGACGTCGAACGCGAAGGTCCACACCGAAGTGGTCGGCATGGCATTCGGCAGGGCGTCGCCGAAAGGCACTTCCGTGACCCGCACGCTCACCGGCTGGGAAACGGCTCCGGGCGGGAAGGTCAAGGTGATCCGCCCGGCGGAGTCGGAGGCGGTCCCGCCCGCCGGGTCCACCACCGTCACGGTTGACGACACGGGCACGAGGTACACGTCCGCCACCCGGACGAACCGCCCCCTCCGGGCCGTGGTGGTCCGCTGTGCCGGCAGGTAGCCGTCCTTGACCACGTCCAGCACGACGGCCGCGGAGGGTTCGTCCTCCGTCAGCCCTGAGATGGGGAAGCGGATTTCTCCCGTGGCGGCAGACAGCACCCGGCCTTCCCGGCCCGCCACGGTCGCCCTCGCCCCGGCCAGCGGCAGACGGGTGGCGGCGTCGTAGACCGTGGTCAGGACCGTCGACGCCGCAGGGTCGATGGGCGGCGCAACCGCGGAGGGCGCATAGGTGACGGTCACGGATGCCCGGGCGGACCGCAGGTCGCTCTGGTCCACGGCCACCACGGGGATGGTGTTCTCGCCGTCGTGCAACAGACACCCGTCCTGCCGGAACGTGCTGCCGTCCCAGGCGGCCGGCTTCCCGTCGACGACGACTGCCACTTTCTGCGGATCGAAGGTGCCGGCCAGGCGGCCGACGACCGAAACGGTGCCCGAGGCGGCCGCGGAGCCGTCGATGGGTTCCAGGATCTCGACCGTGAAGGGGGCCGGTTTCCGGTCGACGGCCACCGAGGTCAGGGCGATGGACGTGTTCGTGCCGTCGGAAACAGTGAGCTGGAACTGCAGCTGCATGGGGCGGTCCACTGCCGGGACAGTGAATTGCGGAGCGGCCGCCGTCGAATTGTCCAGGGTTGCCGGCGGGCCCGAGAGCTGGGTCCACTGCCAGGACACGATGTCGCCGGTGCTGGCCGACCCGTCCAGGGCAACGAGGTCGCCCACGGCCGCGGATTGGGGTTGCCCGGCGTCGGCCTGGAGGGTGTTCGGCTTGGAGACCTCCAGCAGGAAGACGTTGGAACGCCCTCCGCCCGGGGTCGGGTTCTCCAGGGTAAGGGCCAGGTGGAAGTCCGGCGGGATCTGCGAAACGTCCACCAGCGCGGTGAAGAGGGTGGCGGAACAGGACTCCGGCGCGTAGGTGCCGGTGCCGGCGTTCAGGAACGTGCCGGGAGACGACGGAACGAACCCGCTGCCGACGATCTCCACCCGGAAGGACGCTCCGCCGTTCTCGAAGCCCAAAACCGAGGCCCCGGCGATCGCCGGCACGGGGTTGGAGACCGTCCAGGGCCACGGGCCGGAGACGAGCCCGCCGGAATGAGCGCGGAAAACACGGTAGCCCGCCCGGGCCGTCAGCGCATCGGGCAAAACCGCGTCCAACCACGCGCCGCCGGCGTCGGAGCCGAAGACGGAGGCGATGGCCGCGCCGTTCACTTCCAGCGTGGCATCCGCCCGAAAACCCGTGCCGGCCACGCGCACGGCCACGTTTTCCGCTCCCGCCAGGCAACCGGGCGGAGTGATCCCCGTGATGACCGGTTCCACCGGAACGCTCCCCCCCACCACGAAGGGCAGGGCGGTGGACCTTCCGCCGCCGGGAGCCGGGTTCTCCACCCAGATCGGGATGCTTCGCTCCTTCGTCAGCAAGGCCCCGGGAAGGACGGCTTGCAATTTCTGGGGAGAAAGGAACGTGGAGGAGAGTGACTGGGGAGCGCCTTCCGCATAAACGGTGGTCTGCGGGAAGAACCGGGAGCATTCCAGCGTCAGGGCGAAAGAGGGGCTTCCGGCGGGAACCTGGGCGGGATCGAGTTTCGTCAGGATCGGCTGGGGAAAACAGACCTCGAGCTTGACGGCGTTCGAGGACGGCCCCGACCCGTTGTGGACGGTGAGGGAGATGTTCCCGCCCTGGAGGGTCAGGCTGTCCGGCAAGGTGGCCGTCAACCGGCCTCCGTCTTCCGCACTGCAGGCGGTGACGAGATCCGTCTTGCCCGCCCGCAACACCGACGTCCCGTCGAAGGGGCTGCCCCAGGCCTGCACGGTCACGCCGGTGCTGCCGGCTTCCACGGAGGAAGGCGAAATCCGGTCGAGGTGGGGGACCGGGTCCCGGATCAGCATTTCCAGGAGAACGAGATCGCGGATGTCCACTTCGGCATTGGCGTCGAGATCGGCCCTTTCCGCCTGGTCGCCCGACAATGGCTGCGCCTCGGCCAGAAAAGCGGCTAAAATTCCCACGTCTTCCTGGTCCACCTGGCCGTCGCCGTCCAGGTCGCCCTGGACGGACGGGGCCGACTCGAGGGGCGGCAGAAGAGACGCGGCCGGAATCGCCGTCCCGCCCAAGGGGGGGAAGATCCCCAGGAAACCGAACACGGAGAGCAGATCTGGGAACAGGTTTCTTTGCATCGGGAACGGCCGGGCAACGAGGATGGCGGAAGCGGCGGGAAGACCGGCGGCCCGCATGTTCAAAAATGGTTTTCCCGTCTCCTGCGGAACGGAGCTCGTGACAGAGGGGCTCCCGGTCTGCACCAGCGTCGCCATGGCCAGGCAGAACACCAGGGCGGCCAGGCCCCTCGCTCTTGAGAAAAGGCGTCCGCCAACGGCTACGGACGCTTTCCGCCGCAACGCCCATCGGGATGCTTCCGCCTCGTGCGCCATGCTCCGCCCTCCCTTCGGCATTATCA
>CAYTBK010000177.1:0-7155 GCA_964436005.1 uncultured Acidobacteriota bacterium
GTTTCCCCGCCGGCAGCGGCATCTGCCGGCTCAAGGACGCTGTGAACGCCGGCGAAGCCGCCGGGGCCTGGGCCGTGCTGACCGGCCGGGACGCGGCCGGGGTCTCGCGGGAGGACGCCCCCGCCGACTACGGCGACCTTGCGTACCGCCTGTCCTGCTGCCCAGGCCTGGACCGCTTCCGGGAGGCAGCCGACCCGGCGATCAGCCTGCCAGAGGCCTTCGCCGCCCTGGACCGCTTCCGCCTCCTGTGCGCCTTCCGGAAAGGGATCTGCGGGGTGGAGACGGTCAACGCCGCCGTGCGGCGACTGCTGGGGACCAAGGACCGCTTCGCCCCGGGCCTGCCCCTGCTGGTCACGACCAACGACTATTCTCTGGGCCTTTTCAACGGGGACATCGGCCTCTGCCGCCCGGAAGGCGACGGCATCCGGGTGCACTTCCCCGACCCCGCGCGGCCGGGCGAGTTCCGCGCCTTCGACCCCGCCCACCTGCCCGAGCACGAGGCCGCCTACGCCATGACGGTGCACAAGGCCCAGGGTTCGGGCTTCGACCGCGTCGCCCTGCTGCTCTCCGGCCACGAGGCGCCTCTGCTGACCCGCGAACTCCTCTACACGGGCATCACCCGGGCCCGCAACCAGGTGGAGGTGTGGACCGGCCGGGAAGCCTTCGAGGCCGCCGTGAACCGCCCCACGCGCCGCGCCTCCGGCCTGGCTGAACGTCTGCGCGCGTCCGGCGGAAAGGCCCCGGCGAAGCCATAGCCTCTCGCCGGGGCTCAGGCCGTGAAGGGCATCGAAGACGCATAGGAGCAGGACCCGAAGGCCCCGGGGGAGGCTCAGACTCTCACGCGAAGACGCGAGACCCGAAGGTCCAAGGAAAGATCCATAGCCTCACGCGAAGACGCGATAACGTGAAGGTCCGGGGAAAACCGTCACCGATCTCGATTACGCATGACGCGTTGGGCCCAAACCGGAAAGAGGCCGTGCCTGCAGCCATCTTATGGACACCCACCCTTTTTCAGACCGTCTTGTGGACACCCACCCGATTGCTCGCCGATGGGGCACCGTCCGACCACATTTGCCGAAGGCCATGGGTGTCCTGCGGTGTCAACCGTTTCCGGCCCGCCTCCCCGGCAACTATTCCAGGAAAGGTAACCGCAAGCCATCGAGCTCATGCATTTTGCTGGAAGCACAAAGAAATCTATTGTTGACTTCCAAAATATCGGCCCAAGAACGGCGATCCCACGGTTTTCGGCCAGCCGGCCTCACCCCGGTCGTTTTTTTTCGACGCAGTAGGCGATGCGGTTTGTCTGGGGCACCCTCAGCGAGAAACCCGTGGCCCTGCGCCGAAAGTGATGAGGCCGAAGCAAACATTAGCAAGAAAAGCAATTCCTTACAAACGAATACTGGACAGCCGCGGAAGCTCTCCGAAGCGTTGCCCCACGCCCTCATTTTTCGGCGGGTTTTCCTCCCGGCATCACCACCACGTAGCGTTTGATGTACTCCTCCATCCGGGCGACGGATTCCGCGGGCTGCATGGTCATGATATTGGGATAGACCCGGGATCCGATCTCATATTGCAACATCTCGTTGAAATAACCTTCCTTGAGTATTTCCGCCAACCGTTCGAATTCAGCGACTTTAGGCTCCCCTTTCTTCTCCACCCCATGGAGATAGGCAGCCAACAGCGCCGCCACACACTCCCGTTCCTCCGTCGTCGACCAAACCACATCCTTCTTGCCCGTCAACTCCTGGCGGTGCTTCGGTTCCCCCAGCCACAGGGCCTTGCCGATGGCGTAGATCATCCAATCCTTGCCAGGGCCTTCCGTATCGACGTAAATCTGTACCGCCCCCTTTTCACTGGCCCGCCGGACCAGGCAGCGAGGGCGGAAGATGTCTTCCTGCAGCTTGAATCCGACGCGGTCGGCGACCTTCCGCAGCACGATCATGATGTTTTCGTGCCTCGGCTTGAGGGCCAGGGCGTGAATGAGGTTCTTCATGGCCTCGTCGCCCTGACCAGCCAGAAGCAGGCATTCGCCTTTGAAATAATAGACCTGGTAGTCATACGGGTTGATTTTCAAGGCTTTGTCGTAGCACTCGATGGCCTTGGGGGAATTTCCCTGGAACTGGTAACATTCGCCCAGGTAGTGGTAGGCGAGGTAGCAGTCGGGGGAAATCTCCACCGCCTTCTGGTAGAGTATCATCGCCTCATCGTACTTTTCTTCCTGGTAGGGTGTTTCGGCTAGTTGAATGAGCTCCCAGGCCTTGGGGTGGAACGGAAACTGGCGAATCGAGGCTTCGCCCTTCCCGTTTCGCTTCACCAGGGGGTAGGCGATATAGGGAGCCGCCTCAGGGTAGAGGGTTTCCAGCATGTGCTTCCGGGTCTCCTCGTCCAGCTTGTCGAGTGGATTGATCTCGTACGTCGTCTTGGATTCCGTCATCATCCGGATCATGTCCGCCGGCTCGAGGAATTTCGATTTCACATTTTCCCCGGCCTGCAGCGGGGCGAAGGACAACGTGAGCAGAAGCAGGGCGGCCGGCAGGCCCATAACCGCCCGCCGCCGAGGCCTGCCGGTGCACCGGCAGGAAGAAGGAGCCGTTTTGTTTCTCATGAGATGTGTCCTTGATAAAAAATTGCCGTGTTGCGAAAACACAGCGTATCCCATCGCCACGGACTGTTCAAGTTGTTTTTCGGTTCCGTACAAGCACCCGGAGTGAACCGCCACCGGCGACGCAAAGGCCGCCTGCGCACCGGATCCTTGGCCGTCGGGATTTCGATTTGAAAAGACGCGGAAAGGTTTTCACCGTTCCCCGGCCATCGCCCAGAACTCACATTCTATTGGTGCACCGGCGTGCGAATATGCTAAGATGGCGCGCTGATTTCTGGGGGTGCGCGTGACCGACATCGACAAGCTTCTCGACGTGATGGCCCGCCTGCGAGAGCCCGGCGGCTGTCCGTGGGACCGGGAGCAGACGAGGGAAACCCTCAAGCCCATGTTGGTCGAGGAATGCTACGAGGTGCTGCACGCCCTCGACTCCGCCGACTCCCGCGAACTGTGCGAGGAACTCGGCGACCTCCTCCTGCAGATTGTCTTCCACGCCCGCATCGCCCAGGAGAACGGCGAGTTCGCCATGCAGGACGTCGTCGACGCCATTCACCGCAAGATCCTGCGGCGGCACCCGCACGTGTTCGGCGACGTCGTGGTGGCCGACAGCCGGGAGGTCCTGGCCAACTGGGACGCCATCAAGAAAGAAGAGAAAGCCGAAAAGGGCCGGGCAGGCGAGTCCATCCTGGACGGCATCCCGCCTTCCATGCCGGCCCTGCACGAGGCCCACCAGATGGGCCTGCGGGCCGCCCGGGCCGGCTACGACTGGGACGACGTCAGCGGCGTACTGGACAAGATCCGCGAGGAACTGGGCGAAGTGGAGGAGGCCCTCCGGAAGGGCACCCTGGAGGGGGTCAAGGAAGAGGTCGGCGACCTGTTCTTCGCCGTGGTCAACCTCAGCCGCTTCGCCCAGGTGGATCCGGAAACCGCCCTCAAGGCGTCCAACCTGAAATTCCGCGAACGGTTCCGCTTCGTCGAGCACAAGGTCAGGGAATCGGGCAAGACCATGGCGGACTGCGAGTTGGCCGAACTGGAAAGCTACTGGCAGGAATCAAAGCGATGCCGAAACTGAACGTCATGCAGCATCCCGTCTACAGCGCGGTGCACATCTGCAACTCCTGCGGGAAGCTCAAGCTCGTCACCGAGTGGGTGAAGTTCGACCCCTCCTACCTCGGGCCGGACACCTACGTCGTCCCCACCCACTGCCCCGAATGCTTCAAGAAACTCACTTCCATGATGGAAGACAAGAAGCGCAAGCGCAGCGAAGTGCGACTGGAGCGGAAGATCGCCAACAAGATACGCAAGAAGCTCACCTGAGCCGGCCATGAAAGCCCTGCTGATCGCCCCGCCCTTCTATCGTCTACTGGGCCTGTACAACCGCTACTTCCCCTACGGGCTTCTCTGCATCGCCACCGCGGTGCGCGACGCCGGCCACGACGTGCGCCTGCTGGATGCCGACTTCAACGAGGCGCCCGACTCGGCCGACTTCTACGGCATGGCCGACCGCTACCCCAGGTACCTCGAGGCCCTGCAGCGCATGGACCATCCGGCCTGGGCCGAGATCGAGCGGGCCGTGCGGGACTTCGCTCCCGATCTGGTGGGCATCGGCGCCTATACCGACTATTTCGCCTCGGTCCTCCGGGTGGCCGAGATCGTCCGGAAAGCCTCCCCCCGGACCAGAATCGCTCTGGGCGGCCCCCACGTCCGAGTCGCCGCGGAAGAGGCCTTCGCCAACTGCCCGGAAGCGGACTTCTTCATCCGCGGCGAAGGGGAGCCAGCGTTGACCAGCCTGCTGGACGCCATGTCCGCCGGCAACTTCCATCCGGGCCAGGTGGCCGGCCTTTCCTGGAGAGACGGGAGCGATCTGCGACACAACCTTCCCCGCCCGCCGTCAGGGGAATGCCCCGAAGGGCGCGGGCCTGACCGCACCCTGCTGCGGCTGGGCGGCACCTATACCGGCGAGGACCTGGGCCTGGTCATGACCAGCCGTGGCTGTCCCTACAACTGCGGTTTTTGCGCCACGGAGACCCGCCGCGTGCGCTATCGGCCTCTCGAAGACGTGGTGGCCGAGATGCGCCTGGTGAGGGAGCGCTTCGGCACCGCCCAATTCGCCCTCAAGGACGACTCCTTCGCCATCCACCGGAAACGCGTGCAGGAGTTCTGCGACCGACTGGACACCGACCGCCTGCGGGTTGGCTGGGAGTGCAACACCCGGGTCAACGGAGTGGATGCCGAACTTCTCCGTCGCATGCGCCGGTCCGGCTGCAACTTCATCAAGGTGGGCATCGAGAGCGGCTCCGATCGAGTGCTGGCCAACATGAACAAGCGCATCACGGTCCGGGAAATCCGCGAGGCGGCCGCCGTGCTGCGCCGCTCGGGGATCCACTGGACCGGCTACTTCATGATGGGCCTGCCCGGGGAGACGGCCGACGACGTGGCCGCCACCCTGGACATCCTGCGCGAGACGCGGCCCCATGTGGCCGTTTTGGGCGTGTACCAACCGTACCCCGGCACGGCCCTGTTCGAGGAGGGCATCCGCCGTGGCCTGGTGAAGCCGGTGATGACCCGCCAGGATTATTTTTCCACGGAACCGATCCATTATTACAAGAAAGACCCTGCCGTTCAGACCGACGGCATGGAACCAGCGGCCTTCCTGGCCCTGGAAAAGCAGGTCAAGGCGGTCTTCCACGCCCACAACAAGAACCTGTTCCGCGCGGCGAAGATGGGCCTGGCCAGGATGCGCCTCTACCGCAGCGCTCCGGGCGAACTTTTCTCGGACCTGAAGAAGTTTTTCCGATACTGACGGCCGGCAGACTGCCCTTGGCTCTGGCGGCCGCGTCCTACGATTAACAAGGAGGAACCATGATTTGGCGGATGAAAGAAAGCGTCTGCGTCAAGAAAGAGAACCTGCACGGCGGCCAGGGAGCCTTCTGCGGCCGCTATCCCCTCCTGCGCGGTAACGCACCCGACGGCAGCGCCTTCCGCATGGCCGGAAGGCTCACTCTGGATCCGGGCACCGTCATCGGGCGACACACCCACACCGGCGACGAGGAAGTCTACATGGTGCTGTCGGGCAAGGCCATCTACTGGGACGACGACGTCCGGACCGAGGTCGGCCCGGGCGACGTGATGTTCACCTGGAAAGGTCATGCGCACGGCATCGAGAACCCGGGCCCGGAACCCCTGGAGTTTTTCGCCGTCATCGTCGCCTGACCGGTTTCGGTATTCATCTATCGATCGTGGGGGATGGCCAGGCCGAAAGTCGTTGGCTGTCCACAAGTGGCTGAAGATCGGCGTTACCGCCTTCCTTTCGCCCAGGAACTTCTTTTAGGGAAAGCGGCGGCAAGGCCGCCCGCGGCTGTCGTCCATATTGAACCCGGGATGAAACACGACGAACGGCAACGCCCGGAGGATATTCATGATCAGGAAACGGAATACCCTATTCTGAAGCCTGCCCGAGAGGGCGCAGTCTGACCAAAGTGGCGCCCCAGCCTCCAGACGTTTCGTCACCCAGCCGGAAATCCGCCACCTCGGGCAGCCTTCCGAGGATGGCCTGCACGTGCCGGCAAAGGGTACCCGTGCCCTTTCCATGGATGATGCGCAGGTCGAGGATGCCCTTTTCCCGGCAGATCCGAATGTACTCCGGCAGCAACTCCTTGACTTCCCCTGGCCGAAAGGTGTGCAAGTCAAGGATCCCGTCGACGGGTATTTCGACCGGGTCCGCGCCCTCCGCTTCTGTTTCGCAGTTTGGGCGGGTTTTTTCGGAATGATTGATCAACGCCGCCTCCTATTTTCCATATCCCTTAGCCCATTTCTGTCCTACAACAATGGTTGTTGGCGGACACGCCCGGACGGCGCCGCATCTCTCTTCGACAATCCCATATCCCGAGCGTAGCAGTGAACTTCTTCAATTCATAGTGTTTCTTTGCTAGTTCGGGCAGGAAAACATGCCCCTCGCATAGCCTCTCGCGCCCGATGAGTATTGCTCAATATACTGTGTTTCCAAACGCCCTGCAATGGACACCCATGCAGCCGGTTCTGGCCAATTTCGCATGCCCCCAGCACCTGTTCCGGCCGGCAAGATCAATTCTAATTTATATTTTTATTACGCTTTTTATGATTTTGTTGTAATTTCTTTGCGACGTTCTTCACCTCCGGCTTTTCCGCGGGAAGGATGGAGAACTGTGCAAAGAATAGAAAGAGGTCTCGGAAAGAATTCTGCAAAAGATTGGTCGAATGGGTTTGAGAAGGGGGACAGCCCGACGCCCGAAGATGGCAGCATGCAGTACAAGCGTCGGCAAGTCGCACATTTTGTTGAAAATTTCCTGGTCTTCACGGTTGCCGAGTCCATGGCGGGAGCCGTTTGGGAAGTAGCCCCGGCTCTGCCGGTCAAGATTGCGGATTCAGCAATTCCGGGAGCCAAGTTTTCCTTGAAGCACTTTTTTTTCAGAACTTCAAGCCGGTTCGGCGCCGCACAGAAAGGCCGCCATTACTCGGACCCGATATCGGCCTCAACCTCCGCCGAAGGCGAGGCGTGCGAAGCGAAAGGCGTGGAG
>CAYTBK010000178.1:0-7088 GCA_964436005.1 uncultured Acidobacteriota bacterium
GCCGGCTGGGACACGGCTTCCGGCGGGGTGATGACGATCCGGGCGTTCGCCGGCAGGGAGACCTTCCGGCCATCCGGAAGTATGGTCTGGGCGTTCAGGATCTCGACTTCCTGGATGCCTTCGCGGAAAGGGATGACGGTTTCCCCCAGGTAAACGTTCAAGGCCTGATGGGTCAATACTTTGCGCACTTCGGTGACTATCGCTTCCCAGGACCCGTCCGCTTGCAGGGTGAAGACTTTTTCGGAACGAAGGACTTCGACGTCCCAGCCGGGGACGTCGGCGGCGGCCGTTGCTGTCAGAACCAGGATGAGGAGGCCCGCCAGGATGATCTTGCTTCTCATATTCCACCTTCCGACGAAATGGTGAAGACGCGGTTTCGTTCCTTGCGGACTGCGTCCAGAACCTGCTTGAGGTTGCCGTACTCGCTGGGGGCGACCAGCTTCTTCTTGATGATCAGGCGCTGGGTGACGACAAATCCGCCCGGCTTGACCGTAACGGTGCGCTTCAGCGAGGCGGCCGGCCCGTCCAGGGCGATCTCGTCCGGGGGCTTGGCGAGCTGGTAGCCGGGTGGCAGCGCCACCGACTCTTCCCATTCCCACGTTCCGGGGTTGCGGAGGGCGAAGGGGGCTTTGCGCTCGGGCTTGTCGGTGCGCATCGTGAGGAAGAAGGCCGAGCCGCGGTCGCTGAGCAGTTGGGCCAGGGCAGGGGAACGCATGCGCAGCGTCTTTTCGCCAGGTTGGGCGAATGACGGGCACCGGAACGAGATGTCCACGCGCATGGACTGGCCGAGGTCTTCCACCGGGGTGGTCTTCCAGGACAGGCATTCCATGGCCGGGTGGATCCCGGCGAGGATGGATCCCACCCAGGACGCACGCCGGGCTGGCGGGGTGGCGTTCTGGATCCGCCTTAGCGCAGAGTCGCCCAGCCCCAGGCTGGTCAGGGAGATGTCGCCCTTCAGCAGGCCGTCCGCGCCGAGGGCCAGCGTGGCGTTGTAGCGGATGACGTGCTCCGCCGGGTTGGCCGGCGGGGTCGACTTGAGGTCGGCGGATTCGGGGACGCCCATGAGGTACTGCTGGTCGCTTTCCAGCGAAGACCACAGCTCCATGGAGCCGGGCACCCAGGTCGGGTCCAGCAGCTGGTAGCCGCCCGGGCGCTTGACCAGCGTGACGCAGTGGTTGAACTGGTCGGCCGGGATGTCCTCCACCCGGGAACCGGCCATGGTCATGGCGGGGTAGGACTCGAAGCCGGCCGCCCGGAGCATGGTGATGAGGATGCCGGCCTTGTCCTTGCAGACGCCGCAGCGGTCCTGGAAGGTCATCTCCCCCTTGTGCAGGGTGAAACCCTCTCCCTTGCCCATGCTGAGACCGCAGTAGCGGACGTTGTCGGCGGCCCAGTGGGTCAGGATGGCGATCTTCTCGTCATCGCTGGCGGCATTTTTCACCAACCCGTCGACCATGGCCTTCACGTCGGGGGTCACCTCGAAAGACCCGTAGTCTTCGTTCACCTTGTGGAACCAGGCCGACTTCTCCTGCCAGGTGAGGGTGGTGGTGACAATGAGTTTGGGGGCGATGTCGTCGGGGGCGGGGGCGCCCGGTTCGTGCTCGAGCGGGGCGATGTCGCGGCAGGTCCAGCGGTAGGCGTTCTTCTCTCCGTCCATCCGGCACTCGGACTCTGCCGTCCCGTTGAAGAAACGGGTACGCAGGGTCTTGCCCCTGGGAATCTCCAGTACGTAGGTTTTCTCCTTGACCGGCCGGTCGGCCCAGAAGGGCACGATGTCGAAGAAATGGCCCCGCATGGGCGGGATAAAGCGCTGTTCCGCGTCGTCGCCGGCCAGCAGGGCCAGGACGAAGCCTTTGCGCACTAGTTCGGTCTCTACGGCGTCCCCTTTCTTCAGGCGGGGAAGCTGCACGACCTTGGTGCGGTTGCCCCAGAAGATGGCCCAGTCGGCGGCCGGGATGTCGCGTATGGTGGCCGGGTCGATTTCGGTCGACTGGCCGTCGTGCCAGATCCGGATGCGCACCACCTGGACGTCCGAGCTTTTGGGGTCGTAGTCGAAGTTGCGCACAGACTCGCGCAAGGCGCCGGCGTCGGTGAGCACCTTGTCCACCCGGAGGAAACGCATGCGCGAGAGGCCGTTTTCCTCCATGGTGACATGGGTGCGGTCCAGCACCGTAACGACGTCGGCGTCAGGATAGTCGGCCGCCTGGACGGCCCCGATGCGGGCGGCCATGTCCGCGTCGGGGATGGCCGGGGCCAGGGCGGGGGGCGGGGCCTGGGCCGAGGCGGCAAAGCTCGGCGCCGCCAGCAGGAAGAGGACCAACATCCACCCAGGTGGGCGGCCAGGCGTGAAGGACAGTCGCTTCATGATTCCCTCGTAACGGAAGATTTGTCGGGCCTGATGTTCCCGGCCGGCAGGCCGGGGGTGTCTGCAAGCGGTTTTATACGGAAAACGGGGCGGCTTTTCCTTGTTTTTGGCCAAATTTTCCCCGGATTGTGCCTGTGGGCACAGGAAATCCCACCCGGAAGAGAAAAAAGCCGCTTGACAAGGAAAGATTCCCGGTCGTATACTCTCCCCGTCTTGGGAGGTCGTCCAATGGTAGGACGGCGGACTCTGGATCCGTCTATCGGGGTTCGAATCCCTGCCTCCCAGCCATATTTAGAAGGGTTTGCAGAAATGCAAACCCTTCTCGTTTTTATACTTGCGAACACAGCGCTTTTCGTAACTGTTTTTCAATCCTTGTAGCGTGCAATTGGATTTTGCTGAGCGGAGTTGGAAAAAGTGGGCACGATTTGAAAGAAACCACGACAAAATCACGACAATGAAACCGCCGCAACCGTATTCCGCTCATCAGCCAGCAAGGCCGATCCGCGCGAAACTGCCGACTTGCCGAACACGACAAAATCACGACAACCGACCGCGCCTTCCCAATGCCTCCAGCGCCGGCCAGGATCGCCGGCAGGCGTCGCCTTGCCTTCGGTGCGCCTGTTCCCCCGCCTGCCTGCCTGGATACGGCCAGCGGCCATCCTGGGGGTTCCTGCGTGACCGTCGCCGCCAGGACGCCGGGACGGTTCGAACGGACGATGCGAAAATTTACTTACTACAAACGCACTGACATTGCCGACACTATTGTTTCCGCCGCCGCAACCAACTGACAAAGCGCAGTTTGCGGAAAAAGAAAGTGTCAGTGCGCCGAACTGCCACCAACTGACACTATTCGTCGACCGCTTCGGCCAGCTTGCCGGCGGACCGCACCGTCTTTTCACTGACCCCGTATTCTTGCGCGTGCTTTTCGGCCGTGCGTTCAATGCGGTAATCATTACCACATTGATTCGATCTGTTTTTGTTTCCTTCCGGCGCACCGACGGCTTTCTTTTCCCTGTTGTACCTTCTGCCGCGGACGTATTCCACCCATTGCGGGGTCCGCCTTCGCCATGTGGCTGGCCTGCCACACGCAGGAAGAAATTGCGGAAAGGGTGAAAGTTTCAACCGGAACGGCTGCGAATTGGTGCAACGATTTCCTCAATAATTCAGACTCTAAAGAATTGAGCAAATACAACTTCACCGACTACGCCGCGCCGCTTTACAACGTCTGGAAGCAGCAGGCCGGAAATGAAAAACGCCCGGCATGTGCCGAGCGTGCTGCTGCATGTGGAACGATGAACCGCTAATCGTCTTCGGGAAACATGACGGTCAAGACGGGTTCGCCATCGTCGCCGGGTCCGATGTGCAGGAACGCGGTTACTTCCTCCGGCTTGTTGCCGCCGCGCGGGATGCGCAGCCAGGAAAACGGCACCATGTTTTCGCCCTGGGGAGCTCGCCGCGCCGCGTGGTGCGCCATGAACAGAACATCCCACAGCCGCCCGCTTTCGTCCTGGTACTCCTCTTCGGAACCGTCCCAGGCCACCGCGTCGGCCCATACCGCCGCCGTCACCGCCGTAGGCAAGCGGAAACCCGCCTCCTTCGCCATGTCGGTCACGTCGATGAGCACGCCGTCTGCCAGCGCCTGCTTCCTTGTGTAAACGTGGATCACGTCGCCGAACCCTTCCATGGTCACGCCTCCTCTACGCGGCCGGGGAACCGCGCCAGGATCGCGTCAACCTCGCCGTGCTGCTGCAGCCATTCGAACGCTTCGCCTTCGTCCAGCGCCCTCAGGCCGGCCGACCCGTGCCGCTCGTTCCCGATGGATTCCCCGTACCCGCTCAGCGCGCCGCCTTCGTACTGCAGGAACCAATTCCCCTTCGCCGTGCGGTACAACACTTCCTCGCAGTAGTGGAAATCGCTGCGCGCGTACCCGTTGCCGTGGCCCGCCACCTCCTCCGCCTTGTCCGTGTCGTAGAGCTTCCCGTCGATAACCGCTTTCATGTCAAGCCTCCTTTGAGAAATTGGCGCAGCAGTACGCCGCGCCGCCACCCCGGTCAAGCAACTTTCACCAATCGTTGACCCAATTCCTACGCCCCGCCTGCCCGCGGAATGGATCCCACTTCTTGACCGGCTCCCGCGCCGCCTGGACTGCGCCGTCCGCTTCCTGCCGCCTCGGCTCGCCGTCGCTGGCCGACAGCGCCGCCGCCTTCGCGCCAAGGCCCTTGACCGTGACGGACCCCAACGAATGCAGCGCCGCCAGACAATAGACCGTCAGGTCCAACGCCTCGTTGCGCTGCCGCGTCTTGACGTACTCCCGTTTCGAACCCTTGCCGCGGACGTACCGCCGGACCGCCTTCTCCGCAGTCAACTGCGCCATCCATTCGCGCTCGGTCCAGGATGGAAGGTGGATGTAACCTGGACCGGGTTCGCGCAGCCGCAGCCGGGAAAAGATCGCATCCTTGGCGCTGTCCGTGCCGATCATGAACAACCTCGCGCGGAACCGGTTGTTCCGGCTGGGCCGTGAAACCAACTCGCTGCCCGGCCGCGCCTGTCCTTTGCACGCGTAGACCCGCCGCATAGACCGACCCGTGCAGTACCGGTACACTTCGTCCGTGTGGTGCCCGCCGGAATCGACGAACGTGGCGGAAAGCGCCACCTCCGCGCCGCCTTCGTGCTGGAACTTGCGCGAAAGGACTTCGTCCAATTCCTCCCAGACATCCCCGCCGCCGGGGTCGCCGTGGATTTGCTGGAATTCGACGAGCCAGCACTCCTCGCCCGCGCCCCACCCCATGACCTGCACTTCCAGCCGGTCCTTCTGCACGTCGACCGCCGCCGTGAGCAGGCCGACCCCGTGGGGGACTTCCGCCGCGTACTCCTCGAGGCGGCCCGCCAGGGAATCCGCTTCGACCGCGTCGCCCTGCTCCTCCCACGATTCGCCTAGCACCGTGTTTATGAACACTTGCAGCCGGACGGGGTCCCGGTGGACCTGGACCCACTCTTCGGCGAGCTCCGCCCATCGTCGCCAGGGACTGTAAAGCGCCGAAATGTGGAACCCGCGGACCTTCGCGCTTGCCGCCGTCGCCGTCGCGCGCCATTCCCCACGGGACAGCAACGCCTGCTTCTGCTCTTCCTGGATCATGTATCCGCACGCGGAACACTTGTAGGCCGCCTGCTCGGTCATGTCGCGCCCCGCTTCGTCGCGCGGCCACACGACGCCGGACCACGCCAGGACCTGGAACGCCCCGCACGCGGGACAGGGAACGAAGAACTTCCGCTGGTCGGACTCCTGGAACGCCTTTTCGATGCGGCTGACGCCGCGAACCGTGGGGGTGCTGGTGAGGACCACCTTCCTGTTCCAGAACGTATCGGCGCGCCGCCTCGCCAGCGCGACGGGATCGCCTTCCGTCCCTGCCGACTCGGGAAACCTGTCCACTTCGTCGCAAAGAACGACCCGGATCGGCCGCGCCGCCAGACCGGCCGGTGCGTTCGCGCCTACGACCTGGACATATCCGCCGGGGTATTGCTTGTGCAGCGTGGTGTTGCCGCTGTCCCGGCTGCGCGCCGGTGCCACCAGCCGCCGCAACCGCGGACAATCTTCGATCATCGGCGCGAAACGATCTTTGCTCCACGCCTCGCTGAGTTCAACCGTCGGTTGAACCATGAGGATCGGCGCGGGGTCGCGGTCCATGTGGTACGCAATCACGTTCTCCAAGACGGTCGACTTGCCGACCTGGCTTGACGTCATGAAGACCACCGTTTCCACCGCGGGGTCGTTCACGCTGTCCATCATTTCGCGCTGGTACGGTGCCCTGCTGGAATCCCAAGCGCCGGGTTCCGCGCTGCTCTTCCGGGACAAGACCCGATGCTTCTCCGCCCATTCGGAAACCGTCAACTTCGGCGGGGGTGCCGCCAGCCGGAACGACCGCGCCAGGATCTTGACTGCGTTCAACCGCGCCGGGTTCCACTCGGAATCGTTATTCGCCTGCTTCATTGTCCGCCTCCGCTTCTTCTTCGTCGCCTGCCGCCGCGCCCGCAATCCAGCCCTCCTTCAGCGCCGCCCGCCGGACTTCGTGCCCCACCATGCTGAGCGCTTCCAGGGAACTGTTGACCAGGGATTCCAGCAACGCCCGCGCCTTCGGAACGGACTTTATCCCGACGTGGTGAGGTGCCTGCTTCGAAACCAGGGAAATCATTTTTTGCCGCGCGCGGACGCACGCCCGTTCCCAGATCGCCCGGACTGACTCCAGGTCGATCAGTTCGCCGCGCAACCGCATCAGTTCCAATTCTTTCCGGTCGCCGTCCAGCCGGACAACGCGCGCCTTGCCTTCCCGGTAACCGTCTTCGCCGTGGGTCAAATCTTTCTTTTCCAGAAGTTTCCGCTGGTACCGGACGAACCAGCACACGCACGCGCCGAAATCATAAGCGCCGTGTTCCGTCCGCGGCATGCCTTCCTGCACTAACTGATTGATGCGCCGTTCGCTCACGTCCAACGCCTTCGCCAATGCAGCGCGACCGACAATCGCCATGGTTCACCCCCTCTAGAAATCTATTTCAATGGAATAGCCGGACCCGCCGCGACGAACGCGACGGATCAGACCTGGATACATGGACATAAGCCGCTTGATTGCGCGCAACTCCATGAGTTGCGTTCTGTACGCTGCGCAACCGCCGGGGTCGGACCAGTGCGAATTCCGCCAGAAGAAGAACCGCGCCCCCACGATGCCGC
>CAYTBK010000179.1:0-7061 GCA_964436005.1 uncultured Acidobacteriota bacterium
TGGTCGGCGGGCATCCAGGGCAGGCGGGTCAGCGCCACCCAGTTTTTGGTGGGGATGGGCAGCGGCACTTGCTTCTCGCGCAGCGGGGCGGCGGTGGCATCGCAGGCTTCCTGGCCGGTGAGCACTTTGCCGTCGGCCAGGTGCAGTTCCACCTGGGGCACGCCCACGCCACCAGCCCAGTCCACGCTGCGGTCGGGTACGTAGTTGCGCATGTGCATGCCGATGTCGGTCATGGCCGGGGCGCGGGTGTACACGGTGTTGGCGGGGCGGGGGCTGGGTGGGTCGCCGTTCATGATGGCGACGGCGTATTTGCGCGGCTTGGCATCGCGCGCCACGCCGGGGCGGAAGGGGTTGAAGGAGCCGGCATCGGGGTCGATGGCCACGTCGTCAATCACGTCGCGCGGCACGCCGTTGGTGGAGTAGGTGGTGTAGCTCCAGTGGCGCATGGCGGGGAAGTCGCCCTTCATGACGATTTTTGCGCCCTCAGGAATCTTGAACCACGCGGTGCTGAAGGTGTTGCCGGTGTCGGGCAACTGGTTCTCCAGGCCGTAGTCGTCCGGGTCGGTGGTGTAGAAGCCGGGGCGCAGTTTGGGGCCGGGCCAGAAGCAGGAGCGAATGGCGTTGTTGGCGGCCACACTGTCGGCGCGGTGGATGTCGGTGCTGCGCACGGGGGGCATGGGCGGCAGGATGAAGTCGTGCCCTTCGCTGCCCATGACGTAGCCATCGGCACGGGGTGTGGGGCCGCCACGGGGTGGCTTGGTGTCTGCCCAGGTGTAGCTGCCGTAGGTGGGGCGGCCTTCGGGGCCGGTGTCTTTGGCCAGGCCCTTGACCCAGAGCAACAGGCCGATGGCCAGCACCACCAGGATGGCTAAAAGGCCTAACAGGCCACGGATAATGGTTCTCATGTGTGCGTCTCTCTCTCGTTATCGCTTTGGGCGGATGTGTTGTTCATACCGACGGCGAGTGTTGTGAATTGGCGGCACACTGTCTGTTCTAAAAATGACAAACCCACGCAATAAGTCTTCGCAAGCATCTGCTGGTTCGGGCGGCACCGGTGTTTGGGCCACGCTGGCGGCGCAGGTGCTGCGCCAGTCGCCTTTGGTGCAGCAGCTCGATGCCGCTTCGGGCGTTGGCACGGCTGGCGGTGTCGGGGAGGCCGTGGTGTCCGCGCTGGTGGCCATGGGCAGCTACAAGGCGCTGGCGGTCGAGCAAACCTACCAGCAGCATGGCGACCCGGTTCCACAGGTGTGCGTGGTGCTGTCGGGCTATTTGCTGGTGGGGCTGGTCGACGCGCTGGGCAAGGTGCACATCGTGCGGCCCTTGGGCGCCGGGCAACTGTTCAATATGCTGCCTGTGCTGGACGGCGGCAGCGCCATTCACGACGCACGCGCCGGCCCCGAGACGGCGCTATGGCTGATGCCGGGGGCGCAGTTTGTGCAACTGATGCAGCGCGTGCCCGCCTTTGGCGCGGCCATCCACACCCTGCTGTATGCCCGCAACCGCCAGCTCTACCAGGAGCTGGCCGACATGGCGCTGTTGCCGCTGCGCCAGCGCTGTGCCCGCATCATTCTGCAAGTGATGGAAGACCTCCGCCCGCCGGGCAGCGCGCAGCCCGACTGGTGCGTGAGCGTGTCGCAAAGCGAGCTGGCCGATATGCTGGGCTACACCCGCCCCATCGTCAACAAAGAGCTGCGCCGGCTGGCCGACGAGGGGCTGATTCGCATCACCTACCGGCAGATTGCGGTGGTGGATGCGGGCTTGTTGCAGCGGGTGGCAACAGACAGCGTATAGAAGCACCGACACAGGCAGCGACAACGGTGTGGTTGACCATTGTTTTGCATCTCATACAATGCATGTTATCTAAATGGTGATGAATTGCACTGCATAGGATGCATATGGATCTGGACAAAATCGGTCAACACATCTGCCTGGCGCGCAAAAGCCGCAAGCTGTCGCAAGCCAGTCTGGGGCAGCAACTGGGGATGAGCCGCGCCACCATTTCGGGCATTGAAAACGGCACGGTGCCCGAGATCGGCATCCGCAAAGTGCTGTCGCTGTGCGCGGCGCTGGGGCTGGAACTGGTGGCGCAGGAAAAGACGCGGCGGCCCACCTTGCAGCAGCTTCTGAAGGAGCAGCAGCGTGCTTAACGTTTACGTCGGCCCGCAGTTGGCGGGGCGCTTGTTCAGGCCGGAGTCTGATGCGGACAGATACCAGTTTGGCTACGACGCGCAGTGCCAGCCGCCGTGTGCCGTGTCCTTAAGCATGCCCGTGGTGCCCGAGCAGTACGCCTCGGCCACCAAAGTGCTGCATCCGGTGTTTGACATGAACTTGCCCGAGGGTGCGCTGGCCGAGCGCCTGCGCAAAGAGTTCAGCAAAGTCATTCCCCACTTTGATGCGCTGGCCTTGCTGCAGGTGGTGGGGCAATCGCAAATCGGGCGGCTGCGCTTTGCCCGGCCGGGCGAGGCCGCACCCGAGGTGCCCACCGAAAACTTGACCGACCTGCTGGCCCACGATGGCGCGGAAGGCTTGTTTGACAGCCTGCTGGCCCGCTACGCCGTGCATTCCGGCATCTCGGGGGCCATGCCCAAGGTGTTGGTGCGCGACAGTGCGGCCCTGAGCCGACTCTCGCACCGGGGGGCGACGCACATCGTCAAAGCCTGGACGGACGACTACCCCCGCCTGGCCGAGAACGAATACTTTTGCATGCGGGCGGCCCTGCATGCGGGGCTGGCAGTGCCGACCTGTGCGCTATCCAGCGGCGGCCAATTTTTGCTGGTGGAGCGCTTTGATCTGCGCGACGGGGTGTACCTGGGGTTTGAAGACTTTTGCGTGCTCAACGGCAAAACCGCCAGCCAGAAATACGATGGCTCGTACGAAGGCGTTACCAGGCGCATTCGTGATTTTGTGTCGCCCGAACAGGTGCGGCCCGCGCTGGCGCAATTTTTCAAAGCGCTGGCCTTGTCGTGCGCCCTGAAAAATGGCGATGCGCATCTGAAGAATTTTGGGGTGCTGTATGACGATGCCGAAAGCGAAGTCCGCCTGGCCCCGATCTACGACCTGGTGACCACCACCGCGTACAAGCCTGCGGATATCCTGGCGCTCACCCTGGGCGGCAGCAAGCGCTGGCCCGCTGCGAAGGCGCTGCTGGCCTTTGCCCGCACCCACTGCAACATGACCGAGGCGCGGGCCAGGGAGCTGCTGGGGGCGGTGGCGCAGGGTGTGTTGCGTGCGGCGCAGGAGCTGCGGCAGCACCTGCACGGCACCCCCGCCTTTCAGACGGTAGGGGCAGCCATGCTGGCGGAATGGAGTGTGGGTTTGAAGCACTCCAATCAGCCATAGGGGCTTATCGGTTGGCGCAAGTTGCTACACATTTCATAGCTGCTTGCGCAGTATCTATGCGGGCTAGAGGCCAAAAAGCCTCTCAAAATTGACGCAGATAGTCCTGGTCGGCGCTCAGGCGGCGTTCAGCTTGGCCGCCGCCCACAGCGTCTTGTCCACCACCGCGCGTACGCCGTTGTACTGCGCCGGGGAGTGCAGCTCGCCCTCGCCATCAAACGCCTCGCCAGCTCGGCCCAGTGCGTACTGCACCGGGTTGACCCAGCACTGCAGGTTCATCAGCATGGGCTGCAAGGTGTTGAGCGAACGCAAGCCGCCCATGGCACCACCGGAGGCACTGAGCAAGCCCACCACCTTGCCCGCAAACGGCTTGTCGCCATTGCTCCACACGGCATGGCCCTTGACCGGGCTGCTGGCCCAGTCGAGCGTGTTTTTGAGCAAGCCGGTGTAGCTGCCGTTGTACTCAGGGGAGCAAATCAGCCAGGCGGGGTGCGCGTCCATCAACTCTTTGAGCCGAATCACGTCGGCAGGGGTGCCGCGGGATTCGAGGTCGGCGTTGTAGAGCGGGATGTCAAAGTCCGCCAGCTCGATGTGCGAGACCTCCGCCCCGGCCGCGCGGGCCATGTTGGCGGCCACGCGGGCGAGTTGGCGGTTGTACGAGTTCAGGCGGGTGCTGCCTGCGAAGACCAGGAGTTTCATGGGTTGAGCTTACAGATCTTTGTCCAGCTTCACGCGCGACAGCAGCAGCAAACCAATGGCCAGCAGGTAATGCAGCGCCTGCACCTTGTTGAACATGCCGGCCAGCAGCACATCGGGCTTGACCGCAGCAAACACCGCAAAACCACCCACCAACGACAGCGCACCCAGAATGCCCACCAGCGACTTGCGCTGCAGCATGGTGGCCACGATCAGGATGATGCTCAGGCCCGGCAAGGCTTGGCCCCACCAGGGAGCGACGGTGAGCGCCGCCGACACGCCAAAGCCACCCACCAGCACGATAAAGCGCCCGGCGGCAGCCATGCGGGTGGATGTAGGCGAGAACGGCCAGCGCAGCGCGATGGCAAACAGCGTGAACGACACACAGGCCGAGAACACGCTCATGAACTTGTGTGGCCCCAGGGCCCAGGGCACCTCGCTGAAGCGCAGCACGCCCAAGGTGGAGGCGATGCCCAAGATCAACATGCCGCCCGTCCAGGCGGCCCGCTGGCGGCCTGCGCTCCAGCCCAGGTAGGCGCATACCAGCGCGAGAATCAGGTCAGATAGTGCGTCGGCGTTCATGCAGCGACTCCCATAGAAGTTTGTTTACCCTGACGCATCAGGAAGAATGCGCTGGTCAGCGCCCACAGCACGCCCGCAGCGCGAGCCGCCATGGGCATGTCAAAACCAAACCAGTTGGCGGAAGCCGCCAGGCCCGCGCCCATGCCCAGTACGCGCACCAGTTCCAGCGAGCGCGCCCAGCTGGTGCCTTGCAGCATCAGGCCGATGCTCATGTAGCTCAGGCCCAGCAGTACGCCGTAGCCCAGGCCCTGCGCCAGCGGCAGGTTGCCCGCACCGGCGATGCAGTGCACCGCAAAAATCAGCAGCACAGCCGATTGAGCCGCCGCGTAGCCACGCAGCGTGGAACTGGGGGCGAAGCGGGTGAAGTTTTTCTCGTCAAAGTGCTCAATGGGCTGGTCTGTCCAGCCGCCGGGTGGGGCCATCCACACGCCCAGCTTGGCGCGCCAGCCTTTGGTCTGGCCAGCCAGCTTCCACAAGTCCACGTAGTAGTGCAGGTTGCCCCACAAGATGTTGTAGCTCTGCAGCGGCTTGCGCACACCGTAGGTGATTTTTTCGCCCACGCGCTCTTCGGCAAAGGTGCCAAACATGCGATCCCAGATGACCAGCAGGCCACCGTAGTTTTTGTCGATGCAGTAATCGTTCTGGCCGTGGTGCACGCGGTGGTTGGAAGGGGACACAAACACGCGGTCAAACCAGCCCATGCGGCCCACCAGCTCGGTGTGCACCCAGAACTGGTACAGCAGGTCGATCAGGCCGACGATGACGAACATCTTGGGCGGCACGCCCATCAGCGCCATGGGCAGGTAAAAAATCCACACCACAGCTTTGCCGGAGGCCGTTTGGCGCAGGGCGGTGCTCAGGTTGTAGTACTCGGACGAGTGGTGCACGATGTGCGAGGCCCAGAGAAAGCTGACCTCGTGCCCCAGGCGGTGCACCCAGTAGTAGCAAAAGTCGTAGAACAACAGCGCCAAAACCCACAGCACGATGGAGTCCATGGGCCACTCGGCCAGACGGAAGTTGTCGTACACCACGGTGTACACGGCCACATTGATGAACACCGAGAAGATGAGCATGAAGATGCCCATGTGGGCGCTGGTCAGCGCATCGGCCAGGTCATACAGCGCCAGTTTTTTCTTGCGGTGCAGCAGCCAGACCTCGAAGGCGATGGCGATAAAAAATATCGGTAGGGCAAATACAAGGGGGTTCACGGTTGTCTCCTATATAGGTATGCGAAAGCCCAGTGATTGTTAAGGATGGTGTTCAAAACCGGCGCAGCGAAGCTCGGTGAACGCATGAATCTTGCGACATGAAACTGCCGCGCCCGTTTTGATCGATTTCAATGCCACTGAGGTCGATTTTTCGGCCTTTTGAGACTCCATCGAGGCCCTTGGGCGCGCTGCAGGCGCACTCATCCCTGCGCCCTCTGCAAAAGCCGATGCCGCGCCATCCAGAGATTGGAGAGCGCGAACAGTGTGTGCAGTTGCGCCGTGTTCTTCATCAGCCCTCGGTAGCGCACCTTCACAAACCCGAACTGGCGCTTGATCACACGAAACGGGTGCTCCACCTTGGCTCGGATGCGCGCCTTCACATGCTCAAGCTTGTCCATGATCGCGCCCATGGGCGTACTTTTGTCCAACGCTTTGCGCTTGCCCGGGCGCATGGCCACGTGCCAGTTGGCCTTGATGCCCTGCGTCTCTTCGCGCTTGGCCACACCCTGGTAGCCCGCGTCGGCGAACACATCGGTTTCTTCACCGTGCACCAGCGCGCTGGCCTTCGTCACGTCATTGACGTTGGCCGCTGTGCCCACCACTGTATGAACCAGACCCGAGTCGGCGTCTACGCCGACGTGTGCTTTCATTCCGAAGTGCCATTGGTTGCCCTTCTTCACTTGGTGCATCTCCGGGTCACGCTCGCCAGTGGCGTTCTTGGTCGAGCTGGGTGCCGCAATCAAGGTGGCGTCGATAGCTGTGCCGCTCTTGAGCAGCAGGCCCTTGGCGGCCAGCGTGCTGTTGACAGTAGCCAATATCTGAATGCTGAGCTGGTGCTCTTCGAGCAGGTGGCGAAAGCGCAGAATGCTCACGCGATCCGGAATGCGCTGGGCGCTGGAGAGGCCCGCGAAGTCGCGGTACAGCGGCGTCTCGAACAGAGCCTCTTCCATGGCCAGGTCCGACAGGCCGAACCACTGTTGCAAAAAATGAATGCGCAGCATGGTCTCGTGCGCAAAGGGCGGACGCCCCGTGCTGGCTACAGGCGAGGCCGCTGCGATCAACGCGATGAGTTCGCGCCACGGCACCACCAGCTCCATCTCGTCCAGGAACACGGCCTTGCGCGTGCGCCTCGTGCTCAGATTCAGTCCCAGTTCGGCTTGTTTCTTCATGACCTGATTGTTCTGCTTCACCAGCCTTCACGCCATTGGGGACGGCACGGAGTTTTGAACACCATCCCTA
>CAYTBK010000180.1:0-6954 GCA_964436005.1 uncultured Acidobacteriota bacterium
TCGCTGGGCGCCGCCTGGCGGGGGCTGCGCCCCGACGCCGCCGCGGCCCTGGTGGAAATCGCCGCGGTCATGCCCGCGGGCGTGGCCAGCCTCGGCTTCGACATCGTCCTGCGCCAGCTGCCGGACGAAATCCGGCGGCTGACCGGGCAACCGTGGGCGCCGGCCTTTCTGGAGGCCAACGTGTCCTTGTGGCAGGACGGGCGATTCGCCGGGGCCGAGGAACCGATCCGCACCACGGCCGAGCACAAGGTCGAACTGTACCGGCGGGGCGCCGGCCCGGACCATCTCCACCGCGCGCTGCTGGCCGTCGGCCACGGGGCCGACGAGGCCGGCCTGTGCCGCCTGGCCCGGGAAACCGGCGGCCTTTCCGTGGCCGTGGGCGCGCAGCCGGAAGAGGAGGGCTTCTTCGATGTTCTGCTTCCGCCGGGCGGGTGGACGCTGCTGGCGGAACTGGTCAGGGAGGCCTTCCCGCGGGCCGAATCCCCGGGCCCGCCCCGAGCGTCCTTATAAAATCCGGACGGCCGCGGTCCGCCCGAGGAGGTCTGTCATGGACGAAAACCAGCTTTACGACGAAATCCTGGAAGCCGTGTGGACGGAGCGGGAAGAAGGAGTCAGTTCCCTGGAGGAGCTGCGCAAGCGGTACCCGGACATGTTTCTCAACGGGCACCTCCAAGCCCTGGCCGGCCTGGGTCTCGTCGCCCGGGAAGGGACCGACGTCGTGCTGACCCCCCGGGGGGAGGCCACCGCCCGGGGCGTCATGCGGCGGCATCGCCTGGCCGAGCGCCTGCTCAAGGACGTCATGAACTTCGAGGAGTCCGCCTCCGAGGACGAGGCCTGTTCGTTCGAGCACTCCCTGACGCCGGGCATCGTGGATTCCATCTGCACCCTGCTCGGCCACCCCACCCAGTGCCCCCACGGCCTGCCCATCCCCCCCGGGGACTGCTGCCGCCAGGCCCGCGAATCGGTGGAAGCCATCGTCACGACCCTCCCCATGCTGGCGGTGGGCAAGAGCGCACCGGTTTCCTACATCGCCTCCCGCAATTACGATCGTATAAAAAAATTATATTCTTTCGGCATTTACCCCGGCATCCACCTCACGCTGCTCCAGCGCTCGCCCGCGGTGGTGATCAAGGTCGAAGAAACCCAGATCGCCCTGGAACCTTCGGTGGCTGAGGCCATCTACGTCTGCCGGGGCGACTGACGCCCCCGGCGGCTTTGCGTGAGCCGGATTCTCTCACGCCAAGCCGCAAAGCCGCCAAGGAGAAGAGAGTCGAGCCGGCAAATCGAAGATCCGATGATTTTATTAATAGGTTGGCCACCAGATTGCATCCATCGGCCCGGCAGTTTCCCCAACTGGTTTTTCCTTCCCAGGAACAAAAACGACCTCCGCCGCAATTCCATTCCATTTGCTTATCCCGATCCGCATCCCTCTTTGCGCCTTGGCGGCTTGGCGTGAAGCTCCCCCCGAAAAAAAATCGCGGCGCCGGAGTGGCGCCGCGTTTCGTTTTCCGACGGGTTTCGGGCCCGACCGGTCAGTCTGCCGTCAGCTCGAAGGCCTGGGAAGGCATGAGCGGGTCGGGGACGAGGATGACGTCCTGGCCGCAGAGGATCCGCAACTCCTCCACCACCTGGACGTTCTCTCCCTTGAGGGCCCGGATGACCTCGGTGTTGGCCCGCAGGACGATGTTGTGACCCCGCAGGGTGCCGCGCATCCGGTCGGCCGAGGCGTAGATGTCGAAGCAGGTGGAGGAGACGGACTTGACGAAGCCGTTCCCGTCGCAGCAGGGGCACGGGTCGGAGAGGTTCTTCTCCAGGGCGCCGGCGGTGCGCTTGCGCGTCATGGCCACCAGACCGAAATCGTTGAATGAAAGCACTTTCGACGGCGACTTGTCCTTGCGCAGCTCCTGCATGAGGACGTCCATGACCTTCTTGCGGCCCAGCTTGTCCTGCATGTCGATGAAGTCCATGACGATGATCCCGCCGAGGTTGCGCAGGCGGATCTGGCGCACGATCTCCTTGGCGGCGTCGAGGTTGGTCCGCGTGATGGTCTCCTCGAAGTTGCTGTTCTTGCCGACGTAGCGGCCGGTGTTGACGTCGATGGCCACCAGCGCCTCGGCGTGGTTGATGACGATGAAGCCGCCGGAACGCAGCCAGACCTTCTGGCGCATGGCCTTCTGGACCTCGGAGATGATGTTGAAGAACTCGAAGAGGGACTGTTCCCGGTTGAACAGCTTGACCCGGCTCAGCATGGAGGGCATGAAGCGCTCCATGAAGGAGAGGGTGGCGGCGAAGTGGGACTCGTCGTCGATCCAGATGGTCTGCACGGTCTCGTCGAGGCGGTCGCGGAGGATCCGCTCCACCAGGCCCGGTTCCTCGTAGAGGAGGGCGGGGGCCTTTTCCGAGACGTTTCGTTCCTGGATGTCCTGCCAGGTGCTCAGCAGGAATTCCACGTCCTGGATCAGGTCGTTCTCCGAGCACCCTTCCGCGGCGGTCCGGATGATGAAGCCGCCCTGGCGACCGGCCATGTGGCTGATGACCGTCTGGCGAAGCCGGCGGCGTTCATGGTCGGTGCGGATCTTGCGGGAAACGCCGATCCGGTTGAAAGTGGGCAGGAAAACGGCCAGGCGGCCGGGGATGGAGATGTGCGAGGTGATCCGGGCGCTCTTGAGCGAAATGGGTTCCTTGACCACCTGGGCGATGATCTCCTGCCCCTGGCGCAGCAGGTTCGAGATGTTGCCGGGCTCGTTCTCCCCGGCGGTATTGAAGCTCCGGCCGCCGCCACGGCGACGGCGCCCGCGGTTCCGGCCCTGGGAGTGGGCCGTGCCGTCCGTGGGCAGACGGACCTCGGCCGTGGCGTTGTCGCCCTCGGCGGCCTCTCCTTCCGCGTCGGCTTTCTTGGCCGTTCGGCGGGCAGGGCGCTTGCGGGCGGCCGGCTTCCGGGTCCTGGTCTTCGCCTCGGTTTCCGCGGGGGGTTCCGCGCTTTCCACGGCCGCCGGGCTTTCCGCCGCCGTCGGGGCCGGGGCCTCGGGCGCCGGGGGCTCAAAGTCCGCCCTCTCGCGTTCCGGCTCGGGCATGTTTTCGGCGATATCCATCGACGGATCCGACTGTTCAGGCTGGGCGGCCGCTTCTCCCTGCCGCTGTCCGCCGGAACGGGACCGGCCCCGGCGGCGGGAGCGACGGCGCGAGGGCCGGGAAGCCGGCGATCCTTCCCCGGCAGGGGCGACCGCCGATTCCTCGACCGGGCCTCCGGCGGCTTCTTCCGGGAAGCCCTCCCCGACTTCTTCCATGGCCGCTTCCGGCGGGGCCTCGAGATCCAGCCCCTCCTCCTGTTCGGCCTCCAGGGCCTCTTCCAGCAGGTCGGCCGGCTCTTCCGGTTCCGGTCTCGAGGCCGCCGGCAGCACGGCGGAGGGCAGCGCCGCAGGACGCGGCGCCTGCTGCCGGATGCCGTCGTCCTCCACGGTTTCGGCGAGTTCCGAGAACTCGTCGAGGATATCCGTCACGTAAAGGAACGCGTTCTTTTCCAGGCCGATGTCCACGAAGGCCGACTGCATGCCCGGCAGCACCTTGTCGACGCGGCCCTTGTAGATGTTGCCGACGACGCTGCGGTCGCACCGCCGTTCCACGTAGTACTCCACCAGAACATCGTCTTCCAGGATGGCCAGGTGCACCTCGAAAGGAGTCACGTGCACCATAAGGTCACGATTCATTTTTCACCTCATTATTAAATTGTGAGGGGAACCCGTCTCTTGTGTGGAGGAAAACCGCATCAACCCGGAACCGAATCCGCTCGTCCCGTCCGTGGCCGGCCACCGCCAGCCGGGATCCCCGGCCATCCGTAACAGAACAGCAGCAATACACTTCGCGAGTCGTCGATCCTGGTACGCCACCCTGTCTCCACCGGATTCCCGTGCGGGGGCGCAAAATACCGAAAAAACATCTTAGCACGCGGCACGCTGGACAGAAAGCGTTTTTTCAAGGCGTTATCATGCCGAGGAATTCCGGCGCATATCGCCCCGGCGCGTCGTAGATCGCCAGCGGCGGCCGGCACTCCGGCGCGGAGACGCCCCCGCCCTTCCGGAACGACAGCAGCACCAGCGTCGGCGCCGGGTCCCCCGCCCGGGAGAACACGGGCCGGTGGACGGACGGCGCGAAGCCGGCCGCGCCCGCCACCGTCAGGATCTCCGCCTGCCGCTCGGCCAGGTGGATGAGGTGGAAAACCCCTGTTTCGCCCAGGAACCGGCCAGCGGCCCGGAAGAGTTCCGGCAGGGCCAACGTGAATTCGTGGCGGGCGATGGCCTTGCCGGGATGGGGGTTGGTCCGGCCCCGCCCCACCGCCCGGTAGGGCGGATTCGAAAAGACCGCGTCGACGCGGTCGGGCAGCGGGGGGCTTTCCAGTGTGCGGACATCGCCCTCCACCACCGTCACCCGCCCTTCCGCGCCGTTGGCCCCGACGTTGCGCCGGGCCATCTCCGCCAGGCCCGGCTGGATTTCGACCGCCCAGACGTGCCGGAACGCTTTCTTCCGGTGAAGGATGAGCGGGATCACCCCGCAGCCCGACCCGATGTCCAGCAGCGTGTCGCCGGCCCGGCAGGGGATGAAGTCGGCCAGGATCGGGGCGTCCAGCGAGAAGCGGTAGCCCGACCGCGGCTGGAGCAGCCGGAGGGCGCCCTCCAGGAACAGGGTTTCGGCCGCGTCGGGGATTTCGGGCATCAGGACAGTTTTTTCCCGTTCAGGAAAAGGAAGGGGTTGACCGGCCGGCCGTCGACGATGACCTCGTAGTGGAGGTGAGGCCCGGTGGAACGGCCGGTGTTGCCCACCAGGCCGATGGTGTCGCCCATCTTCACCGGTTGGCCCACCCGGACCATCATGGCGGAGAGGTGCGCATAGCGGGTGGCGATGCCGTAGCCGTGCGAAACGATGACCGTGTAGCCGTACCCGGACTGCACGCCGGCGAACAGCACGATCCCGTCGCCCGTCGAGGAGACCCGGGTGCCGGTGGGGGCGGAGATGTCGATGCCGGTGTGGAATTCCCTGCCGCCGGAGAACGGGTCGGGGCGCCCGCCGTACCAGGAGCTGATGTAGCCGAGGGCCGGCCAGGCCTTGGGCAGGGAGGAACGGAAGATGCTGCGCTCGAGGGTCTCGCTCTTGAGCCGGACGAGGGTGTCCTCCAGCAGGTCGAGGCGCCGGCTCAGCTGGGGGAGCTGCCCCAGCCCGTTCCGGTCGGCGACCTGGCCGAAGGGCGCGTAGCCGAAGCCGCCGGTTCCGCCGGTGGCGGACAGGGCGGAACCGATGTCGATGCCGGACAACCGGCTGATGGTCATCGCCATGCCTTCCATGTAGGCGATCTTCTCCGCCATCCTGCCCGTTTCGCCGCGGAAGCGGGCGTTCTCCTCCATGAGCTGCTGCACCCGGACCAGGGTTTCCTCGTGGGAAGACAGCTGCATCGAGGTGGACACGAGACGGAAGGCCCCGTACAGGATAACCGCCGCCAGGAGCACGAAGACCGCCAGGGCGGCATAGAGCCCCCTGGCCGTGACGCGGAAACGCCTCATCTCCCGGGAATCCCCCGGCACCACGATGAAAGTGAAAAGACGCCTGTTCCCGTTCACGAGTCGCTGCTCCCGCGCTGTCGGCGTAACGCCAAGATTACGAAAATGGATATATTACTCACGCCGCGGAGGCAGTCAAGGAAAAAATGGTATACTCTGGCCGGGACCAGGAGGCCCTTGGAATGGTGACACACATCCTGAACACGGCCATGTTCGCCTTTTTCGCCTTGTTTCCGATCCTCAACCCGCCCGCCATGGCGCCGATTTTCCTGAACCTCACGGCGAAAATGAAGGACAAGGACCGGCACCATGTCGCCTTCCTCATCGGCCTGTACACCTTCTTCATGCTGACCTGCCTGCTGCTGGTGGGCGGCTGGCTGCTCAAGATCCTGGGGATCTCCCTGCCCGTCATCAGCGTCGCCGGCGGGATCCTGGTCTTCCACGCCGCCTGGAACATGCTCAACCGCACCCCCAAGATGAGCGAGGACGAGCAGCACGAACTCGAGTCCTACGGCATCGAGAACGCCTTCTTCCCCCTCACCCTGCCCGTGACCGCCGGCCCCGGGGCCATCGCCGTCACCCTGACCCTCGTCCCGAGCGGGGCCCTGACGCAAGTGAAGGTCATGCTCGATTTCCTGGCCGTTTCCGTGGGCATCGCGGCGGCCTCCCTGACCGTCTTCCTCTTCTACCGCTTTTCGGGCAACTTCCTCCGCCGCCTGGGCAAGACCGGCAACGCCACCATCTCCCAGATTTCGGCCTTCGTGCTGCTGGCCATCGGCGTGCAGATCGTCTGGGGCGGCATCAGCCAGCTGATCAGGTCTCTCTGAGGCAACGCGGGCCGGGAGCGGAACGCCCGCCGCTCCGGCCGGGCGCCGCCGCCCCGGCCCGTCGTCAGACTCGCCCGACAAGGCCTGCGCCTCCGGCTCGGGGTCCGGCGGATCGAGAACGCCGGCCGGGCAGAGTTCCGCCGCATCCCCCCGACGCTCCTCCGGCGTCATTCTTCATGAAATCTTCACACGGGATTCACAGAGAGCTTGCATTCGTTTCATACCATCCCGGTTGAAAGGACGGGAACCGGAGCCGACAGTCCCGCCAAGATAGACGTCCAATGGAGGGAAATCGATGACGAGCCAACTGGAAATATCGCTCCAGCGCGACATGGACCGGATCCGCGACCAGGTCCTGGAAATGGGCCGGCTGGTGGAAAAGGCCCACCGGGACTGCCTGGAGGCCCTGGCCGGACGCAACGCCCGACTGGCCTACGGGGTCATCCTCCGGGACCGGAAGATCGACGAGATGGAAAAGGCCATCGACCGCCTATGCCTGGACTTCATCGTCCGCCAGCAGCCGGTGGCCGGCCACCTGCGCTTCGCCTACTCCGCCATCAAGATCAACGCCGACCTGG
>CAYTBK010000181.1:0-6950 GCA_964436005.1 uncultured Acidobacteriota bacterium
AGGCCATGGGGGCCTGATCAACGCGCTTCGCCTGGGAACGGCCTTCCTGCTGTTCCTGGTCCCCTGCCTCTGCATGGGCATGACCCTGCCGGTGCTGATGAAGGGGGTGACCGGGTGGGGGGAGGCGTTCGGGCGGGCGTTGGGCCGCATCTACGGCTGGAACACGCTGGGGGCGGTCCTGGGCGCGCTGGCCGGGGAGGGGTTCCTGCTGCCCCGCCTCGGCGTGCGCGGGGCGGCGCTGGCGGCCGGCGGGCTGAGCTTCCTGGCCGCGGCCTGCGCCTTCCTGCTGTCTGCCCGCGGCGATTCCGGGGCGGCCGCCGCTCGGGGGGAAGAAGAGGCGCCCGGGAAGGGGGCCGTCTGCCGGCGGGCCCGCTGGGTGCTCGCGGCCGGCTTCCTGGCCGGGGGCATCTTCATGGCCATGGAGGTGCTCTGGTTCCGTTTCCTCCTGCTGTTCTACAACGCCTACGCCTGGAATTTCGCCGTCATGCTGGCCGTGGTGCTGGCGGGCATCTCGGCCGGCGGGCTCCTCGCCGCGGCCCTGTCCCGCCGCCCGGCGGCCGTCCGCGGCCCCGTCTGGCCCCTGGCGGCCTGGGGCGGCGTGGCGACGGTTCTCCCCTACGCCGTCTTCCCTCGGCTCCTGCCGCCTCCGGCCGGCGGCGAAGTGGCCGTCCCCGTGTTCGTCTCCTCCCTGGCGCTGATGTTCCTGCCGGCCGTGTTTTCCGGAATCCTGTTCACCAGTCTCGGGAGACTCTACCAGTCGCTCTCCAGCCTGGGCGCCGTCCGCGCCAGCGGCCGCTTCGCCCTGGCCAACACCCTCGGGGCGATGGCGGGTCCGCTGCTGGCCGGTTTCGGCCTGATCCCCGGCCTGGGCGTCGAAACGTCCTGGTTCCTGCTGGGGGCCGCCTACGCGGCGGTCGCCCTGGCCGCGGGCCTGGCGGAACAAGTGCCCGGCGGGGCGGCCCGGACGCCCCGGCGATGGCTTCGCGGGGCCGCCGCGGCCGGTTTTCTGCTCTGCCTGGCCCTCTTCCCCTTCGGGAGCATGGCCCGCTTTTTCCTGGCCCACCCGCGGGCCGCCTTCGAGCGCTGGGGCGAAATGCCGGTGCTGGTCCGCGAAGGGGTCAACGAGACGATCCAGATCCTGCAGCGGGACCTGGCCGGCGAGCCCTACTACCAGCGGTTGCTCACCAACGGCCATTCCATGTCGGCCAACGACCCGCGGGGGCGCCGCTACATGCAGATGTTCGCCCTGTGGCCGGGGTTGTTCCACCCCGCGCCCCGCCGTTCCCTGCTGATCTGCTACGGGGTGGGGACCACCGGCCGGGCCCTGCTCGACCTGCCGGGCCTGGAATCGCTGGACGTGGTGGACATCTCGCCCGACATCCTCGCCGTGGCCGACACCGTTTTCCGGCGGGCGAACCGGAACCCCCTGAAGGACCCCCGGACCCGCGTGCACGTGGAGGACGGCCGCTTCTTCCTGCTCACCACCCGCCAGACCTTCGACGTCATCACCGGCGAACCGCCGCCGCCCGGTTTTTCCGGGGTCGAGAACCTGTATTCCCGCGAGTTCTTCCAGTTGGTGCACGACCGCCTGGCCCCCGGCGGGGTCTTCACCTACTGGCTGCCGGTCTACCAGTTCCAGGAAAAGGGTGCCCAGGCGGTGGTCCGGGCCTTCCTGGACGTGTTCCCCGACGGCACCCTCTGGTCCGGCTCCGGCCTGGACTGGATGCTGGTGGGCATCCGCCCGCCGGTCCGGCCGGTGGCGGAGGGGGCCCTGCGCGAGCGCTGGCGGGCCCTGTCGGCCGCCGTCGACCTGGCCGCCGTCGGTTTGGGCGGCCCCGAAAAGCTGGCCGCCACCTTCATCGCCGACGGCGAGCGTTTGCGGAAGTGGGCCGGGTCGGCCCCTCCGCTGACCGACGACTTCCCCCGCCGGATCCAGGCGTCCGAAAAGGAGATCGGGCTTTCGGAGGAGAGTTTCTTCGCCTTCATGAACGGTCCCGGGGCGCTGGAGTGCTTCCAGAACAGCCCCGCCGTGGCCGGCCTGGTGCCCGAGGGCCTCCGCCGGGCGGCGGCGCCCTGCTTCCCGGTCGTCCGCCTGGTCAACCGCACCTACAACACCATGATGCTGCTCAACCTGGTCCCGCTGCTGCACGCGGGTCGCTTCCACCCGGACGTGGTGGACGCCGCCTCCGCCATGCTGCGGGTGAACCGGTGGGAAGCGGGGAAGATCCTAACCCGCCACCCGGAGGCCCTGGGGAAGGACCCGGTGGGGGTTGTGGCCCAGGCGGCGGACGCGCTGGCGGTCGGCCGCCTCGATGCGGCGGAGCCCCTCCTGCGGGCGGCCGCCGCGCTCAACGACGTCCCCTTGCTGCCGGCCCTCCGCCTGTACTGCCTGCTGGCCCTGGGGCGGTGGGACGACGCCGTGGCGCAGGCCCGCGAGTTGCGCGACAAGGAGGCTCCCGGCATGCGCGCCGCCACCCTGGATTACCTGCGCTGGGTGTTCGGGCTGGCCCACCGGGAGGACTTGCTTTCTTCCCGCCACCTGCTGGACTGACCGGCTGGCGGCGCTTGCAGGCGCCGGGCGCCGCCCGGCGCACCCCCGTAACGAGAAGGAAATGCGCCGGCGCCCGCCAGTAGGCGCCGGACGCCGGCCGGCGCACCCCCGTTCCGTGTTGTCGCGTCGGGGAAGCCGACGCACCAGGCCCATCCAGGTTTCCGTCGGCTGGCGTTGCGGCAGGGGCGCATGGAGTGCGGCGCGCAGCGGAGCGGAGCGCCGCTTTTTCCTCGCCGCGCAGCCTGGCGGAGCGGCGCCGGTTGCACCAGGTAGCCCGCCCCTCGCCGAGGGGCGGGCCTCCGGGACCTGCCACAAGGCTGTCTACGCCCGGCCCAACATATGGATATGGATATGAATGCCCTATGCCCTCCGGGCAAAAGGCTCATGTCCTACGGGCAAAGCCCCGGCTTCCCCTTCGTGCCCGTCGCGGCCTTCGTGTTGCCGATTGATCAAGAAATCACAATCGGCGCTGTCGGCGCCGGATCCCTGAGCCCAGGCCGCAGGCCTGGATCGGCGGCGCCCGGAATCGCCCGGGCGGCCTGCCGGGCCGCGACCGGCCCGACTGCGCGGGGTGAAGAAGTGTTAGAACACGAAGCGCTCGAAGGCCACGAAGGGTGACGGGGGCAACAGAAACATAAAGAAAGATTAAACGTTTCGGGGGCGGGGAGAAAAACCACTGATCTCACTAATTCAAGGGAAACAAGCGCTGAAAAATCACCGGCTCAACCGAGCATCGGCCCGGACGGGCCGATGGACAATAGCCGGGGGGAGCCCCGCCGGCGGCGGGGCTCCCCCCGGGAAACCGCGTTTAGAAACGGATACCGCCCCGGCGGGGCGGCGGAAGTACGGGCCGCGCTGTTCCGGCGCCCCTCCCGGGCGCCTGCCTCCGATTCTCCCTCGCCTCACCGGCGGGAGTCCCGCCTCCGGCGGGCACCCGCCGGCTACCATCTCCCGGCCGTCCCGGCCGGCATCCGGGGCGCGTGCGAGAGCCCCGCAATGGGGGCGATTGTCCCGTAGCCCAGAGCGAAGGGCGCCGCGGCAGGGGCGTATGGAGTGCGGCGCGTAGCGGAGCGGAGCGCCGCTTTTTCCTCGCCGCGCAGCCTGGCGGAGCGGCGAGGGCCTCTCCCACGTCACTTCACCATTTTTTGTTTTGGTTCCCCGGAGCCGCCTCTCGGCGGGATGCGGCGTACACGCCCCGGCTAGAAGCCGGCCGCGCAGCCGTCCTTGCGCTTTTCCGTGGCCCCGCAGTACACCCCCGTGGCGGGGTCCCGCCAGATGGCCTGGTAGCCGCCGTAGGCGCCCACGGGTTCCGCCTCCAGGCGGTGGCCCCGGCGGGCGAGTTCCTCGAGCGTCTGGGGGGGGAGGCCGTCCTCGATGTGCAGCGTCCCGCCGTCCTTCATCACCGTGCCTGTGGGTTCGCTGGAACCGGTGTGGTGGAAGCGGACGGCGTCGCCGGCTTCCTGCAGGTTCATCCCGAAGTCCAGGAGGTTGACCAGGACCTGGGCGTGCCCCTGCGGCTGCATGTCGCCACCCATGAGGCCGAAGGCCATGAGGGGCTGGCCGTCCCGGGTCACGAAAGCCGGGATGATGGTGTGGAAGGGACGCTTGCCAGGCGCCAGGCGGTTGGGGTGGCCCTCCTGCAGGGAGAAGAGGGCGCCCCGGTTCTGCAGGCCGAAGCCCATCTTGGGGATCACGTAGCCCGAGCCGAAGCCGGTGTAGTTGCTCTGGATGAGGGAAACCATCAGGCCGTCCCGGTCGGCCGTGCAGAGGTAGGTGGTCTCCTTCCGGCTGAGCGCGGCCGGGTCACCGGGCAGGTCGGTGCGGGCGGCCTGGTCCATGCGGACGAGGGCGGCGCGCTTTTTGGCGTAATCCTTGGAGAGCAGTTCCGGAACCGGCACCGCGGCAAAGGCTGGGTCGGCGTAGTAGCGGGCCCGGTCGGCGAAGGCCAGCTTCTTGGCTTCCGTCATGACGTGCCAGAAGTCGGCCGAGCTGCGCCCCATGGCCTTCAGGTCGAAGTTTTCCAGGATGTTGAGGAGCTGCAGGGCGGCCAGGCCCTGGCCCGGGGGGGCCATCTCCCAGAGGGTGCAGCCGCGGTAGGTGGTGCTGAGGGGTTTTTCCCAGGTGGACTTGTGGTTCTTGAAGTCATCCATCTGAAAGAAACCGCCGTAGGCCTGGGCATAACGGATTATGCTCGAGGCGATGGGCCCTTCGTAGAAACCCAGCCGGCCGTGCGTGGCGATGTGGGTCAGGGTCATGGCCAGGGCCGGGTTGCGGAACAACTGCCCCGGCTTGGGAGCTTCGCCGCCGGGCAGGAAGACCTTGGCGAAACCCGGCTTGTCCTTGAACCGTTCGGCGGCGCGGGCCCAGTCCGCGGCGATCACCGGCGAGACGGGGAAGCCCTCGTTGGCGTACCGGATGGCCGGCGCCAGCACCCGGGTCAGGGGCAGCTTGCCGTATTTCGCGTGCAGCTCCAGCCAGCCGTCGACGGCGCCGGGCACGGTCCAGGCGAAGGGGGAGTACAGGGGGATGGTCCCGTCCTCCGCGGGCTTCACCTTGTCGGGCGTCAGGGCCAGGGGGGCGCGGCCGGAGGCGTTGAGGCCCTGCAGGCTGTTCGTCTTGGGGTCCCAGACCAGGGCGTACAGGTCGCCGCCGACGCCGCAGGCGGTGGGCTCCATCACGCAGAGGCAGGCGTTCACGGCGATGGCGGCGTCCACGGCGTTGCCGCCTTCGCGCAGGACGTCCAGCCCGGCCTGCACGGCCAGGGGCTGGCTGGCGCAGACCATGCCGTTCTTCGCATACACCGGCGAGCGGGAGGCCCCGCCGCGGCCGGGCGCGTCGGCGGCCCAGGCCAGGCCGAGCGAAACGAGCGGAAGGATGGCCAGCAAACTCATGCGAAATCCCGTCATGCCTCTTCTCCTTTGCGGGAAAGTACAAAATTTACCGATACGTCCGCTTTCACGCGCCGTTTCCGCGCTTCCCGCCACGGCGGCGAAAGCGGAATGATACCGTATGCGCCGGGAAATTTCGCTTCCTTTTGAAAACACGAGGTCACAAAGGGTTGCCCGTAGGGCATGGATGTCCATAGCCTGAACGTTTTTCCCGCCGCATCCTTGTCCGTCGGGCATCAAACCGCGGAGCTTCGCCGAGGACCGCTGAGAGGGCAGCCTGGTTTGGGTAGTCTGTCCCCCGTTCCTTTGTCTGTCGCCTGTCCGGTTCGCCCGCAGCGGGGCCGTTTCAGGCCGCTCTCTCACTGTGCCCGGCACGACCGAATGTTTTTCCCTCTGCGACGCTCCGCGACCCTCTGCGGTTTCCTTTTTCTCACCGATGCCCGCAGGGCGTCGGGTGCCCAGCGAGTCGACCTCCGACCGGAACGACAAAACAACGGCACTTCCATCCCTCCCATTCTTACTTCTTTTTTTCGTGTGATCGTGAACTTCGTGTTGAGGATAACCACGAGGTTCACAATGGTCAAAGGAGGGGGAAGGGGAGGAGCGGGAGAAAGATACAACCACTGATCTCACTTGCGTTCCAGCATGTCGCCGGTGTCCACGGCGCCGGCGGCCACGTGCACGGAGCGGCTGCCGAACCAGCGGGTGTAGTCGCAGAACACCGCCGGCAGGGTCTGGCAGTCGCCGACCGCGGTGGTCTGCAGTTGGTAGTGGAGGTGGGGCTCGTAGGAGTCGCCCGAGTTGCCCACGTCGGCGATGTGCTGCCCGGCCTTGACCCGGTCGCCCGGGCGCACCTTCTGCGAGCCGTTCTTCAGGTGGAAGAACACGCTGAACTCGCCGTTGCCGTGGTCGACGACGATGCGGTTGCCGCCCAGCAGCTTGAGGTCGCGGGTGCGCATCAGCGCCTCGTAGTCGATGTCGGTCTTGCCGATGGGGTTGTCGGCCCGGCCGTCGGCGCAGTCCGCCACCACGCCGTCCGCCGTGGCCAGCACCGGCTTGCCGAAGACGTAGTAGTCCTCCGCGGTTTCGCCCTTTCCCCGGCAGGTGCTGCCCTTGGCGTCGAGGACCATGAAGTCCATGCCGTAGCGGCTGATGTTGTTCTTGAGCCCCAGGCCGAGCACCAGGGGGTGGGTCATGTTCACCCGGCGATGGTGGGCGTAGAAGTCGGAGCCCTCCCACAGGAAGACCTTGCCGGGGACGGGCAGGAACAGCCGGGTTTTCGGCTGGAAGGGGACGGGCGTCACCGTCGCCTCGACGCTGGTGGCCTCGCTCTTGCCGCGGGGGGAAACGGTGAAGACGAAGGTGAGCTTGCCCAGTTCCATGCCCGCGGGCAGGTTTTGGAAGGGGTTGAAGATGTCCACGGCCTTGCCCGGCTCGATCTGCGTGGCGGGCAGGGTGGCCACGCTGGGGCTCATGCCCACGCCGTTGACCTCCCGCCGGGTGACCAGGGC
>CAYTBK010000182.1:0-6931 GCA_964436005.1 uncultured Acidobacteriota bacterium
CGGCAGGCGGCGTCGATGATGTTGACGTCGGTCTTGGGGATCTTCAGCTTGACGGAACCCCTGGTCTTGGGCTCTTCGGTCTCCGGCACGAGCAGTTTGGCCATCATGATGGTGCCTGGCGCCGTCATGATGACGGCGGTGAGCAGGTGCTCGGCCCGGGCGCCGAAGGCGATGTAGGCGGCCATGATGCCGCCGGAGATGTGCGCCATGCCCGAGGTCATGACCGTCATGAGCTCGGACTGGGTCATTTCCGCCAGGAAGGGCCGGATGGTCAGGGGCGCTTCCGTCTGACCCATGAAGATGGAGGCGGCCACGTTGAGGGACTCCGCGCCCGAGGCCCCCAGCAGCTTGTTCATGACCACGGCGAAGATCCGCACGATGAACTGCATCACGCCCAGGTAGTAGAGGATGGCGAAGAGGGCGGCGATGAAGATGATGGTGGGCAGGACCTGCGTCGCGAAGACGGTGCCGAACTGCATGAGGGGGTGGGAGCTGGTGACGGTCTGTCCGGTGAGATTCTCGAACATGCGCACCATCTGGCCGCTGGATCCCAGGGGGCCGAACAGGAATTCCGAGCCGAAGCGGGAATACTCGAGCAGGCGGTTGATGGCGCCTCCGAGCATCTGGAACATCTTGATGCCCGGCTCCCATTTCAGAACGATGAGAGCGAAGCACAACTGGAGGCCGAAGCCCCACCCGACGGTCTTCCACCGGATCGCCTTGCGGTTGGTGGATAGCAGGTAGGCCAGCAGGGGGATCCCTATCAGCCCAACGATGCCGGTCAGATTGCCCATGCGGTTTACCTCCGGATAATGTCGAATCGATGGCGAATTGCCATTCTAACAAAATCCGGAGCCGGAAAAAGAAAAAAGGCGAACCGGAAGCGGTTCGCCTGATCTTTGTGCGTCGAAAACGGCGCCGGAGGTCGTCGCCCCCTAGCGGGCCGCCAGTTCCCGGTCGATGAAGTACAGGCCGCCGGCGTTGTCCCCGGCCATCTTGAGCTTCTCGAGGATGGCCACGACGTTGCCCTCCTCCTCCACCTGCTCGCTGACGAACCACTGCAGCATGACCTGGGTGGCGAAGTCCTTCTCCTTGACAGCCAGCTCCATGAGTTCATGGATCTTGGCCGTGATGTGCTTCTCGTGCTGCAGGGACGCCTCGAAGGCGTCCTGCGGCCCCTTCCACGCGTCCTGGGGCTTGGCGATGGCCTCGAGCCGCGTGCGCCATCCTCGCTCGCCCAGGAAGTGGATGAACTTGGCGGCGTGGCTCTGCTCCTCGGCGAACTGCTTGCGCATCCAGTGCGCCATCCCGTGCAGCGCCTGCTCCTCGAACCAGGCGGCCATGGCCAGGTACAGGTAGGCGGAGTAGAACTCCTCGTTGATCTGCTTGTTGATGGCGGCTTCGATCTTCTTCTCGTTCATGGCGTCTCCTCCAAATATGGAAAAATATATTCTCATTGCCGATCGTTTCGGCTTGCCGGCCCGTTGGCCTTCTCGGCCGAGAGCCCGGAAGTCAGTTGGATGCGGCGTTTCGAAATCGGTTTCGCTCCCGGCCGCGCCGGCGTCAGGCCTTTCCGCTGTCCGGCTTGTAGCGGATGGCCAGCACGGTCCGGTCGTCCGACTGGACCGCCCCGGCCGAGAAGGCTCGCACGGTGCAGAGCACCTGCAGGACCATCTCGGGGAGCGAGGCGTGGGCGGCGGCGGAGAGCGCCCTTTCCAGCCGGCCCGACGTCCCGTCGTCGAACAGCCGGCCTTCGGTGTCCTGGGCCTCGGTGATCCCGTCTGTGAAGAGGAACAGGGTGGTGCCGGGCTCCAGCACCACGTTCCCGGCCTCGAACTGGGCGTCGGCGAACATGCCGATGAACAGGTTGCCCGGCTCCTCCAGGAAACGGATCTCCCCGGACGGGTCGACCAGGGCCGGCGGGTTGTGGCCGGCCCGGACGTACTCCAGCACGCCCGTCCGCAGGTCGAGGATGCCGAAGAAGACAGTGACGAAAGACTCCCCGGAGAACTCGCCCAGCAGCGTGTCGTTGACCACGCGGGCCAGGTCGGCTGCGTCCCGCCCGGAGACCGCCGCCCCCTTGATGAGCACCCGGCTCATGGACATCTGCATGGCGGCCGGGACGCCCTTCCCGGACACGTCGCCGATGGCGAAGGCGAAGATGTCAGGCTCGACCATGTAGTAGTCGTAGAAATCCCCGCCCACGTGCCGGGCGGGCACCATCTCCGCGCACAGCTCGATGTCGCCGCGGCCGAGGAAGGTCGGGGTGCCGTCGGGGAGCATGGACTTCTGGATGGTCGCGGCCACGTCCAGCTCCTGCTCGATGGCCTTCAGGCGCATCTTCTCGCGGTGCCTGGAGAACCACTCCATGCCCACCAGGGCGATGATGCCGCACAGGGCGAAGGCCACGATGCCGCGGAACCACCAGGTCCGGTAGTAGGGCGGGTGCACCACGATCTCCACCGAGGCCCCGGTGTCGTTCCACAGGCCGTCGTTGTTGCAGGAGCGCACCTGGAAGGTGTACCGCCCCGGCTCGAGGTTGGTGTAGGACGCGCTGCGCCGGCGGGAATCCACCTGGATCCAGCCCGGGTCCAGCCCTTCCATGTGGAAGGCGTAGCGGTTCTTGGCCGGGTCGGCGAAGTCCAGGCCGGAGAATTCCAGGGAGATGTTGTAGTCGCCCGGCCAGACGTCCAGCTGCTTCATCCAGGAGATGGGCCGCGGCGTCCGGACCGGCACCCCCAGCTTCAGGAAGTTGGTGATGACGATGGCGGGCACGTGCGGGTTCTGGTAGATCTTGTTGGGGTAGAACGAGTTGAACCCCTTGATGCCGCCGAAGTAGAGGGCGCCGGAGTGCCCCCGGAAGAACGAGCCGCCGTTGAACTCGTTGCTCTGCAGGCCGTCCGATTCCGAGAAGTTCCGGAAGGTCTTCCGCACCGGGTCGAAACAGCTGAGGCCGTTGTTGGTGCTCATCCACAGCTTGCCCTCGCCGTCGCCCAGGATGCCGTAGATGGAGTTGCTGGGCAGGCCGTCGGCGATGGTGTAGATGGTGACCGAACCGTTCCGCGGGTCGAAGCGGTTGAGGCCGCCGCCCCAGGTGCCCAGCCAGAGGTAGCCGGCACTGTCTTCATAGATGGTGAAGATGCAGTCGCTGCTCAAGGTGTTGGATTTGCCGGGCTGGGAGCGGAAGTGGGTGAACTTGCCCGTGGCCCGGTCCAGGAGTTCCAGCCCGCCGCCGTTGGTGCCGATCCACAGGCGGCCGGCGCGGTCCTCGAAAATGGTGCGCAGCATGTCCTTGCTCAGGCTGCCGGGGTCCGCCGGGTCGTGGCGGAAATGGACGAACTGGCCCGTCCGCGGGTCCAGCCGCTCCAGGCCGGACTCCTGGGTGCCCACCCAGACGTGGCCCTGGCGGTCGCGGTAGACCGCGCGGATGAAATTGCCCCGGAGGCTGCCCGGGTTCTGGGGGTCGAACCGGTAGACCCGGCTTTTCCCGGTGCGGGGGTCGAAATAGTTGAGCCCGTTCCCGTCGGTGCCCACCCAGATGCCGCCTTCCGGGTCGGGGGTGATGGTCCGCACCCGGTTCCCGCTCAGGCTGGCCGGGTCGCCGGGCCTGTTCAGGTAGCTCGTCCACGTGCCCCGGGCGGGGTCGTAGTGCTGCAAACCGCCCCCGTGGGAGCCGATCCAGAGCGTCCCGTCGGTGGGGTCCTCGTAGAGGGCCCAGACGATGTCGTTGCCGAGCCCGTCTTTCTTGCCCGGTTCCACCTTGTACAGCTGGAAGGTCCGGTTGCCGGGGGTGCACTTGCACAACCCGCTGCCGTAGGTGCCGACCCAGAGGACCCCGCCGGCGTCCTCGTACAGGGAGCGGATGTCGTCGCTGGCCAGGGAGCCGCGGTCCTGCGGGTCGTGGCGGAAGGCGAGGAAGATGCCCTGATCCACGAGGAAATGGTTCAGGCCGCCGCCGGAGGTGCCCACCCAGAACCGGCCGTCCCGGTCCTCCAGCAGGCTGGTCACGGCGTCAGAGGAAATGCTGCAGGGGGTGAGATTGCCGTGCCGGTAGTGGCGGAAACTCCCGCTGGCGGGTTCGAACCGGTCCAGTCCGCTGCCCGCGGTGCCGACCCACAGGCGGCCGGAACGGTCCGCGCAGAGCGCCGTGATGTCGTTGGAGGCGATGGAATCGGGCCGGTCGGGCTGGTTTCGGAAGCAGGCGAAACTCCGGGTGGCCGGGTCGTAGCGGTTCAGGCCGCCGCCCCTCGTGGCGATCCAGATGGCGCCCTGCCGGTCCTCCACGATCGCCGACACGTTGCCGTGGCTCAGGGCGCGCGGGTCGCCCGGGCCGACGGGGAAACGGGTGAACGTCCCCCGCGTCGGGTCGAGGACGCACACTCCGCCGCCCACGGTTCCCACCCAGATTTTTCCGTAACGGTCCAGGCAGAGGGTGCGGACCGTGTCGTGGCACAGGCTGGCGGGATTTCGGGGTTCGTTGCGATAAACTTTGAAGATTCCTGTCTTGGTGTCGTACCGGTTCAGCCCGCCGCTGAAGGTGCCGATCCACAGCACGCCCTGGCTGTCGGCCACGATGCTGGTGATGTGGTTGAACGAGAGTCCCGAGGCGGTGCCGGGCGTGTAGCGGAAAACGTCGAAATTGTAGCCGTCGAAACGGTTCAGGCCGTCCTCGGTGGCCAGCCAGAGGAAGCCCTGGGTGTCCTGGGCGATGCTGTCCACGATGCTCTGCGAGAGCCCCTCCTCCAGGGAGTAGTGTTCGAAGCGCAGGGGTAATTCCTTCTCGAAGCCGAAGGCGAAGGACATGGCCAGCAGGGCCGGCAGGAGGCCCAGGAAAAGACGCCCCCCGGGCCAGGCTGACGCCGGGCCGGCGGTTCCCGGGCGGAAACGGCTCTCTCGCTGCATGTGGATTCTCATCGCACTCTTCCCCCGTGTCGTTCGATCATCTTCGCTGCTCCCCTTGATACGACGGCCGCCGCGCTTCCGTTTCCCCGCCCGCTCACTCCGGCTCCGGCCTTTCCAGCAGGACGAAGACCCATTCGGTCACGCCGGTGCGGATGCGGTCGTAATTGACCAGAAAGACCGGTTCGTTCACGGGCCGGTCGTTGTGGAACGACCCGTTGAGGCTCCCCGCGTCTTCCAAGAAGAACCGGCTGCCGTCCCAGTCGATGACGGCGTGGCGCCCGGACATCATGGGGTCGCGGGGGATGCGGATCTCGCATTCCGCCCTTCTCCCGATGGAGTTGCGCCCCTGGAAGAGGGTGAAGAGCTGGCCTTCAGGCCGCCAGGTGTAGGTGGTCAGGGCGCCGGCGATCCGCCGGGCGACCAGGTCCTCGGCGGCCAGTTCTTCCTCCCCGGTCAACCCCGGGGCGAAAGGGGCGGATTCCGCTTCCCGGCTGCCGGGCGCGGTGTCGGGGCTCAGGCCCGGAACCCGCGGCGGGGGAGGGGGCGGCGTCGTCCAGGGGGTCTCTGCGCCCGCACCCGCACCCGGCGTGAAGGGGGTGGTCAGGTCGTTGGACTCTTCCAGTTCCGTGGCCGTTTCCTCTTCCTCCATCCGGCAGTAGGGGCAGGTTTTCCAGGTGGGGTCGAGGGTGTGCCGGAGCGCGTCGCACAGCACGACCACGTTGCCGGTGAAACAGGCAAAGTCGGCCCCGCAGAACACGCAGAACCTGGCCCCGTAATCGTTCTTGCCTTCACAGGCCGGGCAGACCTTGTTCAATTTCGCCCCTCCAGGTGCCTTGGCTGGCCGGATGCACGACTTTTGCCTTGTCGGAGTTTTCATTGTAAATGACCCGCGTCGCATTTGGAAAGAACAAAGAAGGCCCGGGCCGCATGTCGTTTTCGTGTAATATGAGAAGGTCGCCCTGGCCGCGAAACGGTGAGCCGGGTGATCATTTTCGGAGGACGCATTGGGCATCGCCACCGACATCATCCTGCTGGTGCTTTTCGCCTTCCTGGGCGGACTGGTCGCCCGGCGCCTGCACCAGCCCCTCATCCTCGGCTACATCGCCGCCGGCATCCTCCTGGGTCCGCACACCGGCGGGCTGACCGTTTCGAAGACCCACGACATCGAACTGCTGGCGGAAATCGGCGTGGCCCTGCTGCTGTTCGGCCTGGGCATCGAGTTCTCGCTGAAAAAGCTGCGCTCGGTGAAGTGGGTGGCCCTGGCCGGGACGCCCGTACAGATCCTGCTGACCATGGGCCTCGGCTGGGGGGTGGGCGCCGCCTGGGGATGGAACCTGAAGGACGCGCTGTGGCTCGGTGCCCTGATCAGCCTCTCCAGCACCATGGTCATCCTGAAGACGCTTTCCGCGCAGGGCTTCCTGGGCACCCTCTCCAGCAAGGTCATGATCGGGATGCTCATTGTCCAGGACTTGGCCGTGATCCCGTTGCTGGTCATCCTCCCGGCGCTGGACAAGCCCTCGGCCGGGATGCTCGTCCTGGGGCAGGCCGCGCTCAAGGCGGCCGCCTTCCTCGCCGGCATGATCGTCGTGGGTACGCGGATCCTGCCCCGGCTGCTGCGGGAACTGGCCGCCCTCGGCTCCCGCGAGTTGTTCCTGCTGGGCGTCGCCGCCATCGGACTGGGCACGGGATACCTCACCTGGCTGGCCGGGCTGGGTTTCTCCTTCGGGGCTTTCGTGGCCGGCATGGTCCTGAGCGAATCGGATTACGGCCACCAGGCGCTCAGCGACATCGTGCCCTTGCGCGACCTCTTCGGACTGCTGTTCTTCGCCTCGGTGGGCATGCTCTTCGACCCCCGCTACCTGGCCGCCCACCCCTGGCCCGTGCTGACCCTGGTGCTGGTCGTCAGCCTGGGGAAGGGCGGCATCTTCGCCGCCACCGTGCGCTTCTTCGGCTACCGCAACGTCGTCCCGCTGGCCGTGGGGCTGGGTCTGTTCCAGGTGGGCGAGTTCTCCTTCGTGCTGGCCCGGGC
>CAYTBK010000183.1:0-6910 GCA_964436005.1 uncultured Acidobacteriota bacterium
GGTGCACTTGGCGATCTCGGCCTTGATGTCCAGCTTGTCGTCCCGCTTGTAGCTCTCCAGGCTCTTGCGGGCCGCTTCCCGTCCGCCCAGGATGTAGTCGTTGAAGCAATCCATGACGGTCCAGACGGGGATGTCCACCGGGCAGACCTTGCAGTATTGGCAGGTGGTGCAGAAGTCCTCGATCCTCTTCAGGTACTGCTTCTTCAGGGCGGCCAGCCTCTGGTCGCCGAAGATCTCCAGGTACTGCAGGGACCGCACGTTCTCGTGCAGTTGTTCGCGGTTGGCGATGCCGGGCAGGGTAACGGTGATGCCCGGCTGGCCCATGATGAAGTTCAGCGCGGTCTGGACCAGGGTGATGCCCTTCCCGTCCGGGGAGATCATCCGGCGGAAGTAGTCCTGGTGGCGCGGGATCATCCCGCCGGCCAGCGGGTTCATGATGACGACGCCCATCTTCTTGTCCACCGCCGCCTGGACGGCCTTGTCCTGCTTGGGGAAGTTCACCATGTTGTAGCCGATCAGCATGCCCTCGAACACGCCGTCGCCGATGATGCGGATGGTTTCCTGGCTGCTGGCGTGCGACGAGAAGACGATGTGGTCGATGAGGCCCTCCTTCTTGGCGGCCACGGCGCCCTCGTACGGCCCGCCCGGCTTCATGACCTCCCGGTAGTGCTGGTAGTTCTGGAAGCACCACATGTGGTAGAAGTTGAGCTTGTCCTTGCCCATGCGTTTCAGGGACTTCTCCAGGCGCTGCCGGACGGCGGAGGCCGTGGGGTCCATCCAGATGCCGCTCTTGGAGGTCACGTAGTAGGGCAGGGGGGAGGACTGCTCCTTCCGCTTCCGGTCGATCTCCTTGATGGCCAGGCCGAAGATCTCCTCGCTTTTGTCGTTGACGTAGTTCGGCGCCGTGTCGAAATAGTTCAGGCCCAGCTCGTAAGCCTCCACCAGCAGTTTGGCCGGGTCCTCCAGGTTGCCCTTCTTGACCGTTTCCGAATCGAAGCGCATGCCGCCGAAGCCGAGGATGGAAACCTTCTTCCCGGTCTGCCCGTACTCCCGGTACTGCATGGCGGGGAAGGCGTTCGAATCGCCTTTTCCGCCCAGGGCCAGCAGGTCGGGCTTCATGATGTCCAGCATCAGGGCCAGGCTCCCCGCCGAGGTCAGTCTCAGGAAATCGCGTCGGTTCACATCCATGGCAGTACTCCTTGTCGTGGTGGAATCACAGAACCGGCAACGGGTTGCGAATGGAACGAGCCGGCGTTGCACGGGTTTGCGGACCTTGGCGAATATATCAGCTTCGGCGGAGGGAATCAACTGGCGGAAAAATGCGAAAAAATTAGCATTCCAGGGAACTCTTCCCTTTCCGCCTTCGTTCTCTGACCGACAACATTTTTTGGAGGAGAGAACCCATGTTCAGAAAAGCCGTCCCGTTCGTTGCGCTGATGCTTGTCTGTGCCGCTGCGGCCTTTGCGCAGACCGAAGAAAAGACTTTCTCCCTGGGGGAGAAGGGCACGGTCCATGTTGCCACGGTGGCCGGGTCCATCCAGGTCAAGGCGGTGGACGGCCCGGGGACCGTCATCGTCCGGGCGACGGTGAAAGGGCAGTACGTCAAGCCCGTCTACACCGAGAAGGCCGGCGTGCTCTCCATCCGCGAGGAACACGACGAGAAGGCCCCCCGCAACGCCTCCCACGGGTCCGTGAGCTTCGAGGTGCTGGTTCCCCGCTCCGTGGCCCTGGAGGTCAAGAGCGTCTCCGGTTCCGTCACGTGTGAAGGGACGACGGGCACGCAGACCCTGAAGACGGTCAGCGGCGAGATCCGCACCTCTTCGGACAAGGCGGCCGCCCTGTCCCTGGCCAGCGTGAGCGGCAAGGTGGTGTGCTCCGTGACCGGCGCCACGCCCTCCAGCCTGAAGGTGAAGAACGTCAGCGGCGACGTGGAAGTGGCCCTGCCGTCCCGGGCCGACGCCAAGGTCTCCATCCAGTCGCTCAGCGGCAAGGTGGTCTGCCCCGAGGCGCTGCACAAGACGCAGGGCCACGTGGGCGTGACCTGCTCGGGCAGCCTCGGCGGCGGGCAGAACAGCGTGTGCGTCGAGAGCGTCAGCGGGGACATCACCCTGCGGTAGCGTTATTTCCTCCCTCCTGCGCTTCCGACCCTCGCCCCGGCTCCGGCCGGGGCGTTTTCGTTCGCAGGCGCCGAAGCCGAAGGGGGGAGTGCGGCGCGCAGCTTCGCGGAGCGCCGCTTTTTCCGCGCCGCGCAGCCCGGCGGAGCGGCGCGGCCGACGCCCGGGGGAAACGTCTCCGCGTTCGGCGCTCCGGGGGCCTGCGCGCCTGGCGAAAGCGGCGCTGCGGCGACCTCCGCGCCGCACTCCCGGGCGTCCTCGGGAACGCCGGCCGGCTCCCCGGTGGCCGTCAGGAAGTTGCCGGGGGCGAGGGTTGTTCGTCCTGATCTGTAGTCGAACTTTCTGGAGAGCGCTCGGCGGTCCTCGGCGCATCTCCGCGGTTTCTTCGGGCGAAGGCGGGGATCACTGAGGGCCGTCAAAAGGGGGAACCACTAATCTCACTACTGATGGGTTGTGGGGGAGGCCCGGGTTCCTGCCTTGATTCATGACTGAAGGGTTTCGGGGAGCGTGCCGGTGGTTCCGGTTCCTCGTCGAAGGCGGAAACAGTATGGGCAGTGTGGGGGGACCGGATTCCGGAAGCGACGAGATCGTCCGGCCGGAGGGCGGTCCGACGGGCCTGGCCTGGATTGTTGGCCTGGCCGGGCGATACCACAGGGAGTCGAAGATGGACCGTGGGCAGGCCAGAAGCGCGGTGAAGATCAGAACGGCGGCCACCCAATCGGCCGCTCTCCGGTGTCCGGAAAAGCGGTGGATGGCGAGGCTCATGAGAACGGCGGCCAGAAAGGAAAACCCGAAGAAACACCCCAGGCCGATAACCCCCTGGAAAACGTCGGAGGTAATCCTGCATATAAACAGAAAAAAGGCTTGGCAAGGCAAAGATCTGAGTGCCCAGGCCAGGCCCAGCCAGGAGATTGCAGCGGCGAGCGAAAACCAGTTCTTTTTGGCAAAGTCCAAGAAAAACAAGACGATGTTGACGACAGCCCGGATGATGCACACCCCGAAGACGGCATACGGGAAGAATCCGAAGATAGGCCTGCCGGCCGGCCAACTGGCGCGTGTTACGGCGATGGCGGCCGCACAGGAGAGGACGATGGCACAGAACACAGTCCAAAGACCCGATCGTTTCCAATCGGTCGCAGGACGGTGAGAAGAAAACATCGGGGTTCGTTTGGCCTGCCGTTCCATGATAGCCGATCTCCAATCGTGGGGACGATACGTTGTTTTGAAGAATAATTCAATGCCTATGTATGCTTTGGCGGAGGCCCGGTCCGTTGCCAGGCGGCGTGGCCTGGTCCCGGTGCTGTTGAAGTTGCTATCCGGTAGCCGGATTGGGTGCCGGACACTTCGCGCGTTTTGTGTCTTCGTGGTATTTCAAACACGAACTCAGCCGTTGCCACCGGCGGCCCCCCCCCGCCATTTGCCCGTTGCATCGGTCAGGCGGGGGGAGTAGAATCCGCAACCGGTCCGGCCTGAACGCTATCCGGACGGCAGGTGAACATGCCCTCGCTCAAACGCTTCCTCACGCGCACCAGCCAGATCGTCATCGGCAAGTCCCGGGACCCGCGTGACCCCGCCATCTTCCACAAGATCTCCCTCATGGCCTTCTTCGCCTGGATCGGCTTGGGCGCCGACGGCCTCTCCTCCTCGAGCTACGGTCCGGAAGAAGCCTTCCGGGTGCTCGTCCACCACCCCCACCTGGGCCTGGTGGTGGCGCTCGCCTCCGCCTTCACCATCTTCATCATCGCCTCCAGCTACAACCAGATCGTGGAGCTCTTTCCGACGGGCGGCGGCGGCTACCTGGTGGCCAGCAAGCTGCTCGGGCCCAACGTGGGCATGGTGTCGGGCTGCGCCCTGCTGGTGGACTACGTCCTCACCATCAGCCTCTCGGTGTCCAGCGGGGTCGACGCCCTGTTCAGCTTCCTGCCCAAGCCCTGGCTGGACTACAAGCTGGAGGCGGCCCTGGCCGGGATCATCCTGCTCGTGGTGATGAACCTGCGGGGCGTCAAGGAGTCGGTGGCGCCCCTGGTGCCCATCTTCCTGATCTTCATCTTCACCCACGCCGCGGCTTTCCTCTACGCCATCGTCACCCACTCCCTCGAACTGGGGCGTGTGGCCGGGGAGACCGCCCAGGCCTTCCACGGCTCGGTGTCGGAACTGGGGCTGCTGGGGACCCTCATCGTCATCATGAAGGCCTACAGCATGGGCGCCGGAACCTACACCGGCATCGAGGCCGTGAGCAACGGCCTGCCCATCCTGCGGGAGCCCCGCGTGCACACCGCCCGGCGGACCATGCGCTACATGGCCATCTCCCTGGCCGTGACCGTGGTGGGGCTCATGCTCTGCTACCTGCTCTACCGGGTCCAGCCGACCGCGGACATGAGCAAGACCCTCAACGCCGTGCTCTTCGAGTCCATGACCACCGGCTGGGGCGGCTGGGGGCGCACCTTCGTGTTCGTCACCCTGCTCTCCGAGGCCACCCTGCTGTTCGTGGCCGCCCAGACCGGCTTCCTCGACGGCCCGCGCGTCCTCGCCACCATGGCCCTGGACCGGTGGTTCCCCACCCGCTACGCCATGCTCAGCAACCGCCTGGTGACCAAGAACGGCATCATCCTCATGGGCGCCGCCGCCTTCTGCACCGTGGCGCTCTCCCGGGGGTCCGTCCGCTTCCTGGTGGTCCTCTACAGCATCAACGTCTTTGTGACCTTCGCCCTGTCGCAGACCGGCATGGTCAAGCACTGGTGGGCCGCGCGCGGCAAGCTGCCCAGGTGGAGGCGCAAGCTGGCCATCAACGGCGTCGGCCTGGGACTGACCCTGCTCATCCTCTGCTTCGTGGTGGTCATCAAGTTCCACGAGGGCGGCTGGCTGACCATCCTGGTCACCGGCTCCCTGATGGCGCTGGTGATCTTCGTCAAGCGGCACTACCTGGCGGCGCAGAAGATGCTGCACAAGCTGCACACGCTGGTGGTGGCCTCTTCCAAGCAGGAGGTCTTCCCGGAGCTGGCTTCCGGCATCAAGGCGGAAGAGGTCACCTGCGATCCGCACGAGCAGACCGCCGTCGTGCTGGTGGGCGGCTACAACGGCGTGGGGCTGCACACCGTCATGGCCGTCAACAAGCTGTTCCATAGGAACTTCAAGAATTACGTGTTCATACAGATCGGCATGGTGGACGCCGGCAACTTCAAGGGGGTCGAGGAACTGGCGAAACTGCACGACCACGTCCGGAGCGAGTCCGACCGCTACGTGGAGTTCGCCCGGCGGCACGGCTACCACGCCGACGGCTTCACGGCGGTGGGCAACGACGTGGTGAAGGAGGTCCTGGAGCTGGCCCCGCGCATCGCCCGCCAGTACCCCAACTGCATCTTCTTCGGCGGGCAACTGGTCTTCCCCGAGGAGACCTTCGTGACCCGCTGGCTGCACAACTACATCACCTTCGCCCTGCAGCGGGGGTTCTACCAGCAGGGCATCCCCTTCGTCATCGTGCCCATCCGGGTCGACTGACGGGGGCGCGCGTTCCGGAGAGGGCCGGGCCGCCGGGCGGCCGAGGCTCCCCAAATCACACGGGAGGGGTTGCATGTCACATTCGAGCCTTTGGTTCCGGGAAGTGGAAACCGCGCTCCAGGCCAACCGGCGCCTGGTGACGGCGGTGATCATCCAGACGAAGGGGTCGACGCCGCGCAAGGAGGGCACCCGCATGGCCGTGATGCCTGACGGGTCCATTTTGGGCACCATCGGCGGGGGCTCGTTCGAGGAGAAGGTGCGCCAGGACGCCCTGAAGCTGTTCGAGGAGCCCGGCTGCACGCTGCGCCACTACGATTTCCACCCCGACGCCGAGGGGCGCGGGGAAGCCATCTGCGGCGGCGACGCCGACGTGTTCTTCGAGTACTTCCAGTCCTCGCCCACCCTGCTGGTCTATGGCGCGGGGCACTGCGGCCAGGCCCTGCTGCAGGCGGCCGGGCACCTGGGCTACGTCCTGGAGGTGGCCGACGACCGCCCCGAACTCATCGAGGAAGTGATGAAGTGGGACGCGCCCCGTCTGCGGGCCGGCCACCTCATCGACACCGAGCTGACCCGGCTGCCGGCCACGGACCCGGAAACCATGGTCGTCATCATGACCCGCAACCACGAGTTCGACGAGTGCATCCTCCGCCAGGTCGTCCGCCAGCCCTTCGCCTACCTGGGCATGATCGCCAGCAAGTCCAAGTCCAGGATCATCCGGGACCGCCTGGTGGCGGACGGCTTCCGCCCCGAGGAACTGGCCCGGGTCCACATGCCCATCGGCGTGCCCATCCACTCCCAGACGCCGGCGGAGATCGCCGTCAGCGTCCTCGCCGAGATCATCGCCTTCCGCAACCGCCCCGGCGAGGGGAAGGCGTGAAGGCGAAGGCTTTCCGGACCGGAGAGACCGCCCCGGAGGCGGTCCTCTTTGTCATGGCCACGCCCATCGGCAACCTCGACGACATGACCTACCGGGCCGTGGAGACCCTGAAGGGGGCCGACCTGGTCATCTGCGAGGACACGCGCCGCACCGGGGCGCTCCTGGCCAATTTCGGCGCTCGGGCGACCCTCTGCGCCCACCACGACTTCAACGAGCGGCAGAGCGCGGCGAAGATCGCCGCCCAGATCGGCGAGGGGCGGCGGGCGGTGCTGGTCACCGACGCCGGGACCCCCGCCGTGTCGGACCCGGGGCTGGCCCTGGTGCGCGAGTGCGTCGCCGCGGGGATCCGGGTGACGGCCATCCCGGGCGCCTCGGCGGTGTCGGCGGCCCTGTCGGTTTCCCACATCCCGGCCCCGGGGTA
>CAYTBK010000184.1:0-6858 GCA_964436005.1 uncultured Acidobacteriota bacterium
CGGCGCGGGTGGTGCCCAGGTGGTCGGTGAGCAGGAAGCGGTTTTCGTAGAAGGGGTCCAGCTGGATCTGGTCGCCGGCGTCCATCTGGCAGACCAGGTCGTCGCCGTCGTAGAAGAAGTACGAGTACCCGGTGGTGGCGGTGGCGGGCCCGTGGGCCTTGATCCGCCGCTTGCCGTCGGCGTCGTAGTAGTAGCGGTACAGCCCGTCCGTGCTGCTGGTCACGCTGAACACGTGCCCCTGGTCGAGGTAGTCCAGCGCCAGCGAGGCGCTGTTCGCGCCCGTGACGTTCGTCAGGTTCCCCAGGTTGTCGTAGTCTCTGCCGGCCAGCCGGTTGGTGCCGGTGGCCACGGCCAGGGACAGGCTGACCGGGGCCCGGGCGTCGCCGGACACCTTGGATTCGCTCAGCAGGTTTCCGAACCGGTCGATGTCGTAGGAGTAGGCGGTGTTGGAAAAGCCCGTCCCGTTGAACTGGTAGGACGCCAGCCGGTTCAGTTCGTCGTAGGTGTACGCCTGGTTCATGGTGCAGGTCGTCGTGGAGCCACAGGTCTCCCTCGAAGTCCGTTTCATGCTGAGCACATTATTGTTCTTTTCGGACGTGTAGTCCAGTGCGAACAGCACGCCCGTCGCGTTGGCGGCGGTCGTCGCCGTGATGCCCTGGCCCACCCGCTCCGACTGCAGCTGGAGCAGGTCCTCGTCGTAGTTCCGGAAGAACTTCACCGGATTGCCCGGCGTCTGGTAGCTGGCCGCGGCCACCGGCCCGTGGGCGGCATAGGCGATGCCGGAAAACGTCGCCGGGAGGTTGGGCCCGTCGGGGCCCAGGCCGGTCCGGATGGCGGTCAGCCCGCCCCCCGCGGTGTATTCAAAATACTTGGTCACGCCCGACGGGTAGGAGACCTGCTTGGCCGAGCCGGACGGCCAATAATCGTAATTGGTCGCATAGGAGTTGCTGACCGTCGCGCCGCCGATGCCGCGGAGCGACATCTGGTCGCCCCGCCTCAGCAGCAGTCCCTTCCAGTCATACGTGTAATTCCGGCTGGCGGCGGTGCCGTCCTGGGTGTAGGTGGTGGAATCGGAAGAGAGGCGGCCGTAGGCGTTTGCGCCGCCGTCGTACCCGAAGGTCGCCTTCTGTTCCTTCGTGCCGTTGGTCGTGGTCCGGGTGAGCGTCCGCCCCAGGCCGTCCACGGTGAACACCTCGTTCAGGACGACGGCGCCGGCCTCGGTCATCACCCGGTGCAGCGTGAGATCGCCCCGGTCGTCGTAGGTGTAGGCATGCTTCCCGTTGGCCAGTTCCGGCAGCGTGGCCGAGAGCACCTTGCCGCGGCAGTCGTAGGTGAAGCTGCGCGCATGGTCCGGCTGGTTCACGCTCAACAGGTTCCCGAGCGGATCGTAATCGTAGGTCGTCGTCCAGGTCGTCCCGGCGGGAGATTCTTCATCCACCTGGACGATCCGCCCGAAACCGTCCTTGTAGAGCCGGTTGCCCCGGCCCTCCCCGTCGAAGTGGGTTTCCGTCGCCGCCAGCGGAGAGGAGCTGCCGCCGTAAACGGCATGTGTCGACACCCCGCCGCACGAACTCTCTGTCAGCCGGCCGAGCCCGTCATACGTGTGGGTGGTCTGCCGTCCGTTCAGGCTCGTGCTGCCGCAGCTGTCGTGCTTGTTGGGGCCGTATTCCGTCCTCACCCGCCCCAGGGCGTCGTACTTCTTGCCGGTAGCGGTCCACTTGGTGGAGCCGGCCTCCTGCCCCAGCGTCGTCCACGTCCAGGCCGGCCGCCCGAAGTCGTCGTTGTACGTCTTCGTCTCCTTCCAGACCCCGTCCCTGACGTAATCCTTGCGCAGCGCCCAATAGGGGGAAGCCGTCGCTCCCGCATAGTTCATGGCCGCCATTGTAAAGGAGGTCGTTCCTTCCTTGAGGCACACGGTCTGCAGGCGATTGTATTGGTCGTAATTGAACTGGATGAACTTCCCGCCGTCGTCCAGGCTGCCGCCGTTCCGGTCCGTCCGCCGCAGCAGCAGGCCGGTGTAGGGATCGTACCGCACCAGCATGTACTGGACCAGGCTGGAGGTCCCGTTGTAGACGGAGGCCTTCCGGAGCAGCCCCCCCCCGCCTTCATACTCGTATGTCGAACGGTTGGCGATGGTGCTCCCCTCGTAGACATCCACCGTGGTCAGCCGCAGCGGGGTGCCGGAGTAGGCGAACTTGGTCGTCTCATACCTTCCGGCCGAGATCATCGTCTTCACGGCGGAAGGGTGGAAACCCGCCCGGTTGACCGGAACCGTGGAGGGGTACTCGTAAACGGTGCTGGCCAGCTTCGTGGTTCCGCTGACATATTCCTCCAGGGGAATCGCCAGGACGCGTCCCGGCATGCTCCCCACCGCGCCGGGATCCGGCCAGTAGGAATTCCAAATGTGGCACTTGGTCCGGAAACCGGTCGGGGGTGCGGTGGGCTCGCTCCAGTCCGACTCGCTTTCGGAAACCAGGAGGGCGTTGGGTTCCGTCCATCCGTTCGGGCCGTCCGCTATATCTTTGTAATTCCAGCGAAACACTTTTTTGAGGCCCCCGCCGGCCCGGGAAATCAGCTTCTTTTCCTTCATCACGTTGCCGCTCTCCGGACAATAGCCCAGGAGGGCGCGGTCGTCCTCGGTCGGCAGGCTGTCTCCGTAGAAGCAGCCCGCGGTCTTGTCTTTTCTCCCGCCGCAGTCGCAGAGGCCGGTCGGCGCAGTCCACTCCCACGCGTCGTTGCTGTTCGCATACGTGTAGGTCTCCTGCTGCATAAGCGACGCGTCGCTGACGCCCAGCCAGGACTTGGCGGTGTCGACAAAGTCAATCATGGTGCTTGTTGTGGGGTTGAAATTAGACTGAATGTCGGTTTCCGTGAACGGCATTTTTCTCAGGCTAGTGTCGTTCTGGTTGTATTTGCAAACTTCACAGGGTTTTCCCGTCCGCCAGCTGGAAAACCCGAATCGCAGGATCTTGTTTTCCTCGTTTTCCGGCTGCACCATGTAGTTGTGGATCTCGACCGCGGCGTCGCCCTTCAGCACCAGCGTGGTCAAAACGTCGGATGTCAATTGTGTAGCCTTCGGCGCGCTGTAGGCCAGCGCCTGTTCCAGGACCTTCGTCGTCTCGTGCTTGTCCACCTGCCAGACCGCGCTCACGCCGCCCAGCGCGGATTCCCATGTCCTGGCCGCCACCCGGAAGGCGTCCAGCGATTGCCCGTGGCTCCGTTGCGGCGTGTCCCCGTAGCAGTACAGGCGGCTCCCGCCGTCCGGGTAGGTGATCTTCTTGATCTTCCCCGCGATGTTGTAATCGAAGGAATACTTCCGCCCGTCCGGCAGGTTGATGTCGGTAAGAACATGGATCTGGCTGTTGTTGCCGTCTTCCGAGGTGAGCGGAGGACGATACGGCAAATTCGTCTGAATGGGCGCAGCCAGTTTGCAGAATACGAATTCCCCGGTTTCCACGGTGGGTGCCCCCCCTTCCAATATATAACTCGTCTGGTCGAAAATGTCGCTCCACGTTACCGTAGTGCCAGTGCTGGGCAAATAGCCGTTGCCTCGGAGGTGAGCGGCCAGATTGGCTTTGCCGAAGGTGATGGTCTGCTCGCCGCCGCCCACGGTGGGCGATTTCACGTCGGTGAGCAGCCAGCAGGCTATCGGAGCGGGTTCCCAACCGTCCTGGTACGTGGCATAGTCGGCGGTCGGGATGAAATTGGGCAGGTCTTCGCGCACGAAGGTCGCGGTCACGTGGGAGCTGCCCCCGTGGAAGGTCACGCTCTTGGTCGGATGGCCGTCGGAAGTCGTGCCGGTAGAGGTGGTCACGCTCACGGTGTTAAGGTCGATGTCGGTCATGGAGCGAATCATGCCGGCTCCGTCCAGCTCGTAGCGGGTCCCGTCCGGGCCGTACACGTCACCCTGGGTGGATTTGTTTTCGGGTGTGATGATCTTTTCGATGTAATAGTAGCCGCTGCCGTCCATGGCCCGCCACACCCGCGCGGCGGCCACGTTGGAGGCGGGCAGGCAGTACTCCGTGGTGTTGGGAATCACCCCGATGGAGGTCGAGCAGCTTTCCTCCTGCACCGTTGCGCTGAAGTAAGGCCGGCAGTTGGTCTGGAAGTCCACCAGCAGGTGCGTCGAACCGTCCGGCGCGACGAAGAACTTCTTCTTCACGGTCCGGTAAAGATACAGGGGCATTTCTCCCGCTGCGTATACGAAACAAGGGCTCAGCGGCTCGGGGTCCCCGCAGTACTCGGTGTACACCCCCCCCACGGTGAGCGTCCACCCGGGCATGGCGTGCGGCCGGCCGATGGGGCTGAACCGGACGAAGGCGTCGTTGCACCAGTACTCCGGGAACATCATGACCATTCTCGCCTTTGGACGGGACGGGTTTTCCGACGGGCCGGCCAGCGCCTTGCTGGCGGCGGTCTCCCCGCCGACCGTCACCGCCGTCGACTCCTGCCGCATCCAGACGTTGCTGTTGTAGATCAGCACCGGGCTGAACGTCTTGGTGGCCCCCCAGGGCACCGGCGGCAGCGGGAAGGTCAGGTTCAGCTTCCCGGAGTAGACGTCCACGTTCTCCTGCAGCGTGCCGCTCAGGTTGGCGTAGGGGTCGTAGCCCCGCTTGTACTCGGGACACTGCTTCAGGTACTTCACCGTCCCGAAATCCTCCGGCGTTATCTGCCCGCGGCAGACCCCCGCCGTCGGAACGCTCGCCAGCAGCAGCAGCGCGGTCTTCGCCGCCCAGTTTATGATTCGCTTCGTCATGTTCGTTTCCCTCCTCTTCCGGACCGCCTTTCCGGCCCGGGCTCTTCCGCCGGCCGGACCTCCTCGCCTTTCTTCGGGGGCTCGTCTCCCCCTAGTACTGCACCGTGTGCCGCTGTGCGCGCGACCCCGGCGCGAAGCCCTGGACGTCGACGATCCAGGAACCGCCGCTCTTGGACGTCTGGTTTTTCGTGTAGGTGTAGTGCGCATCCACCAACATCCCGTTGCGCGAGTGCTTCATCTGGCGACCGTACTCCAGGATCTCGCCGCTCTGGGGATCGATGGCCAGCTGCTCCCCGTAAATCCCCCAGACCTGTTCTTCGGGATCGGAAAGCAGGAACCTCTCGGAGTAGGTGAACACCAGGTAGCCCTCGTCCGTCGTGCTGATCGCGTACCGGTCCAGGTTGTCCCGCACGTGGCAGATCACCCAGGCCGGGTCCAGGGCCAGGCACCTCTTCAGATCGTTCTGCTCGACGCGGTACAGCTTCCGCTTGTACTTGTTCCCCTTCCGGTCCTTGACGACGACCTCGGGCCCCGCGCCCTTCCCCTCGTCCGTGATCTTGAGCCCGTCGCTCTCAAAATCCTGGATGCTGGAGCCTCTCGCCTCCAGCACGGCGTACCCCAGGTCTCCGCCGAGGTCCAGCGTGGACCGGTGGACGTGGTCGAAGGGGGTCCCCCTTCCCAGCACGTTCCACAGGCACTGCTCCAGTTCGGCCTCGCCTCTCCGCTGCGCCGCCGCCACGATCGGGAACAGCGCCACCACCGCCAAACACACGCCTGCCATCCTTTTCATCGCCCTTCTCCTTTTCCGGCCGGCCCGGGAGCAACGGTCGCCTTTCGCCGCGACGGCTCCCCGGGCCCGGTTTTACGGTCGCTCTTGCTCCGAGAACCCGGTTCCCCCGCCTGCTTCGCCCGGCGGGCCTAATTGCTCGTCTGCGTGATCCTGATCCACTTCCCGCCCATGGTAATCCACGAGCTGCGCGAACTCCCGGTGGTGTTCGGGTCCAGCCACAGCGTCACTTCGCCGCTGGAGTTCGCCGCAACGGTCCCGCTGCAACCCCCGACCACCTGGAGCCAGTCGCTGTAGGCCGACACCGTCCAGGACACGCTGGAGTTCCCGCTGGTGACCACGATGCCGTCCAGCGTGAACCCCCCGCGCCAGTCAAATTCATATTCGTCGCTGCATGACCATTTCGACGCGCCGGTCCCTTCCTGGTACACCATCACCTTCTGGTCCGCCACCGTGATCTCCGCCGACCGGCCGGCGCTCTTGTATAGATTCGCCAGCTTCAGCGTCACCGCCGTGCCCGAAATCGATTGCACCGTGATCCAGGTGGGCAGGTCCGCCACACCCCAGGAACACGTCCCGATGTTCGGGGTCACCTGGAACGTCACATAGGCGTTCGCACTCGCCCCCTTGGCCCATTTCGGCTCCACCACCCAAACACCAGCCGCCGGCGACGCCTTTGCGTATTCTTACAACCCCGACAATCGGATGACCTCAGTTCAAAAGAATGGTGAGCAAATTGCTGCCTATGCCTACGACCACCAGTCCCAGCGCGTCCGAAAAATCCTGTATTCGGGTGGATCGCCAACGAGCACGGCCTGGTCCGCTTACGGGCAGGAAGGTTTGTTGGCGGAATACGACGGAGCCGGGTCATTGACAAACAAGGTGGTCTGGCAGCCGGATCGTCCCTGGGGCGCCCAACCCTTGCGGACCTGGAGTCTCGGCGAGGGCCTCCAATATCTATTATGTGATTATATTGGAACTCCCCAATTAGCAACACAGGACAGTTTTTCAATAAATTGGCGCAGGGACAATAATGCGTACGGAGATACCTCGACAGTAAATAGTGGGGGTAGATTTGGATTTCCGGGAAAAATCAGGGATGATGAAACCATGTATTTCTACAATTATTATAGATATTACAATGCGCTACTGGGGCGCTACACGTCATTGGACCCACTTGATGGTAACTCATATATTTATACTCTCAATCCAATTAACACATTTGATAATTATGGGTTATATGTCATCGTACCGGGTAATTTAGGGCCTATCCTTAAATAACGCCTGTCCTCCTGAAGCAGATGATTGCTGCCGC
>CAYTBK010000185.1:0-6857 GCA_964436005.1 uncultured Acidobacteriota bacterium
TCAAGGACCGCATCGGCCTGGCCATGATCGAGGACGCCGAACGCCGCGGCGTCCTGGGCCGCGACACGCTGCTGGTGGAGCCCACCAGCGGGAACACCGGCATCGCGCTGGCCTTCGTGGCGGCCTCCCGGGGCTACCGGCTGGTGCTGACCATGCCCGAGACCATGAGCGTCGAGCGACGCAAGCTGCTCCGGGCCCTGGGGGCGGAAGTGGTGCTCACCGACGGGGCGAAGGGCATGCAGGGCGCGGTGGAGAAGGCGGAGGAGATCGTCCGGGAGACGCCGGGCGCACTCATCCTCCAGCAGTTCAACAATCCTGCCAACCCGGAGGCCCACCGCCGCACCACCGCCGAGGAGATCTGGCGGGACACCGGCGGGCGGCTGGACCTCCTGGTGGCCGGCGTCGGCACCGGCGGGTCCCTCACCGGCATCGGCTCCTTCATGAAGGAGCGCCTGCCCGGTTTCCGGGTCGTTGCCGTGGAGCCGGAAGACTCCCCGATCCTGTCCGGCGGCTCGGCCGGGCCCCACAAGATCCAGGGCATCGGGGCGGGCTTCGTGCCGGGGGTGCTCGACCGGGGCCTCGTCGACGAGGTCGTCCGGGTGAAGCACGAGGACGCCGGCCGGACGGCCCGCCGCCTCGCCCGGGAGGAAGGCCTCCTGGTGGGGATTTCGGCGGGGGCCAACGTCTGGGCCGCCCTGGAACTGGCCCGCCGCCCCGAGAACGCCGGGAAGCGTATCGTGACCATCGCCTGCGACACCGGGGAGCGGTACCTGAGCACCTGGCTCTTCGACGAATGAGGGCGGGTTCACCACCAAGACACAAAGCCACGGAAAAACCAAAATCTAAGCCGGGGGGAGCGGCTGGCCGGCAGCCCAGTATCCGGGGGACCGCCCGGGCCGCTCGAACGATAGGAACCAGGAGGAAAAATGACAGAAAACGAAGGGCTTTCCTTTGAAACGCTGTGCCTGCACGCCGGGCAGGAACCCGACCCCGCAACGCTGGCCCGGGCCGTGCCGGTCTGCCGGAGCGCTTCCTACGTCTTCCGGGACTCGGCCCACGCCGTCGACCTGTTCGCCCTGAAGACGCCGGGGAACATCTACACCCGCCTGCAGAACCCCACCCACGAGGTCCTCGAGAAACGCGTGGCGGCCCTGGAGGGCGGGACCGGGGCCCTGGCGCTCTCGTCGGGCACGGCCGCCATCTTCTATACGATAATCAACCTGGCGGCGTCCGGGGACGAGATCGTGGCGGCCAACAACCTGTACGGCGGGACGCACACCCAGTTCCACGACATCCTGCCCCAGTTCGGCATCCGGACAATATTCGTCGACCCCGCCCGGCCGGAAAACTTCGCGGCGGCCATCAACGGAAGGACCCGGGCCCTGTACGTCGAGACCATCGGCAACCCGGGCCTGGACGTCGTGGATATCGAGGCGGTGGCCGAGACGGCCCACCGCCACGGCCTGCCGCTCGTCGTCGATTCCACCTTCACGACTCCATATCTGTTTCAGCCCATCCGCCACGGGGCCGACATCGTCGTGCACTCCCTGACCAAGTGGATCGGCGGGCACGGCACGGCCATCGGCGGCATCGTCGTGGACGGGGGCCGCTTCGACTGGACAAACCCCAAGTTCAAACTTTTCAGCGAGCCGGAGCCGAGCTACCACGGGCTGCGCTTCGCCGTGGACCTGCCCGGGGGCGTCCGCACCGCCTTCGTCGACCGCATGCGGCTGGTGCCCCTGCGCAACCTGGGCGCCTGCATCTCGCCGGACAACGCCTGGATCTTCCTGCAGGGGTTGGAGACGCTGCCGCTGCGCATGGAGCGCCACTCCCGGAACGCCCTGGACCTGGCCCGGCACCTCCGGGCCCACCCGAAGGTCGGCTGGGTCCGCTACCCCGGGCTGGAGGACGACCCCTCCCACGCCACGGCCAGGCGGCAATTCCACCGGGGCTTCGGCGGCATGGTGGTCTTCGGCATCCGGGGCGGGGCCGAGGCGGGCCGGAAGTTCATCGAGAGCCTCCGCCTGTTCTCGCACCTGGCCAACGTGGGGGATGCCAAGAGCCTGGCCATCCACCCGGCCACCACCACCCATTCCCAGCTGTCGGCGGAAGACCAGGCGGCGGGCGGCATCATGCCCGACCTCGTGCGCCTGTCCGTCGGGCTGGAGCACATCGACGACATCCTCGGCGACGTCGACCGGGCCCTGGACCGGGCCTGACCCCCGGCCGGCCCCTGAACAGGAGGTAATCGCATGAAAGTATTGAAATTCGGCGGGACGTCGGTCGGTTGCGCCGACCGGATCCGGGAAGTGCTGGACATCGTGGCGGAGGCCCGCCGCGGCGGACCGGTGGCGGTGGTTTCCTCGGCCATGGGCGGCGTCACCAACGGCCTGGTGGACGCGTGCCGGCGGGCCCACCGGGGCGAACGTTCCTACGAGGCGGTGCTGGCGGAACTGGAGGGGCGCCACCTGGCCGCGGCCGACGCCCTGCTGGGCCCCCGGCCCGAATCGGGCGCTCACAAGTTCATCCGCCAGTGCTTCCTCGAACTGGACGAGTTCCTGCACGGCATCTGGATCCTGGGCGAACTGACGGCCCGGACGCAGGACTTCGTCATGAGCTTCGGCGAGCAGCTCTCCTGCGTGCTGATGGCGGAAGCCCTGAACCGCCAGGGCGTCGGGGCCGAGTACGTCGACAGCCGCCGGCTGATCCGCACGGACCTGAGCTACGGGGCGGCCATTGTCGATTTCAACCTGACGAACTGGAACATCCTCCAACACTTCCGGGAACACCAGGCCCTGGCCGTCGTCACCGGTTTCCTGGCCTGCGGGCCGGACAACGAGACCACCACCCTGGGGCGGGGCGGTTCGGACTACACGGCCTCCATCCTCGGGGCGGCCCTGGACGCGGAGGAGATCGAGATCTGGACCGACGTGGACGGCGTCATGACGGCCGACCCGCGGCAGGTGCCGGCCGCCTTCTCCCTCGAGCGGCTCACCTTCGAGGAGGCCATGGAGCTCTCCCATTTCGGGGCCAAGGTCATCCACCCGCCCACGATGCTGCCGGCCCTGCGGAAGCGGATACCCATCCGCATCCGCAACACCTTCCGCCCGGGTTTCCCCGGCACCCTCATCTCCGACCGGACGGAAGACGACGCCTCTTTGCCCGCCAAGGGCATCGCCGCCACGGGGAGCATCAGCCTGGTCAAGGTGGCGGGCACCGACACCCTCGGGCCGGCCGCCATCGCCGCCCGGGTGTTTTCCACCCTGGCGGAGAGGAAGATCCCGGTGGCCCTGGTCACCCAGTCTTCCTCCGAGCACAGCCTGTGCCTGGCCGTGGGGTCCGCTCACGCCCGCACGGCCCGAGAAACGCTGGAGTTGGCGTTCCGGGTGGAAATACATCACGGGCAGATTACGTCAGTGGCAGTGGAGGACGGCTGTGCCATCATCGCGGTGGTGGGCGAGAAGCTCCGGGAAAGCACCCGGGTCACGGAACAGGCCTTCGCCGCCCTGGGGCGTCACGGCATCGCCCCGCTGGCCATCGCCCTGGGCGCTTCCGGGCGCAACCTCACCATCGCCTTGCGCCAGGATGAGCTGGAGCGGGCCATGACCATCCTGCACGCCCAGCTGTTCGAGCGCCGGGAGCGGCCGTTCCGGGTGTTCCTGGTCGGCCCCGGCCTGGTCGGGGGGGCCCTGCTCGACCTTCTCGCGGAGCGGTCGGAGGCGGAAGGGAAGGGCCTGGGGGTGCAGTTCCGCCTGGCCGGGGTGGCCGACCGCCGCCGCCTCCTGCTGGCCGGCAGCGGGGAGGGGATCCCCTGGGCGCTTTGGCGCGACGCGCTGGAGAATTGCCGGCGGCCCGCCGACCTTGGCGAACTGGTGAAGGAAGCGTGCCGCCAGGACCCCGCGTGTACGGTGGTGGTGGACTGCACCGGGACCACGCCCGCCCTGTCGCACTACCTTCCCCTCCTGGAGGCCGGGGTGTCGGTGGTGACGCCGAGCAAGCTGGCCAACGCCGGACCCATGGCACAGTACCTCGCCTTGCGGGAAGCGGCGGAAAGGAGCGGCGCCCAGTTCCGCTACAACACCAACGTGGGGGCGGCGCTGCCCGTGCTGGAATCCATCCGGGGCATCGCGCGCAGCGGCGACGCCTTCCGCCGGATCGAGGCCGTCGTGTCCGGCACGCTCGCCTACATCTTCCATTGCCTCCACCGGGGCCTCCCCTTCGCCGCCGCGGTCCGCGACGCCGTGGCCAGGGGCTACGCCGAACCGGACCCCCGCACGGACCTCTCCGGCACCGACATGGCCCGTAAACTGCTCATCATGGCCCGCGAGGCGGGCATCCCGCTGGAGCCGGAAGACATCCGCATGGAGCCCTGGCTACCGCCCGAAGTCTTTTCCCTGGAAGACCTGGACGCCGCCCTGGCCCTGGCCGAGGAGTCCCTGGCCGCCCGGCTCGCCGCGGCCCGCTCCCGGGAAAACCGCCTGCTGGTGACGGCGAGTTGGTCGGAAGAAGGGGCCCGGGTCGGCCTGGAGGAGATCCCGCCGGACCATCCTTTCGCGCACCTGTCCGGGGGGGACAACATGGTCCTCCTCACCACGGAGACGCTGTACCCGCAGCCCCTGGTGATCCGCGGGGCCGGGGCGGGCGCGGCGCGCACCGCCAGCGGCATCTTCTCCGACCTGGTCCGCGTGGCCAGGAGCGCGCGCCGGAGGGAACCATGAGTGTCATCCTGCCTCCCGAAGACCCCCTGCGAGAGGGCCTGGAGGGCCGCAACGTGTGCTGCCTCTCCCGCGAGCAGGCCAACCGGGCCGACATCCGGCCCCTGCGCATCGGCATCGTCAACATCATGCCCAAGGGGGAGACCTACGAGTCCAGCGTGCTCTTCCCCCTCTCCCGCACCGTCATCCAGGTGGAGCCGGTGTGGATCCGCCTGCGCACCCACCGCTACGGGAGCACCGACAAGGATCGGCTGGACCGGGCCTACGACTACTTCGACAACGTGATCGCCCGGGGGCCCCTGGACGGTTTGATCCTCACGGGCGCCCCCGTGGAGGAGCTCGCCTACGAGCAGGTGCGGTACTGGGGCGAGCTTTCCACCATCCTGGCCTTCGCCCGCTGCAACGTGACCTCGACGCTGGGGCTGTGCTGGGGCGGGCTGGCCCTGGCCCGGATGCTGGGCATCGACAAGGTCAACTACCCCCGCAAGCTCTTCGGGGTGTTCGAAACCCGCAACCTGGACCGGTCGCATCCCATCACGGGGGAGATGGACGACGTCTTCCTCTGCCCGCAGAGCCGCCACGCCGGCCTGGCCGACGAGGCCATGGAGGAGGCGCGGGACCGGGGGGCCGTCCGGCTGCTGGCCCACGCCGGGGAAGGGGGCTACACGGTGTTCGAGAGCGCGGACGGGCGCTGCCTCGCCCACCTGGGGCACCCCGAGTACGAGGCTTCCCGGCTGGTGGAGGAATACCGGCGCGACGCGGCCAAGGGTCGCTCCGACGTGGCGCGCCCGGTCAACCTGGACGTGGAGGCCCCGGAGAACCGCTGGCGGAGCCACGGTCTGGAGTTCTATGCCCAGTGGGTCCGGCGCCTGTACGAGGGGGGCGGCTGCGTCGATTCCCGATCGTGACAGGTGACTTTTCTCCTTTCCTGTGAGAAAATCGGATCTGTTTCGGCAAAGAAAAACTCCAGGATCGGGAGGACGTGATGACCAAATGCAATCGGCTGCCGGGAATTTTTCTGGCTCTGCTATTGGCTGCCGGCGCGGCAAGCGCCGCTCCGATCGAAGGGAAGGGCTCTTTCGCCGTCCGTCCGGACGGAGTGGTGGAAGTGGACGGGCACACCTTCCACAGCCTGAGCGAATACGTGAATTCCGACTATTTCCGGGCCACGGGCCGCCGCTGCGGCACGCGCCCGCCCTCCCCGGAAGCGCTCCGGCGCATGGGTGTCACGGACTGCAACCTCTCCCAGACCGTGATCAAGGAGGAATACTACCCGTCGTACGTGATCACCATCCCCGTGGCCTTCCACGTCATCACCATGGCGGACGGCGTCACCGGCAACGTCGACGACGCCCGGCTCGCCCGGCAGATCCAGGCCCTGAACGAGGATTTCGCCGCCATGGCCGGCACCCTGGGGGAGGGCGGGGCCAACACCCACGTCCAGTTCGTCCTGCACTCCATCGACCGGACGGCCAACACCACCTGGTACAACGACAATGACGAGGCGGGCTTCAAGGGGGCCCTGGGGATCGACCAGACCCGCTACCTGAACATCTACACCAACACGGCCAGCGGCTATTTAGGCTACAGCTACTATCCCCAGGAAATGGCCGGGCAGACCCTCGACGGCGTGGTGCTGGCCAACGACTACGTGGGCGGCCGCGGCGACGGGATCGCTCCCTACAACCAGGGGCGCACCGCCACCCACGAGGTGGGGCACTACCTGGGCCTGATGCACACCTTCGAGGGCTACGCCTGCCAGAACGGGTACACCGTGGGCGACCTGATCCAGGACACGAACCCCGAGAACGTGGACCACTACTACTGCGACCAGACCCAGAGCTGCGGGGTGGACGACCCGATCCACAACTACATGAACTACACCCCGGATGAATGCATGAACCAGTTCACCACCGAGCAGGCCAACCGGATGATCTGCTCCATTCTCAATTACCGTCCGGGCATGGCCCGGGATGCATACGACCTCAACATCGACGGCGTGGTCAACGCCCTCGACCGCCAGGCGCTGTTCGACTACCTCAACGGGAAGACGCTGGTCCTGGACTGCGGCGCCACCTGCGGGGACCTCAACGGCGACGGGAAGACGGACGCCGTCGACGCCGTCCTCATGGCGCGCCGGCT
>CAYTBK010000186.1:0-6782 GCA_964436005.1 uncultured Acidobacteriota bacterium
CCTCGACATGCAGATGCCGGTCATGGACGGCCTGGAGGCGCTTTCGCACATCCGCCGGAACCCGCAGTGGAAGGACCTGGTGGTGGTGGCGCTGACCGCCCACGCGCTGAAGGTGCACGAGGAGAAGTACCGCAACGCCGGCTGCAACGACTACCTGACGAAGCCCATCCTGTTCGAGACCTTCCGGAACAAGGTGGCGGAGATCGGGGAAATCCTGAAGTACCGGGCAGAAAAAACCCACCCGGAACCCTGACGGCCGGTTCCGTCGTTCAACGTTCCTGCGCCATCTCCACCTTGGGATAGGCGACCGCAAACCCCTCGGCCACAAGGTTGGCCGCCGAAGCGGACAGCGGCACCGTCGCGCTGACCGCCAGGCGGGCGCCCCGCGCCGCGGCGTGGGCCAGGCGGGCCCGGATCAGGCGCCGCTGCAGGGATTGGCCGCGGAAGCGGGGGAGCACGGCCGTTCCGCTGAGAACGGCCACCCCGCCCGACAGTCCCAGCCCGCCGCCGGCGGCGGGTTCCCCGTCCACGAAAACCATCCAGAAGGACGTGCCCTCCACTTCCAGGGGGGGCAGGAAAGGGGGGTCGTCCGGCGCGGCCAGTTCGTCGGTGTCCGCAAACCCGGCCGCCACCAGCCGGTTATACAGGGCGATCTCCTCCCGGGAGGCCACCCGGACACCCGCCGGCGCAGTCTCCCCGGCGGGGCCGGTTTCGCCCAGCACCCGCCACCACACCTGCTGGAACTGGCGGACCACGTACCCCCGCCGGCCCAGGCGGCCGGCCAACCCCTCCTCCGCCCCCGGGCTCAGTTCGACCACCACGGGGTGGCCGCCGCGGCCGAGATGGGCCTCCAGCGCCTCCAGGTCCCAGTCGGGCAAGGGGTTTCCCAACCCCAGGGCCAGGCCCTGGTTGAGGAAGTGCCCTTCCCCCAGGAAGACGCCGACGGCGCCGGGCAGTTCCAGCACCGCGGCGCCGCTGGACGGGTCGGCACAGGCCATGGCCCGGGCGAAGGCCGCATTCTGGGCGGCCTGGGCGCGTTCGCAACGGAAGCAGGCTTCCGCGAGGGTCAGGCTTTTCTGCATGCTAACTCCTTGAATAGGTTCACAATCCCGTCGCCGGCGGAGTCGAAAGACCTCGGATGGGCCCGCGCGGCGCGGGTTGTTTTACGCAGGATTCCCCCCGATGCCCGTTTTTTTTTCGCGGACAGCTTTTTTTCCGTTGACAGGCACCGGGCCGAGCGAGATACTGTATATGTTCGATATATACAGTCATCACAGGCTGTACAGTTTTCGCCGAGGGAAGAAGCCGTGAAGATCGTCATCTCCAACGCCAGCCCCGACCCCATCTACGAGCAGATCATGCGCCAGATGAAGGCGCAGATCCTCTCGGGCGAACTGGCGGAGGGCGCCCCCCTGCCCTCCATCCGGCGGCTGGCCCAGGACCTGCAGATCAGCGTTATCACCACCAAGCGGGCCTACGACGAACTGGAGCGGGAAGGGTTCATCGACACCGTCGGCGGCAAGGGCACCTTCGTCTCGGCCCAGAACCCCGCTTTCCTGCGGGAGAAGCGCATGAAGGCCGTGGAGGAGAAGCTGGCCGAGGCGGTTCGCGAGGCCAGGCTCATGGGACTGGACCCGGCCCAGCTCGTGGAGATGGTCCACCTGCTCTACGCCGACGACGGGCAATGACGGGCGCAAACACACCCCGGGAGGGACACATGGACGACATACTGGTTTTCGATTCTGTCAGCAAGCACTACCCGGGGTTTTCCCTGCGGGATGTCTCCTTCCGCCTGCCCCGGGGCTGCATCGCCGGGCTGGTCGGGCCCAACGGGGCCGGGAAGACGACCCTGATCCGGATCGCCCTGGGACTGGTGCGGAGGAACGCCGGGGGGGTGGCCCTCTTCGGGCAGGCCGGAGCCCCGGACGAAGCTCGCGCCCGCATCGGCTTCGTGCCCGACGAGCCGCACTTTGCCCACGACGCGTCGCTGCGGGCCATCGCCTCGGCCACGGCGCCCTTCTACCCGGGGTGGGACGAGGCGTCGTTCCGCGGCCTGATGGTCGAATTCGGCTTGAATCCCCGGACCCGGTTCGGCCGGCTTTCGCAGGGGCAGAAAACGCGCTTCGCGCTGGCCCTCGCCCTTTCCCGCGGGGCCGAGCTCCTGCTGCTGGACGAGCCGACCGCGGGGCTGGACCCGCTCTTCCGCCGCGAACTGCTGACCCGCCTGCAGGGATTCCTGCAGGACGAAAGGAAGTCGGTGCTGTTTTCCACCCACATCACCACGGACCTGGAGCGCATCGCCGATCTCGCGGCCTTCCTCCACGAGGGCCGTCTGGTGTTCTCCCTGCCCATGGAGGACGTCCGCCGGCAGTGGCGGGTCGTCCGCGGCGGCGGCGAACTCCTCGGCCCGTCCGGCCAGGGGCTATTCGTCGGCGCCCGACGGGGCGAATACGGGGTGGAGGCGCTCACGGACCGCGGGGAGGAGGCGCGAGACCGCTTCTCCCCTGCGGCCGTGGTGGAACCGGCCAGCCTGGAGGACATCCTCGTCCTCTACGGGGCGGGCGGCCTCGTTCCCGGGCCGGCCCGTCATCCGCAGCCGGCTGCCGGGCTGCCCATTCAGGAAGAAAGGAGGTGCTCATGACCTGGAAACTGCTCCGCTACGACTGGCTGATGAACTGGAAGCTGCTGGCCCTGTTCCTGGTCTTCTTCCTGGCCATGCTGGGCCGGGAGCCCGTGGGCGGCACCCACGGGGAGTTCCTGGCGCTGTCCGCCGTCATGGGCAGCATCCTGCCGCTGGTGGTGATCGCCCGGGAGGACCGCTTCCAGGCCCGCGAAGTCCTCGCCGCCCTGCCCCTCCGCCGGCGGGAGGCCGTGCGCGCCCGCTACCTGGGCGGATTCCTGCTCGCCGGTGGCCTGGTGGCCCTGGTCATCGCCCTGCAGTGGGCCCTCTACCCGGAGCGACCCCAGACCGCCACGCTCCTGGCCCCCGGCAACCTGGCCTTCGCGGCCTCGGCCGGCGCGCTGTTCCTCAGCGCCATCATGCCCCTGATCTTCCGCTTCGGGCTGGCCGGCCTGCTCGTCTTCCTGGCCGCCACGCAGTTGCTGGGCACCCTGCTGCTCTTCGCCTCGTCCTCCTCCGGCGGCGTCCGGGGCGGAATCGGCGCCCTGACCCGTTCCCTGCAAAACATGCGGGCCGGGGCGGGCGAGCCGGCCTTCTACCTCCTGCTGGCCCTGGTCCTGGCCCTGGCCGTCTTCGGGTCGTTCCGCCTGAGCGCCCGCTTCTTCGAAGGGAGGGACCTGTGAACCGGGAAGCCGCTCGAGAACCGTCGCCGCCCGTCGCGGAGGACGCCCTGGCCACGGCCGGCCTGACCAAGCGCTACCCCGGCTTCATTCTGGAAGACGTGACGCTGCGCCTGCCGCGGGGGGCCATCCTGGGCCTGGTCGGGGCCAACGGGGCCGGCAAGACCACCCTGATCCGGCTGATCCTCCAGCTGGCCCGCCCGGACGCCGGAACGGTGCGCATCCTCGGCCTCGATCCGGCGGCCCGGGAAGTGGAAGTCAAGGCGCGCCTGGGCTTCGTGCACGAGACCCCGCCCTTCCCCCCCTACCTCAGCCTGGAGGCCATCCGTTCCCTGGTGAGGCCGCTTTACCGGAAGTGGGACGAGCCTCGCTTCCGGGAATTGGCCCGCGGATTCGGCTTGCCCCTGGGCAAGCGTTTCGGGGCCCTGTCGCGGGGGACCAAAACCCAGTTCGCCCTCGCCCTCGCCCTGGCCCACGACGCCGAACTGCTGGTGATGGACGAGCCGACCACGGGGCTGGACCCGGCCGCGCGCCGCCGTTTCCTGGACATCCTCCTGGAAACCATCCAGGACGAACGCAAGTCCGTCCTGTTCTCCACCCACATCACGTCCGACCTGGACCGGGTCGCCGACTACGTGGCCCTGCTCCACCAGGGGAGGCTGGTCCTCTCCGCCAGCGTGGAGGACTTCCGGGACTCGTGGGGCCTGGTCCGGGGGGGCCTGGACCTGCTGGACGGCCGGGAGGCCGGCCTGCTGGCGGGTTGCCGGCGTCACCCGCACGGGTTCGAAGCCCTCACCCCCGACGCGGTCGAAGCCCGGCGCCGCTTCGGTTCCGCCGCCGTCGTGGAGCGGCCTGCGCTGGAAGACCTCGTCATCTTCACCGCCGGGCCGGACCGGGAGGCCTCATGAACATCGCGCTTTTCGTCTGGAAGGACTGCTGTGCCTGTTCCCGCTGGCTGGCCGTGGCCACCGCCTTCTTCCTGGTGCACGGCACGGCGGCGTTCCCGTTCCCTGGCTTCTACCTTCTGCTGACGGCCCTGTTCCCGGCCTTCCTGGCCATCGGCCCGCTCCTGGTGGAGGCCAGGCACCCCACGGACCGCCTCTGGGCGAGCCTGCCCATCCGGCGCTGGGAACTGGTGGCCGCCCGTTATGCCGCGGCCTTCCTCGGGTTGGGACTCGGCCTGGCGGCCGCCGTGGCCTGGACCGTTCCCCTGGCCGCGGTGATGCCGGTGCGGTGGCCGGCCCCGCCGCCGCTCCTCGCCGGCGCCGCGGCCACCACCCTGGCCTTCCTGCTGGTCTGGATGCTCAGCCTCTACCTGCCCTTCGTCTTCCGTTTCGGCCCGGCCAAAGGGCCCCTGGTCTTCGCGGGCGCGTTCCTGGGCCTGGCGGCCGCCGCCGGCGCCGCCCAGCACGTGGCGGCCCGGTGGACCTCCGCCGCCGGGCCGTCGTGGGTCCTCTCCGCCCTCCACTCTCCGGGGAGGTCCTTGCTGAACGCGCTGTCCGCCGCCGGCGAACTGTGGGGCGCCCCGGTCCTCCTGGCCCTGCTCGCCGGGCTGACCGTGGCGGTGGCGACGCTTTCCCTGGCCCTTTCCATCCGTTTCTACTCCCGCCGGGACCTCTAGCCAGGCGGGGCGGCCAAAACCCGGACGCGGCCCCTCCCCGGAACCGGGCCTGGCCTCGCCTTCGGACAAGTTTCGAGAACCTGCGACTCCCCCTGAAACCTTCCCCGGCGACTTGCGTACAAATTCGCGTTTTCCGGAGCGAAAACGGTGGACGGACAGGCTTCGACATGCGGAAGCGCCCCGAGCCGAAGAGTTTCCGAGAATACGCGGGCCTGGGCCGGGCACCGCGAGGCAGGGGCGAAATCCGGAAATGGGCCGCCGGTGAGTGTTGTCCGTGAAAGTAACACCGTTACGCGCCCTGGAGACAGGAGAGACGATTCTGCATTCCAGACGGAAAATTTTCATAGAGAGGGAATGACGATGCAGAGAAAAACCCTGGTGAAACTGTTGTCAGCGGTTCTGGCAACCCTGTTCCTGGGCCAAGTCCCGGCCCTGGACTGGCCGCAGTGGCGCGGCCCGGCGACCAACGGCATTTCGGCCGAAACCGCCTGGAACCCCGCCGCTCTCTCCGCACCGAAAGTGACCTGGCGGGCCAAGATAGGCCGCGGGCACTCCGCCGTCTCGGTTTCGGGCGGCTTCGCCTACACCATGGGCGAGAACATCCTGAACGCGGGCGGGAAGACGAGCTACGAGGAAGTCATCTACTGCCTGGACGCCAACACCGGCAAGGTGGTCTGGCGCTACGCCTACCCCTGCCAGTTGCGCACCTGGCCCGGCCCCGGCGGCACGCCCGCCGTGGAAGGCGGCTTCGTCTACACCCTGGGCCGCGACGGCGACCTGCTCTGCCTGAATGCCCGCAACGGGCGCGTGATCTGGAAGCGCAACATCGTCACGGACAACCTCGCCCGCCTGCCCGAGTGGCAGCACACCTCGTCCCCCGCCGTCTTCGGCGAACTGCTCCTGGTCAACGGCAGCAAGAGGGGCATCGGGTTCCACAAGCGCACGGGCAAGACCGTCTGGACCAGCGAAGTGACGGCCGGCGGCCTCTCCACGCCCATCCTGTTCGACCAGGGCGGGAAGCGGTTGGCCGCCATCAACGGCGCCGGCGAACTCAACGCCGTCGAGGCCGCCACCGGCAAGCTGGTCTGGTCCTATCCCTGGGCCTCCTATTGCGACCCGCTGTTCATCGGCCAGCAGGTTTTCCTCTGCGGCAACGGCCGCGGCGCCGGCTGCGCCATGCTGGACCTTTCCGCCGGCACGCCCCGCAAGGTGTGGGAGTCGCCGAACCTTCGCGGCGGCTTCATCACCGGCGTGCACATCAACGGCTACATTTACAACATCGGCACCATGGGGCGGGCCCAGACGCTGGTCTGCCTGGAGGCCAAGACGGGCACCGTCAAGTGGCAGACTCCCATCGCCGGAGAGTGGGGTGCGCTCTCGGCGGCCAACGGCAAGCTCCTCGTCCTGGACGGGCAGGGCAACCTCTTCATCGTCGAAGCCAGCCCGGCCAAGTACACGGTCGCTTCCCGTTTCCGGGTCTTCAACATCCCCCCGGCGCCGGGGCAGCAGCAGCAGCACCTGCACACCTGCTGGACCGCCCCGGTGCTGGCCAACGGGAAGATCTACGTCCGTGACACGAATGGCAACGTAGCCTGCATCGACGTCAGCCGCTGAGCCCCCCGGGCTACCCTCGCTCCAAGGAGAAGCACATGAAAACGAAGCTGCACCGCTTTTTTCTGTTCGGGCTCGCCTTCCTGCTGACATCCCTCGCCGTGCCGGCCCAGGAGGCTTCCGCCCAGGACCTGTCCCAGGCGGCCCGGCAGGGCGACCTGGCCCGGGTCAAGTCCGTCCTGGAGGCCAACCCGGCCCTGCTGAACGCTAAGGACGAGCGCAACGTGACCGCCCTGCACTGGGCCGTCAA
>CAYTBK010000187.1:0-3911 GCA_964436005.1 uncultured Acidobacteriota bacterium
TTCGGCGGTCCTTTATGCCGGTTAAAAGGCCAAAGGCGAGATTCCCTACGGGAAAGGGGTTGCCGTCGCCTGGGCGGGCAGCCGGATCCATCGCCCACAGTCCGGAAACACGGATGGACAGGATGGCGAGGATGGGCCGCGCGCCCCGTCATCTGGTTCTTCCAGCACAACCGGTGCGAAGACAATCTACCATCCAGGGGAAAACACCTTCGATCGGTTGCCGAAGCGGCGGCTCGCGGACTCGCCGCCGCACTCGGCCTACGGCCGCACGCCTCTGGAGTTCGTCCCTCAGAGCCAGGCAACAAGCGGGCCGGCTGAGCTATCATTGTCAGGACTTTTCTATTCTCAATCGGCCTCGGCGGAGGGGGGGGCGAGGGGCTCCAGGTCCGTCAGCCGGTGCAGGCTGCCGGGCGAGGCTTCCGGGTCGACCGGAGGGGTGACCCGCAGCCAGTCCCCGCGCTCCAGTCGCTTGAGGGCGGCTTCTGAACAACTGTTCAAATCCTTCACCTGGATGGCACATTCCACCAGCCGGCCGGCCGGGGCGCAGACCGTGAACAGGTACCGCCCCTTGGCGTGCAGGACGGGGCTGACGAGGCGCACGTCCTCCTCCCCGGCCCCTTCGCTCGGCAGGCCGGGACGCCGGAGGGCCAGGAAGCTGTACTTGACCTCGCCGAGCGAGCGGTAGAGGTGCCGGTTGACGTGCTGCATCATCGGGGTGGGCTGCCAGGTGCGCACCTCGTGGCACCACCGGTCCTTCCCGGAGGAGGCCATGGGGCAGGCCCCCTCGTGGGGGCAGGGCGCCAGCACGCCGGCGAAGCCCTCCCGCACGGCCGCCTCCCGGAGCGAAGCCAGGTGCTCGGCGCTCTCGCGGCGGGCCGGCTCCACCAGGAGCAGGACTCCCCCGGGGGCGAGCCGGGAAAGGACCAGCTTCGCCCACTGGACCAGGGAGGGGCCGGACACGTCGGGGCCCCGCCCTTCCGACGCCCGGAACGCCTCGTTGACGGAGAAGGCGGCCACGACCAGGTGGCGGCCCGCGGCCAGCTCCGTCGCCCGGCGCAGGTCGCCGGGAACGGCCTGCAGGCGGGTCTTCGGCCAGTGCGCGGCGCAGCCGGCGAAGAGCGCGGCGCACAGCGCCAGGCTTTCCTTGTGGCTGTCCACCGCCGCCAGGGCCACCTCGGACACGTCCGGGTCCTTCTGGAAATGGCCGGCGACGGCCGCCGCCGCCGCGCCCAGGCCGCAGCCCAGGTCGGCCACGGCCAGCCGGCCGGCGGGGCGCCAGTTCCGCACCCGGGTCAACTCGGCGAGAACGTGCCTCACGGCGAGAAACGTCCGGGGGAAATGCACCAGGGCATAGGCGGCGAGCAGTTCGGGCTTCCCGGCGTAGCCGCCGAACCCGGCCGGCCGCTCCGTGGTGAAGAGGTCGCCCAGTTCCGCCGCCGCCTTCTCGATCCTGGCCATGGGCAGCGCGTCGGCCGGGCTGCGGAAGATGCGGGCCGCTTGCGGGATCCACCAGCGCTCCAGCCAGACGGGGTACTTCGAAGTCATTCCCCTTCTCCTGTTTCCGCCGCCGCCCCGTCCGGCGCCTTCCGGTCGGCCTCGAATCCGCAGACCCGGTTCCGGCCGCTTTCCTTGGCGCAGTAGAGGGCCTCGTCGGCGTTCCGGACGATCTCCGTCCAGGACAGGCCCTGGACCGGAACGGTCCCGGCCACGCCCAGGCTCACCGTGACGTGGCCGGCGACGGAACTCTTCTCGTGGGGGATCCCCAGGGCCTCCACCCCGGCCCGAATCTTCTCGGCGACGATCAGGGCGCCCTCCTCCTTGGTGGCCGGGAGGATCAGGATGAACTCCTCGCCGCCGTAGCGGCCGGCCAGGTCGGTGGCCCGCTTGCCGGCGGCGCTCATGACGCCGGCCACCTTCTTCAGGCAGTCGTCGCCCGCCAGGTGCCCGTAGGTGTCGTTGTACTTCTTGAAGTAGTCGACGTCCATGAGGACGACGGCCAGCTCGTCGACGTTCCGCTGCGAGCGCTTCCACTCGCGGTCGATCCAGTTCTCGAAGCAGCGGCGGTTGGCCACGCCGGTCAGACCGTCGGTGTTGGCCATCTCCTCCACTTTCTGCAGGGCGGTCTGCAGCTGGCTCGTCCGCTCGCAGACCAGGGCCTCCAGCCGGTTGCGCTGCGCCCGCAGCTGCCGCAGGCGGAACTGGATGAAGACAAGCACAAGGACCAGGCCGCCGAGCACGCAGAGGGCGGTGAACCACCAGGTCTGGTGGAAGTGGGGCGCCAGTCGGAAGTGCAGCGAGGCGCCCTTCTCGTTCCAGACCCCGTCGTCGTTGCAGGCCCGGACCGTGAACGTGTACGAGCCGGGGGGCAGGTTGGTGTAGTAGGCCGTCCGCCGCGTGCCGGCGTCCACCCACTCCTTGTCGAAGGGTTCGAGACGGTACTGGAAAAGCACCTTTTCCGGGCTGACGAAGCTCAGGGCGGTGTAATCGATTTCCACGTCGCCCCGGCCCGGCGGAAGTTCGTACTCCCTGGCCGCCGCCAGATCTTTCTTGTCGGCCCGGAACGCCTCGATGGTCACCGGCGGGGGCAGCATGTTCTGGGGCAGGCGCCGGGGGTCCACGATGGCGATGCCGTCCATGGTGGGGAAGCAGAGGTTGCCGTTGCGCAGGCGCACGCCCGCCGGGAACCGCCCGCCGTTGCACTCGTTGTTCTTCATGCCGTCCTTGATGCCGAAGACCTTGCAGCGGACCTGAGGCATCCGCCCGGCGAAAAAATTCAGTAGGTCGGCCCGGGCCACGGCGTAGATGCCCCGGTTGCAGCTCATCCAGAGCAGCCCGGCGTCGTCCTCGAGGATCTGGTAGGCGACGTTGTTGAACAGCCCGTCCTTCACGGTGACGGTGTGGAAAGCGCCGTCCTTGAAGTAGCACAGGCCGGCGTTCTGGGTGCCCAGCCACATGCCCCCGTCCCGGTCGATGTGGATGCAGCGCACGAAGTCGGCCGGCAGGCCGTCCCGCGAGGTCCAGGCGTGGAACTTCCCGTCCCGGTAGCGCAGCAGCCCGCCGTCGGAGGCGATCCAGAGGGCGCCGGTGCGGTCTTCGGCGAAATAGCGGATCGTCTCCCCCACCAAGCCGTCGTTTTTCGAGAATTTGCGCACTTCCCCGCCCCGGATCCGGAACAGGCCGCGCGCCGTGCCTACCCAGAGCGAGCCTGCACTGTCCTGAAAGACCGAGTAGACCGTCCGCTCCGACTGGTTGGCCCCCAGCGGGAAGGGCACGATTTTCCCCTTCTCCAGGCGGTGCAGCCCCCCGCCCCCCTGGGCGCCGATCCACAGGGTTCCGTCTCGATCCTCGCAGAGGGAGGTCACGCTCATGGACCGCAATCCGTCCCGGCTGGTGAAGGCCTCGTGCTCCGTTCCCCGGAGCCGGTTGAGGCCGCCGCCATTGGTGCCGATCCACAGGCTGCCGTCCCTCGATTCCAGGATGGACCAGACGGGCCGGTGCGTGAGGCCGTCCTCCATGCTCAGCGAGAAGACCTTCCGGGGACGGAGGCGGCAGATGCCGTTGCCGGAGGTGCCGACCCAGACGCTGCCCTCCCGGTCCTTCATGATGGAGAGGACGTTGTCGTTGGGCAGCCCGTCCGCCGCGGTGAACGACATCACCCCCGCGGGGGACAGCCGGCGCACTCCGCTGTTCTGGGTGCAGATCCAGATGTTGCCGTCGCCTTCGGGCAGGATGGCCCGGATGACGCTTTCGTCATTGGAAACGCCAACATCCCAGGTCCGGATGCCGTCCGGGCCGACGTGGCTCAGGCGCGTGCCGGTGCCGGCCAGGATCCCGCCGACCGGGTCGGCCGCCAGGGCGAAGACCCGGTCGTCCGGCAGCCCGTTGCGGGTGGTGTACCGGCGCACGGTGTT
>CAYTBK010000187.1:4011-6775 GCA_964436005.1 uncultured Acidobacteriota bacterium
CGGCCCACGGCCACGCTCTGCATGTAGCTGATCCGCAGGTCGGGGTTGCGGTCCTGGTCGTACACCACAAACCGCACGCCGTCGAACCGGGCCAGTCCTTCCTGGGTGGCGAACCAGATGTAGCCGTCCGGGGTCTGGGCCATCTCGTTGATGGTGTTCTGGGGCAGGCCGTCGCGGGACGACCATTCCTCCAGGATGTACTGGGAACTGATCCGGCCGCCTGACAGGGTGAACTGGGCCGGGGCCTGGGCGGGGACCTCCCGCCCGGGCGCCGGCGGAACGACCGGCCGGGCCGGGCGACTGGGCATCATCCCCAGGGCGGCCGCCAGAAAGGTGGCCAACGCCAGTGGCCAGTACATTCGGGATTTCACATTCCATCGGGAGCGGACCATCGATTCTCTCCACTGTTTCGGCCGGAATGATCTCTCGAGCACCTGTGCTTGCATACGGATTATAAATGGGGCAGACCATTGCAGGAAAAGAAAATTTCGTGTAATGTCGCCCGTTCGCAAAAACAGGTCCGCAAGAAAATCAACCGGAGAGGTGAACATGGCCAACGCGCAAGTCGGGATCCTGATGGGCAGCTCGGGAGACCTGGGAATCATGCAGGAATGCGCCAACACGCTGAAGTCACTTGGCATACCTTTCGAAATCGAGGTGTCGTCGGCCCACCGCACACCGGCCCGCACCGCCGCCTTCGCCTCGTCGGCACGGAGCCGGGGCCTGCGCGTGATCATCGCGGGCGCCGGCGCCGCCGCCCACCTGGCCGGCGTGGTGGCCGCCCACACCACCCTGCCCGTCATCGGCGTCCCCATCGACGCGACGGCCATGCAGGGGCTGGACGCGCTTCTTTCCACCGTCCAGATGCCGGGCGGGATCCCCGTGGCCACCATGGCCATCGGCAAGGCCGGGGCCAAGAACGCCGCCCTCTTCGCGGCGGAAATCCTGGCCGTGGCCGACGCCGACCTGGCGGCCCGTCTCGACGCCCTGCGCGAGGACATGGCCGCCGCGGTGGAGGAGCAGTCGCGGAAGGTCAAGGAGGAGCTGGGTGGGTGACCCCGGGCGAAAGGTGTGGAAGTTCCTCGTCTGGACCTCCGGATGCCGGGTGAACCAGGCCGACGGGGACGCCCTGTCCGACGCGCTGGCGCACCAAGGCCACGAACGGGTCGCCTCCGTCCCGGAAGCCGACCTGCTCGTGGTCAACACCTGCACGGTGACCCACCGGTCGGACCACGACGCCCGGAACATGGTCCGCCGGATGCACCGGGAGAATCCGGACGCCCGCATCATCGTCACCGGCTGCTTCGCATCGCGGAAAGGCGAGGAACTGGGACGGATGCCCGGCGTCGTCTTCACGGCCGGCCCCGGGTCGGCGGCGGAGGTCGCCCGGTTCCTGGGGGAATTCGACGGTGCTTCACCGCCCGGCCCGCCGGCCTCTCCCGCGACGCTCGAATTGGCGGTGGCGCACCACGGGCACACGCGGCCGTTCGTCAAGGTGCAGGACGGATGCCCGGGCGGCTGCGCCTACTGCATCGTGCCTTTCGTGCGGGGCGGCCCGCGCAGCGCCTCCCCGGAACGCGTCGTGGAAGCGGTGCGTGCCCTTGTCGCCGGGGGAACGAGGGAGATCATCCTCACCGGCATCCACCTGGGCCTGTACGGGGTCGACCTGCCCGCACCCGCCTCGCTGGCGGGGTTGACCCGCACCCTCCTCGAGGAAACCGGCATCGAGCGGATTCGCTTCAGCTCCATCGAGCCCCAGGAATTCCACGGAGAACTCCTGGAACTGATCGCCGGGCAGGCGCGCATCGCCCCCCATTTCCACATCCCGCTGCAAAGCGGCTGCGACGGGACGCTGGCCCGCATGAACAGGCCGGGGCGGACAGGCTCCTACGCGGAACTGGTCCGCCGCCTCCTTTCCCTGCGCCCGTCCGCGGCCGTCGGCGCCGACGTCATCGTGGGCTTCCCAGGCGAAACGGAGGACGAATTCGCCCGGACGGCGGTCTTCCTCGAAGGGCTGCCCCTGGCCTACCTGCACGTTTTCCCGTTCAGCCCCCGGCCCGGCACGGCGGCCGCCTCCTTCCCCGACCAGTTGCCCCCGGCAGTGGTCAAGGAACGGGCCAGGCGGTTGCTGGCCCTGGGAAAACAGCTCCGAACGGCTTTCCAGCGTCGTTTCTTCGGCCAGACCCTGGAGGCCCTGACCCTGGGCCCCCTGTCCGACCGCCCCGGCACGCGAGCCATGACCGACAACTACATCCCCGTGTACCTCCCGGACCGCCGCCTGCCCCCCAACGAACCCGTCCGCCTGCGAATCCTGGGATTTCACGAGCAGGCCGGTTGCCTCGGCCAGGTGGTCGCCCCGACCGGCGGACAGGACCCGGCAGAAACACCGTCCGGCGGCTGGAGCTCCGTCGCCGGAAGTTGAAAAGGCAAATTTTGTTTGAATCGTTTCGGTTTTCGCGTATACTGAACCGGATCGATTCATCGTGGGGGACAAACATCCATGTCTGACATCGTGTTGCTCACTTTCTTCGTCATGATGGTTGTACTGCTAGTGATCTTTTCCGCTAAACTCGTTTAGCAGGACGGTAACAGGATCGGCATGGACGATTCCGCCCCGTAGGCGGGATTCATCGCCATCCCCGTTGGTCTTTTCGTCGCGAGGATACGCTAATAGTTCTAGATGTTGAGGAGAGAACGGATGAGCATTGAACCCGGTTTCGAACAAGGCATCATTTCCGAACTTCAGCAGCGCGCAGAAGGTTGG
>CAYTBK010000188.1:0-3193 GCA_964436005.1 uncultured Acidobacteriota bacterium
CACGGCCTCCATGAGGTCGGGGGTCTGGGCGGAAAACCGTCCCGGGATGCGCACGTCCTGGTCCGTCAGCAGGCCGCGTTCCCGGGCCGGCAGCAGCAGCCCGGCCTCCAGTCCCGCCCGGTCCATCTTCAGTTCGGCCAGGGTGACGCCGATGCCCAGGGCGTGGGTGGAAAACGGCTGGCCCGAGGCCCGCACCTGGCCTTTGAGCAATTCCTCCGCGGTTTCCAGGGCCTTGCGGACGCCGCGCCGGTCGGTTTCCGGCAGGTAGGCCCCGACCAGCTCCAGGAAGTGCCGGCGCAGCTCCTCCGGGCCGGCCTTCTTGGCGATTTCCTCCGCGGGTTGGGTCATTTCGGCCTCCAGCCGTCGATCACCGCCATGACGGCCGGAGACACCCACTGCCGCGGCGGCACGAAACCCGCCCCCAGGGCGGCGGTGTCGCGTTTGGCTTCGGCCAGCAGGCCCTTGGCGTCGTCGCCTTCCAGGCGGTGCAGGCAGACCGCCGCGGCGGCGCGGAAGAAGAGCGCCAGGTCGCGGCGGTTCCCGTTCCGGCGCAGGTACTCGTCGAGCAGGAAGCGGCTCTTCCGGTAGTCGCCGGCGTCGTAGAACTCCTCCAGGGCGCTGCGCAGGTACTCCTCCGTGTCCATGCGCCCGGTCTTCTGGCGCAGGTCGCGGATCTGCCGCAGCAGTTGCTGGGCCTCGGGGGATTCCGGGAAGTCTCGCCCGGCCGTCTCGGCCAGCAGGGCGGCCTTCTCGGTGTCGCCCCTGGCCAGCAGCGCCTTCGCCTCGGTCAGGTTCCTCTCCAGCGCGCCCTTCTTGTCGGCGATCAGGCGCAGCAGTTGCCGGGCCTCGCCGCGGAACTCGGGCAGGGCCTCCAACTGCGCGAGGGCGGCCTCGGCCTCCTTCCAGCGGCGCTGCTCCACCAGGCGGCGGGCGTCGCCGATCCGCTTCTGCTTCAGGAGCTGGGCCTGCACCGGCTTGAACTCGGCCGCGCCGGGATAGTAGCGTTCCCCCAGGGCCAGGACGGCCTGGGCGGTTTCCACGTTGCCGGACTGCAGGGCCGACGAAGCCCCCCGGACCAAAGCCGCTCTCGCCTCCCCGGCCAGGCGGTTCAATTCTTCATTGCCGGCGTACTTCTGGCCGGCCCGCTTGAGGGTCTCCAGGGCCAGCTGGTCGTCCCCCTGCCGGAGGTAGTTCCGGATGTCGGTGAGCGTCTCCTGGAGGGACTGCGTCCGGGCGTTCGCCTCGGCGATGGCGGCGTTGGCCCGTGACAGCATGCCCCGGGCCTCCTCGGCGTGGGCGCGGTTGACGGCCACCACCACCTGCAGGCACTCGGCGGCCTTCTCGTACTGGCCGGCCTGGAAGGCCGCCCGGCCGGTCTCCCAGTTCCGGAGCTCCCGGTCGATGTCCTCCAGGGCGGCGCCGGCGCGCCGGGAGAGGTCCGCGTCGCCCTTCATGTCCCGGGCCTGGGCGTAGAGCCGCTGGGCGGCGGCGTAGTCGCCGCGCCGGAGCGCGTCCGCCGCCTGGGCGAAGGCCTGCTCCTGGGCCGGGTCGCGGGCCGGCCCGGTCGGCGGCGGGACAGGCGCCCGCTGCGCCGCGTCTGCGACCCCCCGGTTCACCTTCGCCTTCAAATCGTTGTACTTGGCCACGTAGCCAGCGTCCCTGGCGTAGACCTTAAGTTCGATGTTCTCCAGCTGCTGGTCGAGGTACTCCTTGGCGGCCTCGTACTTCCCGAGGTGGTAGTAGGCCTCCACCAGGAGGATGTAGGGCTTGTAGTCGATGCGGAAGGTGCCGTGGGTGACGAGCTGAATCTTGGGCCGGGGCTGCTTCTTCAGGCAGTAGTTGACGAGGTTCCCGACGACGGCAGACCACTGGCCGGCCTTGGAGGCTTTCTCGGCGTCGTCGTAGTACTTGTACCACTCCTGTTCCTGCGGGAAGGCCTTCCGGGTCAGCCCCGACGCGGCCAGGAGGACGGCCAGCACCGCCAAAAGGGCGCGTTTCGTCATTGTGCCCCTCCCGTTTCGCCGACGCCCAGGATGGCGTCGATGGCGCTGCCCGGGTTGAAGCCGGGGAACTTGCGGCTGAGAACCACCGACTTGCCGCTCTCCACCGTCACCGTCTCCGTCACCGGGTCGTTCTGGATGGACTTGTTCTCATAGGTCACGCTGTACTTGCCGGGTGGCAGCGAGAGGCGCAGCGGCATCTGGGGGTCCGGCACCGGCACGGCCTGGCCCGAGGGGCCGACGACCTTCAGCACCTTGGCGGCCGGCCGCACGTCCATCACCAGGACCCCGGCGGGCGGGCCCGCCGGCGCCGGCGGGCCGCTGCGGCCCGGCAGCACCAGGACCAGCACGGCCAAGGCGATCACGGCGGCGATGCCGACGGCGAGGAGCCAGATCTGCAGTTTCTGCCGGTGCACGTTCCGGATGCAGGTCTGCAGCCGGGGGTCCATGCCCGTCTTGGCCACCGTCTCGCCGGCCAGGCTCAGGGCCAGGTTGTACTTGCGCCGCAGGGCCAGGGACTGGATCTGCTTGACGGCCAGGGTGATGATTTCGTTCTTCTCGATCTCCTCCACTTCCTGGAGGATGGTTTCGGCCTCCTTGAAATCGGGGAGCATCTCCACGGCCTGGCGGCACATGGTGACGGCCTCCTCGCGTTTCCCCTTCTCCAGGAAGCCCCGCGCCTTGTGGCAGAGCCGGTGGCAGGCCTCCTCGCGCTGTGACCTCTCCACCGCCTCCTGGGCGATGCGGTACATTTCCCCCGCCTCGGTGTCGGAGGGGTTGAGCTTCGTGGCCTCCAGGAAGACCCGGGCGGCGTCGGAGAACTGGCGCAGCTCCATGAGCCGGCGCCCTTTCTCCAGGAAGTTCTCGATGCTCTGGCGCAGGCGCCGGTCGCTCTCGCGCTGGTGGGTCTTCCTCACCCAGTCCAGGGCGCGGGCGTTCTCCGGGTCCAGGGAGAGGGCCTCGTTGAAGCACTCCAGGGCCAGGTCGAAGTGGTCGTCGTCGAAGAAGCTGGAGCCCTCCGTCAGCAGCTCCTCCAGGCGAAGGGCCTTCTTCTTCTCCTGGATCTGCTCGTGCAGGGCTTCGACAATTTCGGCCGACTCGCCGGAGGAACGGAGCCGGTCCACCACCCGGGCGGCCAGGTCGAACTTCCCCTCCTTGAGGTAGCGCTCGATGATCTCCACCTTGAGGTTGGG
>CAYTBK010000188.1:3293-6732 GCA_964436005.1 uncultured Acidobacteriota bacterium
CGCCGGCCGGTGAGCAGCTCGAAGAGGATGACGCCCACCGAGAACTGGTCGGAGCGCCCGGAAATCGGGTCGCACTTCACCTGTTCCGGGGACATGTAGGAAGGCGTCCCCAGCATGACGCCGGTCTTGGTGAGGACGGAGGACTGGCTGATCTGGGCGATGCCGAAGTCCACGATCTTCACCCGGCCGTCCTGCAGGAGGAAGATGTTGGCCGGCTTGATGTCGCGGTGGACGATGCCGTTCTGGTGGGCGAAGCTGAGCCCCTCGCAGACCTGGACGATGATGTTGAGCACCTTCTTCAGGGTGAAGATGTAGTTGGACTGCATGAGGTGCAGCAGGTCCGACCCGTCCAGGAACTCCATGGCGATGAAGGGGATGCCCTGGTCCTCGCCCAACTCGTAGACGATGACCACGTTGTCGTGGCGCAACCGGCCCGAGGCCTGGGCCTCCTTGAGGAAGCGCTTCTTGAAGTCCGGGTCGGAGGCGTTGCTGTAGGACATGGTCTTCAGGGCCACGTAGCGCGCCATGAGGGGGTCGAACGCCTTGTAGACGATCCCCATGGCCCCCTTTCCCAGTTCCTCGATGATTTCGTACTTGCCGAGTTTTTTCAGCATGGGACTCTCGCAGGTTGGTATGCCGGACAATATACCTTAACTGGCGGCTGATTTCCACGTTGCGCCCCCCCGGAAAAAAAGAAAGCCCCCCGGCGGGGCGCCGGGGGGCCGGGAGGCATGTGAATCCGATTTTACTGGGCGGCCAGCGGGTGGCCGTACATGTCCACCAGGACCACGGGGCCCAGGTTCAGTTTTTCCAGCGCGGGGCGGATGGCGGCCGCGTCGCCGGCGACGACCACCACCACGTTCCCCGGCAGCATGTGCTTCTTCGCCGCGGCGGCGACCTGCTCGCAGGTCAGGGCGTTGATCTTGCCGGGGTAGGCTTCCAGCTCGGCGTCGGGCAGGCCGTAGGGCGTCACGTCGGCGATTTCGGCCACGATCTGCTCCAGCTGGCTGAAGTTCTTGGCGTAGCCGTTGACCAGCGTGCCCTTGGCGTAGGCCAGTTCCTGCGGGGTGACGGGCCGGTTGCCGACGATCCCTTCCAGCTCGGACACCATCTCGGTGACCGTCTCGGCCGTGACCTTGGTCTGCACCGGGGCGGCCATGCTGAAGGCGCCGGGCAGGAGGCCGTAGCGGAAGCCGGAGCGGGCGCCGTAGGTGAAGCCCTTCTGCTCGCGCAGGTTCATGTTCAGGCGGGACATGAAGGAACCGCCGAAGACGGTGTTCATGACGTCGATGGCCGGGACGTCGGGATCCAGGCGGGACACCCCGACGAAGCCCGCCATGACCATGGACTGGGCCGCGCCCGGCTTGTCCACGATGTAGATCCGGCGGGCCGCGGGCTGGGGCTGGGCCTTGAGGGCCAGCGCCGGCCGGGCGCCGCCCTTCCACTGCGCCAGGTTGGCGGCCATGGCGCCTTCCAGCTCGGCCCGGGTCATGTCGCCGGCGACGATGAGCACGGCGTTGGCCGGAACGAAATGGCTCTTCCAGAAGGTTTTGATGTCATCGAGGGTCACGGCCTGGAGGCTCTCCGGGGTCCCGATGGCCGGCTGCCCGTAGGGGTGGCCGGCGAAGACGACGCCCTGGAAGGCCGTCTGGGCCAGGAACTGGGGCTGGTCCTTCATCTGCATCAACCGGACCAGGAGGCTCTTGCGCTGCCGTTCCAGCTCGGCCGCGGGGAAGTCCGGCTTCATCACGGCGTCGCCGAAGAGCGACAGGGCCTCCGGCAGGGTTTCCTTCGTGGCGTTCAGGCTGGCCACGATGGAGTCCAGGCCCGCGTTGACGCGCAGGGAGGCGCCGAGCCGCTCCAGGGAGTCGGCGAACTGCAGGGAGGTCCGGCCGCCGGCGCCTTCCTGCAGCAGGGTGGTCGTCAGCTGGGCCAGGCCGGGACGGCCCGCCGGGTCGGCGGAGGTGCCGGACTTGACGATCAGGGCCATGGTCACCAGCGGCAGCTTGTGCTGCTCCACCAGGACCACGTCGAGGCCGTTGGCCAACTGGAAGTGCTGGCGGGCCGGCAGCTGGAAAGCCGCTTCCGTGCCGGGCCCGGGCAGCGTGGACCGCTCGGCCTCCGTGGCCGCGCCCTTGCCGTCCGCCGCCAGGCCGACGGAGGGGGTGACCCGGGCCACCAGGCGGTCGGCCCCGAGGTACTTCCGGGCGGCCGCCGTCACGGACTCGGGCGTCAGGTCCAGGCTGCGCTGGAGGTCTTCGCGGAACATGTCGGGCTGGCCGAGGTAGTGGTAGTACTCGTTGACCAGGTCGGCGATCCCGCCGAATCCGCCGATGTTCTGCATGGCGCGGAGGGAGTCGGAGACCAAAGAGTTCTGGTAGCGGGCGAGTTCCTCAGCGGTGACGCCGTTCTTCAGGGCGTCCTCGAGGACGGCCAGGGCCGCCGCCTCGACTTCCTTCAGCGTGTGCCCCGGCTTGGGGGTGAGGACGATCTGGAACTGGCCGGAGATCTCCAGGGCCGAGTTGCCGGCGAAGGCGTCCTGGGCCAGCTGCTTCTCGTAGGTCAGCACCTTGTAGAGGCGGGAGGTCTTCCCGCCCCCTAGGATCTGGCCGAAGGCGGTGAGGGCCGCCTCGTCCGCGGAGAAGCGCTTCGGGGTGTGCCAGAAGAGGGTGGTGCGCGGCAGCTGCACGCGGTCCTGCATGGCCAGCTCCACCTGCCCGCTCAGCCGGGGCGTCCACTCGGCCAGTTTGGTCACCGGAGGTCCGGGCGGGATGTCGCCGAAGTATTTTTGCACCAATGCTTTGGCTTCATCCTTCTTGAAGTCGCCGACGATGCAGAGGCTGGCGTTGTTGGGGGTGTAGTAGGACCGGAAGAAATCCTTCACGTCGTCGATGGTCGATGACTGCAGGTCGGCGATGGAGCCGATGGTGGTCCAGCTGTAGGGGTGGTTGGTCGGGTAGGCCAGGGCGGCCACCTTTTCCCGGAGCGTGCCGTAGGGGCGGTTCTCGTAGTTCTGGCGCCGCTCGTTCTGAACCACGGAGACCTGGTTGTTCAGGCGCTCCTGGGTCATGGCGTCCAGCAAGAAGCCCATGCGGTCGGCCTCCATCCACAGGACGCGCTCCAGGTAAGCCGCCGGGGCCAGCTCCCAGTAGCGGGTGCGGTCGGTGTTGGTGCCGCCGTTCACCTGGCAGCCCACGTCCTGCAGGGGCTTGAAGTAGTCGTCGTTGTAGTGCTTGGAGCCCTGGAACATCATGTGCTCGAAGAGGTGGGCGAAGCCGGTCTTGCCGGGCTTCTCGTTCTTGGATCCCACCATGTAGTTGACGTTCACCGACACCAGGGGCAGGGAGTGGTCCTCCAGCAGGAAGACCGTCAGCCCGTTGGACAGCTTGTACTGCTCCACGGGGACGCGGGGGATGGGGTTGGCCACGGCGGCGGCCAG
>CAYTBK010000189.1:0-6702 GCA_964436005.1 uncultured Acidobacteriota bacterium
GAGGACTTTCACCTCCCAGAACGCGCACACTCTCGGGCGCACGGATCCGGCGCCGACGGCGCCGCCTTGTGATTTCGTGGTCAATCCTCCCCAGGGTGTGATGACCATGAACGAAGGACCGGCCCTTTTGCCCGGAGGGCCTGGGTGTCCATAGCCCGCGCGTTTTCCCCGCCGCACCCTTGCCCGTCGGGCATCCAGATCCATGTCCATCGGTGGGCCGGGCGCAGCCGCCCTTGCGGCAGGTCCCGGCGGCCCGCCCCTCGGCGAGGGGCGGGCTACCCGGGCGCAAAGAACGCCCGGCAGCGCCTTGTTGGCAGGCCCGCAGACGCGTTCATTTATTGGAATCGGACACGGCTTTTACGGCACGGCGGTTGTCGCGCTGGCACAGAACAAGCTTGCCCAGAGGGACCGACGCCGCTCCTTCCACTTGCAGAATGGCCTGGGCATACTTGGTGTCCAGCCGCTCAAAAGTGTCTTCGCTGCGAAAATCGCGGGCCCCCACGTATTCCGAGACGGCAACGACCTTGCCAACGCCCAAGTCGCGCATGGTTTCCGCATCTTGTACCCGAAAGGCATCGCCGACCCGAACCCTGTCGAGCCAGAAGCCCTCCACAAAGAGACGGACCTGTTTTCCCGGCTTGCCGATGACGATGCGCTGGTAATCCTGGGGGGTGAGCTGTTCGCCGAGGCGCACGTCGAATTTGTACAAGCGCCCCTGAACCGGGGAGCGCAGGGTCAGGGTGTCCAGCTGGCGCTTCCTCAGTTCGACTTCGGCTTGCGCCGTTTCCATTTGCCGGCGCAACAGTTCGGCTTCCAACGACTTCTGGCTGTGTTCGATGGCGGCCTGAGACGAGGCCGTCGCGATCTGCTTGCGGACCAGTTCGGCCTCCAGAACCTTCTGCGTGTATTCCACTTCAGACACGGCCCCGGTTTTGGACAAGGGCTCTTTTCTCTTCAATTCATCCAGGATGAGGTCCAGCCGGGCCTCCAGTTCCCGCACTCGTTGCACCGCCACCCGGAGCGCCCGGTTCTCGGCCAGCCCTTCCCCGGACAAAGGCAGTTCCCTTTGCAGTTCATCCAGGAGTTTGTGCAGTTGTCCTTCGAATTCCTTCACCCTTGACAGGGCAACTTTCAGTGCCTGCCGTTCGACTTCCTGTTCCAGTTGGCACAGCGCCTGCCCGGCGGAAACGTCCTGCCCTTCCCGAACGAACATCCGCTCAACCCGACGGGCCTGCTGAGGCCCGACGAACACCTCGCGGCCGAGCGGTTCGACGCGGCCGTACAGACGAACGGGCGCGGCGTCCAACGACGGTGCCCGGCCTGGCGCCGGCGGAGCGGAAGCCTTTCGCAGCGATATCCGGATGTAGGAAACGCCGATCACCACAACGAGGACAAGAAGCAGAAAACCCGCAACGGCGCGAACTTTTTTCATTTGGTTTATTTTCCCTCCACATAGCGCTCATGGGTGTCGGAGACGACGGCGCCGTTCTCGATCTTGACCAAACGGTCGGCGTAAGGGAAAACCCTTGCGTCATGCGAGACGACGATGACGACCTTGCCCTCCTCGATGGCGATGCGCTTCAGGATCGACATGACCGCCTGCCCGCTTTCCGCATCCAAGGCCGAGGTCGGCTCGTCGCAGAGAAGAATGGCCGGGTCCTTGATCAGGGCCCGCGCAATGGAGGCCCGTTGCTTCATGCCGCCGGAAAGGAGCCTTGGCTGCATGTGCGACGTTCCCTCCAACCCGAGGGACTTCAGCAGACCTTCCGCCTTGTCGCGGAAATTGGCCGGCAGGCGAGCGCCCTGCACCGCGAACGCCAGCGCGATGTTTTCCATGACGCGCAAGCCCTCGATCAGCATCGGTTGCTGAAAGACAAAGCCGTATTTCCGCAATCGGAGCATTGCCGCGTCTTTGTCCGACAGCGTCGTGACCTCGCTTCCTTCCAGATACAGGGATCCTTCGGAGGGGCGCAACACCAGCCCCATGATGGAAAGAAGCGTGGTCTTGCCGCTGCCGGACGGCCCGGAAAGCACCGTCAACACGCCCGGCACGAATTCCATGTCGGTCGGCAACAACACCCGCCGCATCTGCCGGCCGTCGGAGAAATCCCGGGCGATCTTTTCCAACTTCAAGACTGTCAAGCAACACCTCGACATGTCAATGGAACACCGATGCCGGCTCCGCTTTGAGCGCAACCCGCAAGGCGACCAGGCTGCCCAGCAGGCTCACCACCAGCGTGCCCCCCGCCAGTATCGGCGGAACCTGTGCCGGCATGAAGCTGGGGATCGAGGAGCCATGCGTCGCATTCAGCAATGTGGCCAGCATGAGGAAACCGACGAACAGGCCGATGCCGGCAATGATCAACACCTCGCTGACGACCACCACCGCAATGTCCCGGCGCCGGCCCCCGATGGCGCGCATGACGGCAAAGTCCCGCGCCCGGCCGAGCACACTCGTGTACATCGTCAAGGAAATGATGACGACGCCTATCAGGACGGCGATGACGGTGGAAAAACCGAAACTGCCGCCGATGCCGGTGTTGGTGAAATAATAGCGCCGCGTCAAACCGGAGAGTTCCTCCGTCCCGTACACGGAATTTTCGGGCATCACGGCACGGAGCCGGTCGAGTGCGGCCTCCTTGTCCACGTCGGGCCGGAAACGGATCAGGATCGCCGAGTAGCGCCCCGGAGGAGTCCGGGCGATTTCCCTGACCTTGTCCAAGGATGCGAACACGAGCGTCCCCTGGAAGCCCCGGGCGTCTTCGCTGATCGCTCCCACCCGAACCCGCCGGCCACCGATTTCGGTCACCTGGCCCGGCAAGGGGTTGCCGAGTTTGGACAGATCCAGCCGGTCCACGGTGACGGATTCGAGGTCGAGCAAGGCTTGTTCATCGGCCTTCTCGAAATCCCACGGCCCTCCGGCGAGGCGGGGGCGCCGGATCCCGACGACGCGGACGGATTCAAAGGAGCCGTCGGTCGTCTTGAACAATCCGTTGCCGATGAGCACCGGTTCCGCCCACTCCACCTCCGCCAGGCCGATCGCGCGGTCCAGGTAGCGCCCGGAGATGAGGTCGCCCGCATCCGCATTGCGGACGTTGGCGCTCATGATCCAGGCGTCTGCGCCGCTGTGGTCCACCAGCACGGACATGTAGTTCAACAAACCGAAAAGGATGGAGAGCTGCTGGCCCACCAGGAAGACAATCGCCACCACGCCGAGGAGTGCGCCCGCCGTTGAGGAGCGGTCATGCACGACCATGCGAAGAGCGGTCAGGCTACGCATCGGCCGAACCCCCGCCGGCCAGCCGAAAACCCTCGTCGAAACCAAGGGCGACCAGGGCCCCCTGGCTTTCGAGCACGGCCCTGGCCTCGCCGGCGCCGCGGCCGCCCAGAATGATCCGACAATGTTCGGACTCGCGACGGACCTTCCCGATCACATCCAGCACGTCGTCGAGCCTGGAGAGCATGGTGAATGTCAAAAAAAGCGCTTTCGGCCCGAAGGAGGCGACCGCCCGGGCGATTTGACCGGCAGGCAAGCCCACGCCGAGATTCTTCACGGTCCAGCCACGGAACGTCAAATACGAGGCAAGCGCCAGCGGGATCAGTTCATGCTCATCCTTCGGGGCGCAAGAGACCAGCGCGACGGCCTCCGTCTTCCGCAGGGGCTCGGGTATCGTCAGCGCAAGTCCGGCCAGGAGGCTCCGGATCGCCTCGGTGGCGAGATGCTCCTGAAAAATCTCCAGCTCGTTGGCTTCCCAGCGTTGCCCGACCTCGGCCATGGCCGGAAGCATCACGTCGACGACCAGGCGATCCGGCGACGCGATCTCCGGGGCGATCGCCGAAATGACTTCCCGGGCGCCCCGGACGTCGCCACGGATGAGTTTTTCCAGCAGCGCGGGCCGGGACGTCTCGGCAGAAGCCTTGCGCATGGTGGACGCTTGTTCGATCAAGCTTTCCAGATCATCCCGGACGGACTGGACCGGTCGAGCGAGTTCATTGCATTCGGGTGGCTTGAGACACCCTTGAATGGCGATGATCCAACTTTCCAAAACCAGAGCGAAGGCATCGTGGCTCGAACCGCGTGCGCCGAATACCGCCGCATACCATGCACACTCCTCCCGCAGCGCAGAAAAAAGCTGGTGCCGGTAGACGACGTTCAGCAGCCGCCCGAATTCCATGGCGTACTGCAGCAGTTGCTGATCCGCCCGCTCCAGATCCGTCCGCTGATGGTAGTGCCACTCGAGTTCCAGTCGCTTGAGAACCAGGGCCGACAGATTACCGAACTCGGCGGAAAACAACTGGGAGGCGGAATGAGAAACCGTGTTCGTCATGATTGCGGCCCCAAGTGGGCTGAGCCCACAATTCGGAGAGAGTCGGAAAGCATCGCCTGATGCTTCATGATGACAGCTTGCGAAACCGACAAAAACAAAGGGGGCAATGCCTGAACATCTTTTTTGTACAGAATTTCGGGGAAAAGATCAAGGGGCACACCAGCGGATTCGATCGAATCGTCTAGTCGGGGAGCATCCGGAAACCGCTGCCGACCGCCATTAACATGGATGGGGAGGATGGGCCGGCGCCGCTCTTGACGGCAGGATTTCGGATGGCACCGTCCCCGACACGACAACACGGGACGAGGGTGCGCCGGCCGGCGTCCGGCGCCTACGGGCTGAGCGCCTGGTCACGGTACGCCGCCTCTCGCCGGGAGGCGGCTCCGGAAAACGGGGAAGCGGCGAGGGGCGGGCTACCCGGGCACAAAGCACCGCCAGGCACCGATCCCATCAAGAGGACTTATCGACAATCCTCGCGACTTCTTCCTTTTCTATTCGTGAGATCAGTGGTTGCCCCCGTCCTTGAAAAGTGTAATCGTTCAGCATGATTCGTTTGCCCCAAAAATCCACACCATTCGTGCGCTTCGTGTTTATGCTCAGCACGAAGATCGCCAAGGTCACGAACAGGAAACCGGTTCTTTTGCCCGGAGGGCATCAATTTCAATAGCAACAGTTTGTTTCACACGCTTCTTTGCCCGTCGGGCATCCAGATCCATATCCATCGGTGGACCGGGCCCTGCCACCCTTGCGGCCGGCCCTGGGCTCAGACGGCCTTCTCGCCGTCCTCCGGCACGCTCTCCTCCGCCCAGGGGTTCTCGCCCTCCTCGCCGAATTTCTCCAGGCGCCCCTCCCACAGGTACTTCCGGGTCTCGGCCACGATGACGCCGCTGAGCAGGACCAGGGAGACGAGGTTGGGGATGGCCATGAGGGCGTTGGCGATGTCGGCGAAGCTCCAGACCACCTTCAGCGAGAAGACCGAGCCGAGGTAGACCACGGCGACCCACACCCAGCGGTACGGCACGACGGCCCGCATCCCGAACAGGTACTCCATGGCCTTCTCGCCGTAGTAGGACCAGCCGAGGATGGTGGAGAAGACGAAGGTGGCGAGGGCGATGGCCAGGAAGACCGGCCCGATGAACGGGAAGCCCTCGAAGGCCTTCTTGGTCAGCGCGGCGCCCTCGTGGCCCTGCATCCAGAAGCCCGAGTTGACCAGGACGATGCCGGTCAGGGCGCAGACGACCACCGTGTCCCAGAAGGTCCCCGTGGCCGAGACGAGGGCCTGGCGCACCGGGTTGCGGGTCTGGGCGGCGGCGGCCACGATGGGGGCGCTGCCCAGACCGGACTCGTTGGAGAAGAGCCCGCGGGCGACGCCGAAGCGGATGGCGGAGCGCATGGAGGCGCCCAGGAAGCCGCCGACGGCGGCGTGCCCGGTGAAGGCGCTCCGGAAGATGAGGGCGACGGTGGCGGGGATGGTCTCGTACTTCAGCCCCAGGAGAACCAGGCAGCCGAAAATGTAGAACACGGCCATGAAGGGGACGAGCTTCTCGCACCAGGAGGCGATGCTCTCGATGCCCCCCAGGATGACGAGGGCCGTCAGGGCGGCCAGGAGGAGGCCGGTCAGCACCGGGGCGATGCCGAGGGTCTCCTTGGCCATGACGGAGATGGAGTTCGCCTGCACCCCGCAGCCGATGCCGAAGGCCGCGACGGCGGTGAAGGCGGCGAAGAGCACGCCCAGCCACTTGCAGGAGAGCCCCCGCTCCAGGGCGTACATGGGCCCCCCGCACATCTGCCCCACCTGGTTGGTGACGCGGAACTTCACCGCCAACAGCGCCTCGGAGTACTTGGTGGCGAAGCCGAACACCCCGGTCAGCCACATCCACAGCACGGCCCCCGGCCCGCCCGCCGCCACGGCGGTGGCCACGCCCACGATGTTCCCGGTGCCGATGGTGGCGGCAAGGGCGGTCATGAGCGCCCCGAAGGGGCTCACGTCGCCCGTGCCCTCGTAGCGCTGGGAGAAGGAGAGGCGGATGGCCTTGCCGATGTGGCCCTGGATGAACCGCAGCCGGATGGTGAGGAAGACGTGGGTGCCGAGGAGGAGGATGATCAGGGGCCAGCCCCAGATCCAGTCGCTGACGGTGCCGAGAACTTCTTCCACGGGGCCCTCCTTGTTTTCCGCGCCGCCGGCGGCCGGGGCCGGGGCGTTAGCACCCGGCCAGAACGCGCGGGCCTCCCCCCGCCCGGGAAGGCGAAGGAAGGCCCGCCAGGGTACGGTCTCAGGCCCCGAGCGCGCGGCCGCGGTCGAAGGCGGTCAGGTTCAGCTCCTTGGCCTTGGGCGGAACGAACTCCGCCAGGGTCTGGCGCCAGAGCTCCACCG
>CAYTBK010000190.1:0-6680 GCA_964436005.1 uncultured Acidobacteriota bacterium
GAGATCAACGCGAGCTTCTACCGGGTGCCCTCCCTGGACATCGTGGAGCGCTGGGCCCGGGTGGCCGGCGGCCGGCCGGGGTTCCGGTTCACGGTCAAGGCGCCGGGGGCCTTCACCCACGAGGGGGAACGGGAGGGGGCCACCGCCCGGGGGTTCCGCGCCGTGCTCGACACCCTGCAGCGCGCCGGCCTGCTGGGGGCGGTGCTTTTCCAGTTCCCCTACAGCTTCCGCTGCGAGCGGGCGGAAAAAATCCGCCTTAAGGTGGTGCTGGACCTGTTCGAGGCGTACCCCTCGGCCGTGGAGGTGCGCCACCGGAGCTGGGCGACGCCGGCCTACCTCGACTACCTCTGCCGGCGCGGCGTGGCCTTCTGCAACATCGACCAACCCGCGGCCGAGCCTGACGGCCTCGGGCTGACCGCCCACGTGACCTCGGCCCTGGCCTACCTGCGGCTGCACGGCCGCCACGTGGCGGCCTGGCGGGACCCCGCGGCGGGGCGGGACGCGCGCTTCGACTGGCTGTACGGCCCCGGGGAGATCGCCGCCTTCGCCGGGATCGCGCGCCGACTGGCCGCGGAGGCGGAAAAGGTCTACATCGTCACCAACAACCACTACCAGGGCAAGGCGGTGGTCAACGCCGGCCAGATCGCGGCGGACCTATGGCGCGACTGAACCCGGTCTTCCCGCCCGGCGGAGCGCGGCATCGGCCAAGGGGCGCCGGCATGCCGAAATGACTTGACTTCGACGGGTTTCCGGGGCGAAAATGGGCCTCTGTTCGAGCGACTACCATAATCAGGGAAAACAGGCGGCCAGGGGGCCGAATCCGCAGCGATATGAGGAGGTCTGATGTCCACCCATCCACTCATCGAAAAACTCCGTCTGCTCCGGCAGCAGGCCCGGCAAGGGGGCGGCAAGGATCGGATCGACGCCCAGCACGCCAAGGGGAAGATGACGGCCCGGGAGCGCATCCTGGCGCTGCTCGACCCGGGGTCCTTCACCGAGATCGACATGTTCGTCACGCATCACAGCACCGATTTCGGGCTGGACGAGAAGCGCTACCTGTCGGACAGCGTGGTGACCGGCTGGGGCACGGTTGGTGGGAAGCTGACGTACGTCTTCAGCCAGGACTTCACCGTCTTCGGCGGCTCCCTCGGCGAAGCGCACAGCCGCAAGGTCTGCAAGATCATGGACCTGGCCGTCAAGAACGGCGCGCCTGTCATCGGGATCAACGATTCCGGCGGCGCCCGCATCCAGGAAGGCGTGGTCAGCCTGGGCGCCTATGCCGACATCTTCCTCCGCAACACCCTGGCTTCGGGCGTGGTGCCCCAGGTCAGCCTGATCATGGGGCCCTGCGCCGGCGGCGCCGTCTACAGCCCGGCCCTCACCGACTTCATCGTCATGGTGAACAAGAACAGCCACATGTTCATCACCGGCCCGGACGTCGTCAAGGCCGTCACCCACGAGGAGGTCTCCTTCGAGGACCTGGGCGGCGCCATGGCCCACGCCACCAAGAGCGGCGTCTGCCACCTCGTCGCGGAAGACCAGGCCTCGGCGCTGGAGATGGTGCGGCAGCTCATGTCCTACCTGCCCGCCAACAACATGGAGGACCCGCCGTTCGTCGAGAGCGACGATGACCCCAACCGGATGGACGAGAAGCTCGACAGCATGGTGCCCGACGACCCGCAGAAACCCTACGACATCAAGGATGTCATCGCCGCCGTGGTGGACAACGGCGACTTCTTCGAAATCCAGGAGCATTACGCGCAGAACATCCTCATCGGCTTCGCGCGGCTGGGCGGCTACCCGGTGGGCATCGTCGCCAACCAGCCCATGGTGCTGGCCGGCGTGCTGGACATCAAGTCCTCCATCAAGGGGGCCCGCTTCGTCCGCTTCTGCGATGCCTTCAACATTCCGCTGATAGTGTTCGAGGACGTGCCCGGCTTCCTGCCCGGCGTGGACCAGGAACACGGCGGGATCATCGTCCACGGCGCCAAGTTGCTCTACGCCTTCTGCGAGGCCACCGTGCCCAAGCTGACGGTGATCACCCGCAAGGCGTACGGCGGCGCCTACGACGTCATGAGCTCCAAGCACATCCGCGGGGACTACAACGTGGCCTGGCCCTCGGCCGAGATCGCCGTGATGGGCCCGGACGGCGCTGTCAACATCATCTTCCGCAAGGAGATCGCCGACGCCAAGGACCACCTCGCGAAGAAGGCGGAGTTCACCAAGATGTACCGGGACAAGTTCGCCAATCCCTATGTCGCCGCGGGCTACGGCTACCTGGACGACGTGATCGAGGCCCGGGAAACCCGGCCCAAGCTCATCCAGGCTCTCAAGTCCCTGCAGAACAAGAGGGACACCAACCCGCCCCGGAAACATGGGAACATCCCGCTTTAAGAAAGGGAAGGAGGCCACATGGCGACGAAGAACAACATTCAGGAATTGGCCTCGATGCTGACGGAGGCGTACCGGCACCTGGAACTCGGCACGGTGGACGATCACGCCGTCTACGTGCTCAAGGTCAAGGGCGAATTCCCCATGCACCACCACACCCGCGACGAGATGTACGTGGTGCTCAAGGGCGAAATCCGGATCCGCTTCCGCAACATCCCCGAACTGGTGCTGGGCGAAGGCGACAGCACCGTGGTGCGGGCCTACACGATTCACAGCCCCACGTCCGACGACGAGGCCCTTGTGCTGCTGATCAAGCCCAAGGAAATGTTCGCCACGTCGTCCGACATGGACTGAGGAGAGGTTCAAATGGAAACCAAACTGATGATCACCGAAACCCTCCTGCGGGACGCGCACCAGTCGCTCCTGGCCACCCGCCTGCGCAACGAGGACATGATGCCGATCGCCGAGCAGCTCGACAAGATCGGCTTCTGGTCCCTGGAAATGTGGGGCGGGGCGACCTTCGACAGTGCCATGCGCTTCCTGGGAGAGGACCCCTGGGACCGCCTGCGCAAGCTCCGGCTCCGCATCCACGACACGCGGACCCAGATGCTGCTGCGGGGCCAGAACCTGGTGGGCTACAAGCACTATCCCGACGACATCGTGGAGCGCTTCGTCAAGGCGGCCGCCTCGAACGGGGTTGACGTGTTCCGCATCTTCGACGCCCTCAACGACGTGCGCAACATGGAGTACGCCATGCAGGTGGCGAAGCGGGAAGGCGCGCATGTCCAGGCCACCATCAGCTACACGATCTCGCCGGTGCACAGCATCGCCAGCTTCGTCAGCCTGGGGCGCGAACTGGCCGACCGCGGCGCCGACTCCATCTGCATCAAGGACATGGCCGGGCTGCTGACGCCGGTGGCCACCTACGAGCTGGTCAGCGCCCTGAAGCGGGACCTGGGGCTGCACGTCCAGGTGCACACCCACTCCACCAGCGGCATGGGCATCGCCTCCCTGCTCAAGGCGGCCGAGGCCGGTGTCGACGTGGTGGACACGGCCATCTCCTCCATGTCCATGTCCACCTCGCAGCCGCCCACCGAAACCATGGTCACCATGATGAAGGGCACGCCCCGCGACACGGGACTCGATCTGGGGGCGCTGGCCAGCATCGCCGCCAGCATGGGGGAGATCCGGAAGAAGTACGCCAATTTCGAGGCCAACATCGCGCCCGTGGACGTCAACGTCCTCCAGTTCCAGGTGCCCGGCGGCATGCTCTCCAACCTGGTGGACCAGCTCCGCCAGCAGGGCGCCCTGGAAAAGTACCACGCGGTGCTCGAGGAGATCCCGCGGGTCCGCGAAGACCTGGGCTTCCCGCCCCTGGTCACCCCGTCCAGCCAGATCGTCGGGACCCAGGCCACGCTCAACGTCATCATGGGCGAGCGCTACAAGGTCATCCCCGAGGAAGTCAAGCAGTACGTGCGCGGCTTCTACGGGAAGCCCCCCGCCCCCCTCAACCCCGAGGTCGTCAAGAAGGCCATCGGGAAGGAGGAGCCCATCACCTGCCGCCCCGCCGACCTCCTGGACGCGGGTTGGGCGAAGGCCAAGGCCGAGATCGGCTCGCTGGCGCGCTCGGACGAGGACATCCTCTCCTACGCCCTCTTCCCCCAGGTGGCCAAGCCGTTCCTGGAAAGGCTGTCCAAGGGCCTGGGCGGCCGGGAGGAGATTGCCGCGGCCCTGGCGGCGAAACTCATGATTCAGCAGCAGAACAAGATCAAGCAGGCCATGGCCAGGCCGGTGGCCGCGGCGGGGCGTTCCGACTGGAAGCTCGCCGGGCGCTCGGCCATGCGACGGGGGTGGTGAGATGGCAAACAAGTTCAAGGTAGTGCTGGACGGCGTGTCCTACGACATGGACTTCCGCGAGAACACGGTCCTGGTCAACGACCGGGAGTTCCCCTGGAGCGTCAGCGGCGACACCATCTCCGTGGGCGGCAACCCGCACACGGTGGCCTTCAAGGGCGCTAACGCCGTGGTCGACGGGATTTCCTACTCCTACGAAGCCATCGGCCTCGAACAGCCGAAACAGGTCGCCAAGAAGAAGGCGGCGTCCGGGGCGGCGGGCGACGAGGCCGGCGCCGTGACCGCCATCATGCCCGGCCTGATCCTCAAGCTGCTCAAGAAGGAGGGCGAGATCGTCAACGCCGGCGACGTCGTGGTGATCCTGGAAGCCATGAAGATGCAGAACGAGTTGCAGGCCAAGAAGGGGGGCACCGTCAAGAAGGTGTTCGTCGGCGAAGGCGACAAGGTCGAGATGCGTCAGGTCATCATGGTGATCGAAGAATGAGGGAGGAGGAAGGGAACGGCACTGGCCGCCCCCTTCCTGCTTTTCCGTTTGATTCCCCTTGCAGAGTGTGATGGCGATGCTTCATCCCGATCTTTCCCGGCTTCGACTTCCCGGCGCACAAACGCGGCGGGCCGCCTCGCGCGGCCGGTGGCTCATCCGCTGCCTGCCCCTGGCATTCGCCCTGGCATTCCTGACCGGCCTTCTGCCGGCGCAGGGCCGTAAGCTGATCATCATCGATCCGGGGCACGGCGGAGAGGACCACGGCATCGTCGGCGCCGCCGGCACCCAGGAAAAGGCCCTGGTGTTCCGCGTGGCGGAACGGCTGCGGCAGATCCTGGAATCGACCACCGCCTTCGATGTCCGCCTCACCCGCCCCGCCGATCAGAACGTGCCCCTGATCCAGCGCGCGGCCCAAACCAACCAGGCCGGCGCCGCCCTCTTCGTCAGCCTCCATTGTGAGGGCTCCCGCCGGAAGGAGGACCGGGGCGTTTCCCTGTTCTACTTCCGCACGGCCGGAAAGGAACCCGCCGGCAAGGACGTGATCCGGGGCATGATCGACGGGCGTGAAATCCGCATGGCCCCCCTGGGCATCGCCCAGACGGCCTGGCAGCAGCCCAGCCGCCGACTGGCGGAAATCATCCAGCAGCGGTTGGGATTGGTCTTTCCCATGTACGCTGAAAACCCGATCGGGGAACGCCTGTACATCCTCTCGGTGCTCAACTGCCCGGCCGTGGCGGTGGGGGTGGGCTTCCTCACCAATGCCGAGGACGAAAAGGATTTTTCGTCGCCGCGGGTTCAGGACGAGTTCTGCCGGCGTTTGTGCGACGCCATCACCGATTTCTTGCAGTGACCATATCCGTTTTCCCGGAGGGCTGAAGTCCGTGCGTCACCGTTGGATTATCTTGACCATGATCCTGCTCCTCGTCCTCTCGGTCGGGGGCATCGTGATCCTCTACTGGGTGGAGAAAGGAAAGGCGGCGGGCGAAGGCGCCGACGCCGCGACGGTGCAGGAAGGCGTGACGGACCGCAACGTCACCCTCTACTTCCGTTCCCCGGCTGGCCGGGGCAAGGCCCTTCTGCGTTTCGAGGAGCGCAGCATGCTGGCGCCTTCCGACCAGCGGCAGTTCCTGCGCAAGCTGGTGGACGAGCTGAAATCCGGTTCCCGGACGGGCGGTTTCGACACGATTCCCCGGGAGGCCAGCCTCACCGAAGTGTACATCGTGGGCAAGCAGATCGTGCTGGACTTTTCCAAGGAACTGTCCACCCGCCACCCCGGCGGGGAACTGGAGGAGTTGGCCACGCTGTATTCCATCGTGAACACGGTGCTGCGGAACGCCACCGGCTTCGACACGGTGCACATCCTCGTGGAGGGGAGGCGACGGGAGACCCTGGCCGGCGGCATCGCCATGGACAAGGGGTTCATTTTCGCCGACGACCTCGTGGAGAGCACAACGGCCAGGGCCGGCAACTGAGGCGTTGCGGCCGCCCCTTTCGGGACGTGGCGCGGTCCCCCGCCGGCGGCGCCCGCGGGGGCTAATTCAAACGACAGCAAGGCAGGACGAACGATGAAAAGAAACAAACCGATCGGAATTTTCGACTCCGGCGTGGGCGGGCTGACCGTCTACAAGGAACTGAAGAAAACGCTGCCGGAAGAGCGTTTCCTCTACCTGGGCGACACGGCCCGGCTGCCCTACGGGACGAAGTCGGCGGAAACCATCGTCAAGTATTCCCTGCAGAGCGGGCGTTTCCTCCTCTCCCAGGGGGTGAAACTGCTGGTGGTGGCCTGCAACACGGCTTCTTCCTACGCCATGGAGGCCATGGTGGAGGAGTTCGACGTGCCGGTGATCGGCGTAATCCCCAGCGGCGTCCGCCGGGCCCTGCAGACGACCCGCAACGGCCGCGTGGCCGTGATCGCCACCGAGTCCACGGTGGCCAGCGGCAGCTACCAGGA
>CAYTBK010000191.1:0-6637 GCA_964436005.1 uncultured Acidobacteriota bacterium
GCGCTCCAGTCCCAGACCGACCACTGCTTCCAGTTCAGCTTGAAGGCCACGGCGAACACCATGGCGGCCGCCGCCGACTCCATGCCGCTCAGGAACCCCCTGAAATAGGGGGATTTGTCGAAATAGACATAGAAACCGCCCAGCAGGGTGATCAGGACGGTGCCCGGCAGGAGCATGGCCGTATAGGCGACCAGCATGCCGGGCACGCCGCGAAGGTGGCGGGCGATCTCGAGGCCGACGTTGGTGGAGTTGCCGCCCGGCGACAGGCTGGCCGTGGCCAGGATGCCGCTGAAATCCTCTTCGGGGATCCAGCGCCGCTTGGTCACGGCCACGTGGTGGAAGCGCATCTGCAGGCTGCCCCCCAGCCCCGTGGCGCCGAGGATGAACATCTCGCGGGCAATGTGCCACAAGGAAACTCGGGATTGACGGCCGTTATCGGACAAGGTACCCCCTGGTGGACAACCTGTTTTCACAGGGGCGACATATTCGCCCCACGGCGCCGGACCACGATCAAGATGATGGCAGTGTAACGTTTTGCCAACGGCAGATCAAGCGGTTTCCGCGCGGTTTTTTGCCTTGCGCGGCCAAACCGGCCGGCGTATACTCGCGCCATTCTCGACCCGGAAAATTCGACCGAAGAAAGGAGAACGGCCATGCCTGAAAGTGCCAAGCTGATTTACGGCGACCGGCAGATCGAGCTGCCCGTCATCGAGGGCTCCGAGGGCGAGCGGGGCATCGACATCACCCGCCTGCGCGACGCCACCGGGCTCATCGCCTTCGACCCCGGTTTCGCCAACACCGGCAGCTGCAAGAGCGAGATCACCTTCATCGACGGCGAAAAGGGCATCCTCCGCTACCGGGGCATCCCCATCGAGCAGTTCGACCGGCCCTCGCCCGATTTTTTGGAAGTGGCCTGGCTGCTCATGTTCGGCCACCTGCCCAACGAGACCGAACTGAAGCGGTTCTGCAAGAACCTCACCCGGAACGCCCACCTCGACGAATCCATGAAGCACAACTTCGACGGGTTCCCCGTGACCGCCCACCCCATGGCCATGCTCTCCGCCATGATCAACGCGCTCTCCTGCTTCCACCCCGAACTGTTCCGGCTGCAGGACGACGAAGCCATCGAGGAGGCGGCGGCCAAGCTCATGAGCAAGATCCGCACCATCGCGGCCTTCTCCTACCGCCGGGCCAACGGCCTGCCTTACATGTACCCGAACCCGAAGGTCCGCTACAGCGCCAACTTCCTGCACATGATGTTCTCCCAGCCCTACGACGAGTACGAGGCGGACCGGGACGTCGAGGACGCCATGAACCTCATCTTCATCCTGCACGCCGACCACGAGCAGAACTGCTCCACGTCCACGGTGCGCATGGTGGGGTCCAGCCAGGCCAACCTCTTCGCCTCCGTCGCCGCCGGGATCTGCGCCCTCTGGGGGCCGCTGCACGGGGGGGCCAACCAGGCCGTCATCGACATGCTGCGCGACATCCACAAGGGCAACGTCTCGCCCGAGGACTGCATCGCCCTGGCCAAGCAGAAGCAGGGCGGGTTCCGGCTCATGGGCTTCGGCCACCGGGTCTACAAGAACTACGACCCGCGGGCCAAGGTGCTCAAGCAGGTCTGCGACCGCGTGCTCACCCGCCACGGGGTGAAAGACCCGCTGCTGGACATCGCCCGCAAGCTCGAAGAACTGGCCCTGGCCGACCCGTACTTCGTCGACCGGCACCTCTACCCGAACGTTGACTTCTACAGCGGCATCATCCTCCGGGCCCTCCGCATCCCGGAGAACATGTTCCCGGTGATCTTCGCCATCGGCCGCCTGCCCGGCTGGATCGCCCACTGGCGCGAACACTTCAACGAGCTGTCGGCCCGCATCTGCCGTCCCCGGCAGATCTACACCGGGCCCACCCAGCACGACTACGTCCCGCTCGAGGAGCGCTGAGCCGACTCCGGCCGGCGCATCGCCCCATCCCGCCCGGCAGGCAGGACCGATTGCCCGCCGGGTGGGTCTTTTTAGCCTTCCCGCGCCTTTCCCGCTTCAGATTTTCATTGCATCCGGGCCCTCTCTCGCGCATCATTTCCGGTTGCGGCTCCGCCGACAATCCACCCTTCGGGAGACGACATGGCTTCGAGACTTTTCGCCCGCCGCAGGACCCTCCGTTCCGCCGGCGCCTTCCTGTTCCTCCTTCTTTGCCTCTCGGCCGTCTGGGCGCTGGAACCGCCCACCCGGGAAGAGTTCGAGCAGATGCGCCGGGACGGCACCCTGGCCGCCCGGGCCAAGGCGGCCGAAGCGTTTGGCAACCACCGCGTGGCGCCCCGGCTGGTCTACAACCTGCAGCGGCGCCTGGCGGCCATCCAGGGCAAGGGAACCGAGGCGGAAACCCTCATGAGCCAGTTGCCCCCGGGAATGCGCGGCATGCCCACCACCGGGAACGTCAAGGTCCTGGCCATCCTCCTCGACTTCCAGGGCACGCCACATATACCTGTCAACACCAACGAATACGTCTCCGCCAAGCTGTTCGGCGACGGCCTGCCCTCCGAGTATCCCTGCGAGAGCCTGCACAACTACTATGACCGCTCCTCCTACGGGCAGCTCGATATCGAGGGCAACGTGCTGGGGTGGTACACCACGCCCTACGCGCGCCCGCCGGTCCCGCCGGGAACCGACGAGGCCGTGAAGCTGCAGATCCGGGAGGACATGATCAAGGAGGCGCTGCGCGCCTTCGACGCCGCGGGCCACGACTTCAGCCAGTACGACAACGACGGCGACGGTCGCGTGGACTATTTCATGGTCTTCTGGGCCGGAGCGGACAACGGCTGGGGAAATTTCTGGTGGGGCTACCAGACCTCCTTCAGCGACCGGTCCTTCATCCTGGACGGGGTGCGGCTCGGCGACTACTCCTGGCAGTGGGTATCCGATAACGGGGTAAGTCCTTTCAAGCCCGTGACCGTCATCCATGAAACCGGCCACGCCCTGGGACTGCCGGACTACTACGATTACAACAGCGGGGTCGGCCCCCGGGGCGGCGTGGGCGGCATGGACATGATGGACGGCAACTACGGCGACCACAACGCCTTCAGCAAAATGCTGCTGGGTTGGATCGACCCGGTCCTGGTCACGGAAGGGCAGGAGGGCCTCCTGCTCCGCCCGTCCGCCGACAACCGGGACGCCCTCATGCTGGTGCCCGGCCGTTCCTACAAGGGCCCCTTCCAGGATTATTTCATGGTGCAGAACCGGCGCAAGAAACTCAACGACGAGAAGATCCCCACTAGCGGGGTTGTGGTCTGGCACGTGGACGCCCGGCTGGATTCCTCGGGCTGGACATTCCAATACGACAACTCCTACACGTCGCACAAGCTGCTCAAACTCATGGAGGCGAATGGCCTGGAGTTGATCGAAAAGGGCTTTGACGCCAATGCTTCATCCTTTTACCAGCCCGGCCAGGACTTCGGCCCCGCCGCCACCCCAAACAGCACCCTGTACGACCAGGGCCCTTCGGGCCTGGGCGTGCGGAACTTCGCCTACGAGGGGGAGAACATCCGCCTGGACGCCTACGACGTGTTCGACGACCTGACGCCGCCCACGGGCGTCCCCGGAACGCCCACCACCGTCGTCGGCAAGGCGTATTCCAACGTCACGGTCCAGTGGGCCAAGGGGACGGAAGCGGACCCGGAAAGCGGCATCGCCGGCTATTACCTCCAGATCGGCACCTCCCCCGGCGCGGCCGACGCCTTCAGCGGGTTTGTCGACAGCCGTTCCTTCACCTTCACCGACGGCGAGAACGGCAAGACCTACTACGCCAACGTGCGCGCCGTGAACGGCAATAACATCTGCGGTGCCCTGTCGGGCAACAGCGCCGGCAGCACCGCCTCGGCCTCCGTCCTGGACGGCGAGCCGGTGGGCCAGGCGGGCACCCCCTTCTCCCTGGCCGGGGACATCCTCTGGCAGACGCAGACGGCGGTCTCCCACTCCGGCGGCAGCGCATTCGCCAGCGAGCCCAAACCGGCGTTGAACCCAGAATACCGTGATGGCAAGTCCGCCAACCTGTACGGCACCATCGAAGGGCCGGGCACGCTGCGCTTCTGGTGGAAGGTCTCCTCCGAAAAGGACTGGGACTTCCTGAACTTCTACCTGGACGGCCAGTTCGTGACCGCCATCAGCGGGGAGACGGGCTGGGCCGAGGTGTCCGTCCCCCTGCCCCACGGCGCGCACCGGGTGAAGTGGGAATACGCCAAGGATCCCGGCGTCAGCGACGGCAGCGACCAGGGCTGGCTGGACGACATCTCGGTGACCCCCCTGCCCATGAAGGGCGACCTGGACCAGAGCCTGGCCGTGGACACCGCCGACCTGGTGATCCTCTCCCTGGCCCTGGCGGGCGGCGCCACGCCCGGCACGGCCCCCTTCTACGCCTCGGCGGCCGAGGCCGACCTGGACGGCTCGGGCGGGGCGCCGGACGCGGCGGACCTCCTGCTCCTGCGCACCTGGCTGGCCGGCGACCAGGAACTGGCGACCGAGTAAACCCCGAAGCGGAGAGGCTTTCCGAACAATCGGAAGCCCCTCTGCGGAAAGCGTGGGCCAGCGCGGCCCGGGGTTGACGGAAACGACAGCCCCGGGCTACGGCGCCGAAGGAAACCGGGCCCGCTGAAAAGAGACGACCCGTGAGCAGACCACTCATTGTTTCCCTTGTCTTGGACAAACATTTCGGCCAACGGGCAAAATCGCTTGCCGCAGACATGCACGTCTGGTTGATTGAATCTGCAGAAAACCGGGAGTGCGCCCAGCAGTATTGGGAAAGCAACAAAGGGCAGCCTTATTCGGTAAAAAACGGGCTGACGCTGTTTCAAGCCGGATTGGAAGATGGTTCCGAAGACATTGTGGAAGAAATGATGGGAACCATTCTAGAACATCATGCAACCTTAAAAGAATTAAGAGTTTATTGCCAAGCTACTGGCCATCGTCTGTATGAAACGCTGGAAAGCTATGGTTTTGAATGCTTCTCTGAACATAAAGAATACTTCTCTTGCAGGTTAAAAAGTCATCAGTGCGATTAGTGGTTCTGCCCTGACTCGGGGCCTCGTCCGCAGCTCCGGCAAAGACGGGCAACGTCATTCTTATCGAATTGGGACACCCACAGTTTTCCAAAGAAACGGCAGGCGTCCATCGCCAGGGGGGAAGCAAAAATGTTCGACCAACCTTTTGCCATCCCGGCGCTGCTCTTCCTGGTCATGGCCCTGCCGCTGGTCCTGCGGCTGGTGCCCCGCAACCGCTTCTACGGCATCCGCACCCGGCAGGCCCTGTCCGACGACGGCTGCTGGTACGAGGCCAACCGGCGCGGGGGCCTGGGCGTGATGCTGGCCGGCCTGATATACCTCGCCGTGGCCTCCGTGCTCCCCTACGACAAGGCGGACCCCCGCAACTTCACGACCTTCGCCGCCCACCTGGCCGCGTTCGCCGGGCCGCTGCTCCTCGCGCTCCTCTGCGGCGCCCGCTGCGCCCGCAAGCCCTGACCCTTCGCCCGGATCATGGACACCCACTTTTCCCCCGGCGGCGATTCCGGACACCCACTTTCTCGCCGTTATGGACACCCACTTTTCCCCCGGCAACCGGCGGCGCCCTCTTGCAATGTCTGTTCACCTGAGATTCCCGGTCAAACCAATCCGGCAGGAGGCCATCCATGAAACTGTACGTCCTGACTGAAAACGCCGCGTCCGACAAATGCCTGGCCGAACATGGCCTTTCCTATTTCATCGAACACGACGTCCCCCTCCTGTTCGACACGGGCCGCACCGACGTTTTCCGGCGCAACGCCGAACGGATGGCCCTCGACCTCGACCGGGCAAACACCGTCGTCCTCAGCCACGGGCACTACGACCACGGCGACGGCCTGCAGCATTTGCGGGGGAAGAGACTGGTCTGCCACCCGCTGGCCTTCCGCCGGCGCTTCGGGAAAAACGAAAAGGAAAACCTCGGGCTGGCGCTCGATCGGGAAGAACTGCAGCGGCGTTTCGAGATCGTGACTTCGTCAGAGCCCTACCGCCTCTCGGAACAGGTCGCCTTCCTGGGCGGAATCCCCCGCCGCAACGCCTTCGAGTCGAAAACCACGGATTTCGTGCTGGAAAACGGGTCGGAGGACTTCGTCGACGACGATTCCGGCCTGGCCCTGGCCGTGGGGGACGAACTGGTGGTGGTGTCGGGTTGCGCCCATTCGGGCATCTGCAACATGGTCGAACACGCCCGCGCGGTCACCGGGCTCTCCCGGATCCGGGCCGTGATCGGCGGCTTCCACCTGAAAGACGACGGGCCGAAGACGCAGGAGACCGTCCGCTGCCTGCAGGGCCTGGGCGTGCGGGAGTTGTACCCGTCCCACTGCACGGAACTCCCCGCCCTGTGCGCTTTCCACCAGGCGTTCCGGATCCGCCACCTCCGGGCCGGCATGGTGCTGACGTTCTGAGCGCAATCCTGGACACCCACTTTTTCCCGCCATCGCCAGAAACTGTCCAAGCGATTCCAGGCAGTCGGCGACGGCGGTAACCGTCTGCCGCAGCGTGAGGATCATCAACGCAAAGGCGCCAGGGCGCAACCCTCTTTCCGCACATTTCGGATGGCCGGGGGCGGCATTTTTCCGGGGGATCGAG
>CAYTBK010000192.1:0-6630 GCA_964436005.1 uncultured Acidobacteriota bacterium
GCCCGGCAAGGACGGACAGCGCTCCGTCGGCAAGTTCATCCCGGCCGTTTCCGCGAACGGCCGCCCCAGCGAGATCGTGCGCACCGTCCTGGCCGGCCGGCCGTACCGGGGCATCATCAACATCTGGGGGCACTTTTCCGTGAGCGGCTACGAGCCCCTGACCGACGCCTCGGGCAGGGTCTTCGGCATGATCGGGACCGGGGTGAAGAGCGAGGACATGGATGGGCTCATCCGCGCCCTGCGGGAAACCAAGGTCGGCAAAACGGGATACGTTTTCGTGGTGGGCTCCAAGGGCACGCAGCGGGGCGTTTACATCATCTCCCAGAACGGCGCCCGCGACGGCCAGAACATCCTGGACGCCAAGGACGCGAACGGCCGCTTCTTTGTCCGGGAAATCGTCGAAACGGCGGAGAAACGCCCCCCCGGCGAAGTGACCCTCCTCTTCTACCCCTGGCAGAACCCGGGAGAACTGCGGCCCCGAGACAAAATCGCCGCCATCACCTATTTCGAACCGTTCGACTGGATCCTGGGCGTCGGGATCTACAAGGACGACTTCATTGTCGCCAAGACCAAGGCCGAGCATTACCTCGCCAGCCTGCTCCTCCACCTCTCCACCGCCGGCGCCGTGATCCTGCTCATCACCATCGCCGCCGCCGTGTTCCTGGGCACCCGGCTCGTCAAGCCGCTGACGCGGGCGTCGCAGCTGGCCCGGCTCGTGGCCGAAGGCGACATCCATAGCGCCCGGGAGAGGATGAAATACATGGACGACAGCCGCGTCCTGGCAGCCCTGGCGGCGTCCAAGGACGAGATCGACCAACTGAAGCACTCCTTCCACGCCATGGTCACAGACCTGGCCTCCCTCATCGGGCAGGTGCAGGAGGCCGGCATCGCCGTCACGACTTCGGCGGCGGAGATTTCGGCCTCCGCCATGGAGTTGGAATCCACCGTGGCGCTCCAGGCCACCTCGACCCGGCAAGTGAGCGCGTCCAGCCGGGAGATCAACGTCCGCTCGGAGGAACTGGTCCACACCCTCGGCCAGGTCGGCGCCAGCGTCTCCGAAACCGCCGGGCAGGCGGAGAACGCCCAGCGGGACATGGAACGCATGGGCAGCGCCATCAACCGCCTCATGACGGCGACAGAATCCATCTCGTCGCGTTTGTCGGTGATCAGCGACAAGGCCAACCGCATCTCCTCGGTCACCACCACCATCAACAAGATCTCCGACCAGACGGCCCTCCTCTCCCTGAACGCCGCCATCGAAGCGGAAAAGGCCGGCGAGGACGGCAAGGGCTTCTCGGTCGTGGCGCGGGAGATCAGCCGGCTGGCCGACCGTACGGCCGCCTCGGTCCGGGACATCGAGACCATGGTGCGGGAGATGCAGTCTTCCGTTTCCTCCGGCGTCATGGAGATGGACAAGTTCGCGGACGAAGTCCGCCGCGGCGTGGCCGAGGTCAACGACAGCGCCACCTGCCTGGAGGCCATCATCGGCGCCGTCCGGGCCATGGAACCCCAGTTCCTCCTGGTGACGAACGGCATGAACGCGCAATCGGACAGCGCCCGGCAGATCAGCGAAGCCATGGTCATGCTCTCCAGCACCGCCGACCAGACGCGCGAATCCCTGGCTGAATTCAGAAGGGTGACGGGGCATCTCACCGATGCCGTGCAAAGCCTGTTGAGCGAAGTATCCCACTTCAGGATCAGCGAATGAAAATGCGCATTTTCCGATCTTCTTTCACCCAGGGCCTGCTGCGGCGCCTCACCATCGGCAACAAGCTCATGCTGAACGCCTTCGCCTTCATGCTGCCCATCGCCATCCTCCTGTATTTCGTCGTCGCTTCCTACAACAACAAGATCGGGATGTCGCGCAGCGAGATCAGCGGCAGCCTGTTCTGCGAACCGTTGTTCGAGCTCATGAACATCCTCCCCGACTGCCTTCGGTTGCAGGAGGAGGCCCAGGCGGGCTCCGACAGCGCAGGCAAAGAACTGGAAAAACGCCAGCTCGATGCGGAAAAGGCGCTGGCCGACCTCTCCCGGCGGTGGGACGCGAACAGCGAAGAACTCGGGCTGAACGCACAGACTCTGTCGAAGGCCGGGCTGGGATTCCTGTCGTACAACACCCTGCGCCTCAACTGGGAAAGGATGAAAGCCGCCCAGGCCGCCCGGAACTCGCTGGAATCCTCCAAGTGCGCCGACCGCATCCTGGACATCCTCCACGAACTGCTGAGCGAAGTGAACGCCTCCTCCTGCCTCGTCACCGATCCCGACCTCGATTCCGGCTACATCGTGAACGCCGTGCACGAGACCATGCCCATGCTGGTCCAGCACCTGCACCAGGTCCAGGACCGCCTGCCGGCATCGAATAGCGGGCCGGACGAGGGCATGGTCATGCGCCAGGACCTCTTCGTCCCCTTCACGCTGCTCTACGAAACCGACCTCCCGCGGCTGCGGAACCAGGTCAACCTGGCCATCCGCGAGGACCGCAACTTTTACGGCGTTTCCAACAGCCTCCAGAACAACGTGTTCCAGGGGGAAAAATCCCTTGAAGTGTCGCTGGAAAACCTGTCCCGGGACTTCGGGCTGGTCGTGGCCTTTTCCGGCCGGGCCGAGGAAGCGTCGAAAGCCCGGCAGTCCTGCGCGGCGGCCATCAGCGACGCCATGCGGTTCTGGCGCCTGACTTCCCAGGAACTGCGCAAGATGGTGAGCATGCGCATCTCCCAGCTCGAGTACGCGCGCACCATCGCCCTGGCTCTCTCCTTCCTGGCCCTCACCCTCTCCATCTGGCTGGTCCTGGTCGTGTCGCGGGGCATCACCCGCCCCCTGTCCACCGCCACCAACGTGGCGGCCCTCATCGCCGAGAACCGCCTGGGCCAGGCCAAGGCCCTTCTCTCCCTGCACGACAAGACGGACCAGACCATCGACTGGGAACGGGAACGCTCCACCCGCGACGAGGCCCGCCGGCTCTCGGTGGCTTTCGTGACGATGCTCCGGGGATTCGAGTCGCTGCTGGAAGAGGCGTACAAATCGGGCAACCAGGTCGGGGAAGCCGCCGCGCGGATCGCGGTCTCCGCCCGCCAGATCGAGGCCTCGGTCTCCGAACAGGCCGCCTCGACCAGCGAGGTGTCCGTTATGAGCCGCCAGATCTCCATGACCACCCAGGACCTGGCCGGCACCATGCAGGACGTGACCAAGATGGCCTCGGACGCCGCCGTTTCGGCCGGGACGGGCCTGCAGCTGATGCAGGACATCGACAGCACCGTGCGGAAGCTCCACGAGGCCGCCATGGGGATTTCCCGCAAACTGACCGTCATCCGGGACCGCACCACCGAAATCACCGAGATCAACACGGCCATCACCCTGGTGGCCGACCGGACCAACCTGCTCTCGCTGAACGCCGCCATCGAGGCGGAAAAGGCCGGCGAAGCGGGCCGGGGGTTCTCGGTCGTGGCGGGGGAGATCCGGCGCCTGGCCGACCAGACCTCGGTGGCGGCCCTGGATATCGAAAGGATGGTCAGCGACATGCAGGAGGCCGTCTCCGAAGGCGTGGCCGAGGTGGAACACCACACCGCCCAGGCCGGCCAGGCCTCGTCGAAGATCGCCGTCATCCTCGAGCGCCTCGGGGAAGCCATCGAAAAAACCTGGGCCCTGGCCCCCCGTTTCGAAGTGGTCAACCAGGGCATGCAGCTCCAGTCCCAGAGCGGGGGCCAGATCAGCGAGGCCATGGTCCAGCTCACCGACGGGATCACCCAGACCCGGGACTCCCTGGCGGAGTTCAAGGCTGTCACGGACCAGCTGGACGACGCCGCCCGGAACCTGCAGAAAGAGCTCTCCGTCTTCTCCCTGCACACGGGCGCCGACCGGCGGCAGCCCACCGACGGAACGGGCGCCGAAACCATCCCGCTCTGAACCCGTCCCGCCGGCCCACCCCCGACGGCAAACCGGTTGATTGCCTGTGGTCCGAAGAGTAAAATGCCCCGTCATCGTGCCGAAACGCCACGAATGCCACCTTTCGGGAGGTTCCATGCTGATCGAACACGTTCCGCCGCACATCCTGAAAATCATGCCCTACCAGCCGGGCAAGCCGATCGCCGAAGTCCAGCGTGAACAGGGCCTGGAGCATGTCATCAAGCTGGCCTCGAACGAAAACCCCCTGGGGCCTTCCCCGAAGGCGGTGGAGGTCATCCAGCGCAACGTCGGCGAACTGCACTATTACCCGGAGGACAGCGGTTTCTACCTGAAACGCCGCCTCAGCGAACTGTTGAAGGTGGACCCGGCGATGATCTGCCTCGGCAACGGCTCTTCGGAACTCCTGGTCAACGTCGGCCGCGCCTTCCTCCAGCCCGGCGACCAGGTGCTGACTTCCGAGAAGAGCTTCCTCATGTACTACCTCAGCGCCGCCTACATGGGGAACGAGGCCGTCTGCGCCCCCATGGCCGGAAACGCCTACGACCTGGACGCCATCGCGGCCCGGATCACCCCCCGCACGCGGATCGTCTTCCTGGCCAACCCCAACAACCCCACCGGCACCTACTTCAACCGGGAGGCCCTGGAGAAATTCCTGCCCAAGGTTTCCCCCGACACGCTGATCGTGCTGGACGAAGCCTACAACGAATACGTGACCGAGAGCGACTACCCCGACGGGCTCGCCTTCCTCGCCCGCTACCCCAACCTGCTCGTGCTGCGGTCCTTCTCCAAGATCTACGGGCTGGCCGGAATCCGGGTCGGCTACGGGATCGGGCACCCGGCCGTGATCGACATCCTGAACCGCGTCAAGCTCCCCTTCAACGCCAACGCGCTGGGGCAGGACGCCGCCACCGCCGCCCTGGACGACAATGCTTTCGTGGAGCGCTCCCGACAGGTCAACAGCGAAGGGCTGACGTTCATCCACGACTTCTGCGAGGAAAACCATTTCCGCTACCAGCGCAGCGTGGGGAACTTCGTGATGATCCTGCTGCCCGTGGAAGGCAAGATCGTGGCCGACATGATGGAAAAGCGCGGCGTCATCATCCGCCCGCTCAAGTCCTTCGGCATCCCCAACGCTATCCGCGTGACCGCCGGGGTCCCGGAGGAAAACGAACGCTTCGCCCAGGCCTTCCTGGAAGCCATGGGCGAACTGGCCCGCGAGGTGTAGCGGTGAGAATCGCCCTGGACGGTCCCTGCGGTTCCGGGAAAAGCACGCTGGGGAAACTGCTGGCCCAGCGGCTCGGTTACGTGTACATCGACACCGGGGCCATGTACCGGGCCGTCGCCCTGAGCGCGCTGGAGGCCGGGATCCCCCTCACCGACACCGAAGCGTTGACCGCCCTGGCCGAGAAACTCGACCTGTCTTTCGTCGTCGAGGAGGGCAGCCAGAAGCTCTACGCTTCCGGGCGGGACGTTTCCGTCCCCATCCGGACGCCGGAGATCTCCCAGGGCGCCTCCCGGGTGTCGGCGGTGCCGGGTGTGCGTCGGGCCATGGTGGCCCTGCAGCGCCGGATGGGCGCCGAGGGCAACGTGGTCATGGACGGCCGCGACATCGGCACGGTGGTCTTCCCCGACGCCGAGATCAAGTTCTACCTGGACGCCGGGGCCGAGGAACGGGCCCGGCGACGCTGGCTGGAAGACACGGCCAAGGGCCTGCTCGTTTCCCTGGAGGAGGTGCTCGCTTCCGTGCGCGAGCGGGACCACCGGGACATGACGCGCGAGGACTCGCCGCTGAAGAAGGCCGACGACGCGCTGCGGATCGATTCCACGGGGCTGTCCGTGGAAGAGGTGCTGCAGAAACTGGAAAGCCTGGTGGCCCGCCGGGCCGCCACCTGCTGACCGGCGGCCGGGAGGGTCCATGTTCACCGGGATCGTCGAAGCCGTGGGCACCATCCGCAACATCGGGGCCGGCCGCCTCCGCTTCGAGGCGCCCGCCATCGCCGCGCGCCTGGCCATCGGCGACAGCGTCGCCGTCAACGGCGTCTGCCTGACCGCCGTCGCCGTCGAAGGCGCCTGCGTCAGCGCCGACGTCTCGCCCGAAACGCTGTCCAAGACCACCCTCGGCCGACTCCACGCCGGCTCGCGGGTGAACCTGGAAACCGCGCTGACCCTCTCCAAACCCCTCGGCGGCCACCTTCTCACCGGCCACACGGACTGCCCGGGCACCGTGCTCTCCGTCGACCGGGTGCAGGACTCCCGGGTCCTGCGGCTCGCCTTCCCGGAGGCCTTCGCCTCTCTGGTGGTGGACCGCGGCTCCATCGGGGTGGACGGCGTCAGCCTGACGGTGGCCGCGGTCGAGGAGAACGCCGTGCGGCTCGCCCTGATCCCGCAGACCGTCCGGACCACGACCCTGGAGGACCTGGCGCCGGGATCCATTGTCAACATAGAATTCGATATACTCGGCAAGTATGTCCAGCGCCGGCTGGAATGCCTGTCCCGCCCGGACGGCGAGGGGGAGCCCCCGCCCCTGACCTTCGAGGGTCTCCGCGGCCTGGGGTTCTGAGCCTTCCCCTCACCGGCCCCATCCTAACCCATCCTGGAGACGATCATGAAGAATGCGATCCGCCTGCTGACCCTGTCCACATCCCGAAAAATCTCTTGACATTCCGGTGCCCCGTCTGGTAGAAAGATTCGCTTTGAAAACGCGAAGGAGAAACCGCCATGAAGAGA
>CAYTBK010000193.1:0-6628 GCA_964436005.1 uncultured Acidobacteriota bacterium
GTGGCCGGCCACCTGCGCTTCGCCTACTCCGCCATCAAGATCAACGCCGACCTGGAACGGGTCGGCGACTATGCCGAGAGCATCGCCCGGCAGATCCTTCGGCTCATCGACCACACCAACGGGACGGCCACCCCCACCCACCGCATCGCCGAACTGGCCGAACAGGCCATCCCCCTGCTCCACGAGGCGGTCTCCGCCTTCGCCAGGCGGGACGTCCAGATGGCCGGCGAAGTCATCCACGTCGAGGACACCGTGGACGCGCTGCGCTCCCGCATCATCGCCGAGTACCTCAGCCTGCACCGGGAGGGCGCCGTCAGCCTGGACGTGCTGGACCCGCTCATGGCCATCGTCCGGCGGCTGGAGCGCGTGGCCGACCAGGCCGTGCAGATCAGCCTGGACGTGCTCTACATGTGCACCGGCCAGGACGCCCGCCACCCCGGCTCGGAAGCCTACCGCATCCTGTTCCTCGACCAGTACAACTCGTGCCGGAGCCGGATGGCCGAAATGATCGCCCAGAACATGAACCTGCCCCGCTTCATCTTCTGCAGCGCCGGCATGGAGGCCCGCCCCATCGACGAACGGACCCGCTCCTTCATGGAGGAGAAGGGGTTCGACCTGGCTTTCGCCCCGCCCCGGGCCATCGCCCAGGTGCCCAACATGGAACACTACCAGGTCATCGTGCTGCTGGCCCCCGAGGTGCGGCGGGTGCTGCCCCCCCACCCCACCAAGCCGGTGCTGCTGGACTGGAGCATCGAAGACCCCTCCGGCCTGGAAGGCACCCCCGAACAGGTCCACGCCGCCTACGAGGCCGCCTTCGCCACCATCGAGAGCCGGGTGCGCGACCTCGTGGAAGCGGTGGTCGGTTGCGAAGCCAAAACAGGAGAATAATCATGTTGCGAAAATCGTTTTTCAGTTCAGCCAGAACCCTCGTGCCCGCCCTCGGCCTGCTGCTGGCCTTCGGGACCCTGGCCGGCGCCGGGTGCGGACGCAAGTCCGGCGGGGCGGCCGACCAGTCGGTGATCCAGGTCAAGGGTTCCGACACCCTGGTCAACGTCGCCCAGACCTGGGCCGAGGACTACGCCAAAGTGGACCCGTCCGTGAACGTGGAAGTGGCCGGCGGCGGCTCCGGGGTCGGCATCGCGGCCCTGGACAAGGGCGCCATCGACATCGCCACGGCCAGCCGGGAGATGAAGCCGGAAGAGAAGGCGGCGCTCAGGAAGAACACCGGCCAGGACGCCCGGGAATTCGTCATCGGCCACGACGCCCTGGCCGTCTACGTCCACAAGGACAACCCCCTGGAGGAGATCAGCCTGGACCAACTGGCGCAGGTGTACGCCGAAGACGGGTCCATCACCCGCTGGTCCCAGCTCGGGGTCACCATGCCGGCCGGGCAGGACGACATCATCCGGATCAGCCGCCAGTCCAGCTCCGGCACCTACGAGTTCTTCCGTGATTTCGTCCTGAAAAAGAAAGACTTCAGACTTGGCTCGCGCGACATGAACGGCTCCAAGGAAGTCGTGGAGCTGGTGGGCAGCACCCCATCCGCCATCGGCTACAGCGGCATGGGCTACGCCACGCCGGCCGTGAAGAAGCTGCGGCTCGCCGCCGTCAAGGGGGCCCCGGCCGTCGCGCCCACGGTGGAAAACACCCTGAACAAGAGCTACCCGCTGGCCCGCGCCCTGTACCTCTACACCGCCGGCGAACCGCAGGGGGCGGTCAAGAAGTTCGTGGACTGGGTCCTCTCCCCGGCCGGCCAGAAGATCATGGCGGATTGCGGCTACGTGCCCATGCCCCCCGCCGCGCTGGCCAAGTGACGCCAGGCCGGGAACACACTCCCCTGCCCCCGCCGGGCAGGCAAAGGGGTTGACATGAACGATACGCCTCTCGAACAAAGGCTTCCGACAAACATGCCGGCGACAAGCCCCCTGACGCTGCCGGCCCGGCGCCCCTGGCGGGCCGTGTGCGGGGAGCGCCTCGTCCAGTCCGCCATCTACTTCTGCGGCGTCAGCGCCATCCTCTTCGTCCTGGCCATCCTGTTCTTCATCGCCCGCGAGGCGCTCCCGGTGCTGGCCAGCAACACCTTCTCGCTGTGGCAGTTCCTGACCAGCACCGAGTGGTACCCCACGTCGGCCACCAACGTCCGCTACGGGACCCTGGCCCTGACGGCCGGCACCTTCGGGGTCACCCTCCTGGCCATGGTCCTGTCCGTGCCGTTCGGTCTGGGCGGAGCGATCTTCGTTTCCGAGTTCTGCCGACCGAAGACGCGGGAAACCCTGAAGATCGTCATCGAGCTGCTGGCGGCCATCCCCAGCGTGGTGTGGGGTTTCGTCGGCCTGACCGTCATGAGCCGCCTGATGGTGGACATCGGCGGTGCCTCGGTGGGCGTCAACATCCTCAACGGCGGCATCGTGCTGGCCCTCATGAGCGTGCCCATCATCGTGTCCATCGGCGAGGACGCCCTCAAGGCCGTGCCCGACTCCTACCGCGAGGCGGCCCTGGCCATGGGCGCCACCCGCTGGCAGTTGGTCTGGCGGGTCATGCTGCCGGCCGCCCGGAACGGCCTGCTGGCCGCCGTGCTGCTCGGCGTGGGGCGCGCCGTGGGCGAAACCATGGCCGTGCTCATGGCCACCGGGCACGCCATCCAGATCCCCGGCGGGCTCATGGATTCCGTCCGCACCCTCACGGCCAACATCGCCGCCGAACTGGGCGAGGCCCCGGCGGGCTCGGAACACTACCGGGTCCTCTTCCTCACCGGCGTCATGCTGTTCTGCATCACCCTGCTGGTGAACCTCGTCGCCGACCTGGTGGTGCGGGGCCGGCAGAAGGGGAGGTAGCCATGGAAAACGAGCAAACGACCGCCGCGCGGTTCACCCGCACCCCCTTCGGCCGGCGCAAGGAGCGCCGGGAGAAAACCGCCCGCGCCCTGCTGGGCCTGGTGGCCGCCTCCATGGTGGTGCCGCTGGTGGCCGTCGTCGCCTACCTGGTCTACAAGGCCTGGCCCGCCCTGGGCCTGGACTTCCTGCTGGAGGCCCCGCGACGGGGCATGACGGCAGGCGGCATCTGGCCGGCCTTCGTCGGCACCCTCTACCTGGTGGTCATCTCCCTGGCCGTGGCCGCGCCCGTGGGCATCCTGGCGGCCATCTACCTCAACGAGTACGCCCGCGACAACTGGTTCACCCGGGCCATCAACCTGGCCGTCATCTCCCTGGCCGGCGTGCCCAGCATCGTGCACGCCCTCTTCGGGCTGGGGGCCTTCGTCTACGCCGCCGGCTTCGGCTTCTCCATCCTGGCGGCCTCGCTGACCCTGGCCATCATGACCCTGCCGGTGATCATCGCCAGCACCAAGGAGGCCCTGGCCGCCGTCCCCATGAGCTTCCGCGAGGCCTGCTGGAACGTCGGCGCCACCCGCTGGCAGACGATCCGGCGGGTGGTCCTGCCCAACTCCGTCAGCGGCATCCTGACCGGCGTCATCCTGCAGGTCAGCCGCGCCGCGGGGGAAACGGCGCCCATCATGTTCACCGGCGCGGTCTTCTTCAAGGCCGTCCAGGGCGGCGACCTCTTCCCCTACGCCCTCACCGACCAGTGCATGGCCCTGTCCATGCACCTGTACACCGTCTCCACCCAGGTGCCCAACATCGGGGAGGCCGTGCCCTACGCCACGGCCGTGGTCCTGCTGGGATCGGTGCTCCTGGTGAACGCCACCGCCATCGGCCTGCGCGTCTGGCTGAGGAACCGGAAAAAATGGTAAGAGAAACCGCCACCACCGACAACGCCGTCGAAGCCGTCGACCTCCGCCTCCGCTACGGGACCCGGGAAGTCCTGCACGGGCTCACCTTCGAGATCCGCCGCCACGAGATCTTCGGCATCATCGGGCCGGCCCGCTCCGGCAAGACCACCCTGCTGCGCTGCCTGAACCGGACCATCGACCAGGTGGCCGGCGCCCGCGCCACGGGGGCGGTGCGCGTCTTCGGGGAGGACGTCCGGCGCTGCGCCGACATCTACGCCCTGCGCCGGGCCGTCGGCATGGTCGCCCCCCTGCCCGTGGGGCTGCCGCTCAGCGTCTACGAGAACGTGGCCTTCGCCCCCCGCTGCGCCGGCCTTCGGTCCAAGGCGGACCTGGATGTCCTGGTGGAGCGCTGCCTGCGCCAGGCGGCCCTCTGGGACGAGGTCAAGGACCGCCTGCACAGCCTCGGCACGGCCCTCTCGGGCGGGCAGCAGCAGCGCCTGACCATCGCCCGGGCCCTTTCCCACCAGCCGAAAATTCTCTGCCTGGACGAGTTCTCCATCGCCATCGACCCCGTCACCACCATGCGCATCGAGGACGTCCTGCGGGAGCTCCGGCGGGAGATGACCATCGTGCTGGTGACCAACCTCACCCAACAGGCCCACCGCCTGACCGATCGCACCATGTTCCTGCTCAACGGCGACATCGTGGAGCTGAGCCCCACCGACGTCGCCTTCTCCGACACGCCCCAGGATAGGAAGACTTATGAATACATCCACGGCATATTCGGCTGAGCCGGGCGCGGTCCGGCCGGAAGGAATCGAAACCCGGGGGCTGAACCTGTGGTACGGCGACTTCCAGGCCCTGCGCGACGTCTCCGTGCAGATCCCGCAGGGCCGCATCACCGCCCTCATCGGCCCCAGCGGCTGCGGCAAGACCACCCTGCTGCGCTGCTTCAACCGCATCAACGAGCGCTACCCCAACGTGCGGACCCGCGGGCAGATCCACATCCTCGGCAAGAACATCTACGACGAGGACGTCTCCCTGGTGGAGCTGCGCAAGGCGGTGGGCATGGTCTTCCAGCGGCCCAACCCCCTGCCCCTCTCCGTCTACGAGAACGTCGTCTTCGGGCTGCGGGTCCACACCCCCCGGCGCGAGCTGCGACGGGCGGAGCTGGACCGGGCCGTGGAGGAGGCCCTCGGCCTGGTGGGCCTGTGGGACGAGTTCAAAGACCGCCTGAAAGCGCGGGCCACCTCCCTGCAGCTCGAGCAGCAGCAGAAGCTCTGCATCGCCCGGCTGCTGCCCCTCAAGCCCGACGTGATCCTCATGGACGAGCCCTGCTCCGCCCTGGACGTGGAGGGGACCTCGGCCGTGGAGGAACTGATGCGGACGCTGCGCGAGCGCTACACCATCCTCATCGTCACCCACAACATGGCCCAGGCCCGCCGCGTGAGCGACGAGTGCCTCTTCATGCTCATGGGGGAGATGGTGGAGCACGCCCCCACCGGCGAACTCTTCCTCAACCCGGTGAACCCCAAGACCGCCGACTACATCGAAGGCCGCTACGGTTGATCCCCCCCATCAGCGGCCCCAAGGCTCGCCCGGAAGCGCCGGGCGGCAACCCGGCCGGGCCCGCCGTACCCCATATTTTCCATATTACATTCTTGATAGAATTTTCGTGGCCCTCTGTGCGCATCCTGTTTATCCTCAACACGAAGGTAGCAAGGGCCACGAAGGGGAGACCGGGTCTTTTGCCCGGAGGGCATGGATGTCCATAGCCCGTGCATCCTCCTCCGGTTCCTTGCCCGTAGGGCATCCAGTCTAACAGCAACAAGTCTTTTCTCTTGGCTCCTGGCCCAGATGGCATCCGGGTCCGTCGCCCTCTGGCCGGAAACACGGATGGGGAGGATGGGGCGTCACCGACGCGGCGACACGGAACGCGGGTGCGCCGGCCGGCGTCCGGCGCCTACGGGCGGGCTACGCGGGCGCAAACCATTGCTTTCGTTCTTTCAGAACAGGCAGGCGTCCAGGATGGAGAGCACGCGGTCGAGGGTCTCTTCCGCCGCCTTGCCGATGAACCGGGCCTGACGCGCCCGGAAGTCGATGGATTTCAACTGTTCGACCATGACGAAACCGACCAGGTGCGGGTCGTTGGCGACGGCGACGTGGAACGGGTATCTGCGTTCGGTGGTGGTCAGCGGGCAGACCATGGCCAGGCCGGTGCCCTCGTTGAACAAGGTGTTGCTCACCACCAGGGCCGGACGTCGGCCCTTCTGCTCGTGGCCCGACTGCGGATCGAAGGATACGGCGATGAAATCGCCTTTTTCCGGGACATAGGGCTTCATCACCACGCCTCCCGTCCGCGCGGCTCGCCCCAGTCCGTTTCTTCCGCGACGGCATTTTCCGGCAAGTCCGCCACCAGTTCCTGCAGGCTGACTTTCCCGCGCACCCGCCGGGCCGGGGAAATCACGATCACCCCGTCGCGCAACGCCACCTCGACGTCGTCGCCGACGGCCAGGCCGGCCTCCTGAAGCAGTTGCTTGGCCAGGCGCAATCCCTGGCTGTTCCCCCATTTCTGCACTTTGGTGATCATTGGCGCCCTCTACGGCTATACCCAGTATAGCCAAGCACCGCCCCACCGTCAACGCCAATCTGGCTTTCCCGGCAGCCTTTCCCGGCCCAAAACCACTGCGCATACGAGCCGAATAAAGGAGCCGGGCACTACCTTAAGCCTGCATTTTCTAACAGATATACTTTTATTCAGCGGAACTTGTTATCCATCAGACAGTCATATCGCAAGCCCCCAGGCCCAGTTCTCCTTGGTGGCCTTCGTGCGCCTCGTGTTCCAGACACGTCTCCCCGCGCCGGTTGGCGGGAACATGGATGGGGAGGATGGGGCGTCGG
>CAYTBK010000194.1:0-6615 GCA_964436005.1 uncultured Acidobacteriota bacterium
ACCCGGTTTCGAACAAGGCATCATTTCCGAACTTCAGCAGCGCGCAGAAGGTTGGTCCCTTCGCCTGGGAGAGGAAATTGCGACTCTCCGGTCCAAATACGAAGATTGCTTCGAGTCCTTCGGGACGACGGTCATCGCGCAACTGGAAAGCGGCGTGCAGGAGGCTTTGGAGCGGCAGCGTGAACTCCTCCTAGGCATCAGCGATCAGTTGGCCCGCGAGACCGGGCTGGAGAAGGAGAAAGAAGCGGCCCGGGCTTCCCGGGAAGCGCGCTGGCGCGAGAAATGGAGAGTGGCGCTGCGGGAAATCCGCTGTGCGTCCTCCCAGCGGGAAATTTTGGGCCGGTTGCTCGATGCGGCCGTCCTGCTCAGCGACAAGGTCTGGCTCTTCGTGGCCCGCAAGGGCACGGTGATTGGTTGGGACGCCCGGGGACTGGACGAGGACCGGTTGAACCGTTTCCAGCAGTTCGCGACCCGTTGCGCGGAAGGCGACATCTTCCAGTCCGCCGCCCACGGCACCATGGCCATTTCCTCTTCGCAGGCCGAAGAAGGAATGCCGCTGTTCTCCGCCGGCTGTCTGGGCGATGTCGACCGCATCCTGATCGCCCCCCTGCTCGTTTTCGACTCCGCCTCGGCCTACCTGTGCCTGGACGGCGGCAGCCTGAATGAAAGCGAAGCCCACATTTCCGACGAAATCGAAACCGTTCTGGCCATGGCTTCCCTGTGGCTCGAGAACATGACGCTGCGCAAGAGCCTCGGCCTCTCCCCCCTGCCCGCCCCGGCGGCCCAGCCCGTCCAGGACGCGGCCGAAGCCCCCGTCATCGAGGGCGCCGAAGCCGAAGCGGTGGAAGAAGAAGAACCGGGCTATGCGGAACCCCCTGACGAGGTCGCTGTGCCGGAACCGGAAGCTGCGTTCGCCCCCGAACCGTCGTTCCTGGCGGAGGAGCGGAGGCCTGAGCCCGTGCTCGACATGGAATTGCCCGTTGAGACCGAAGAGGAGGAAGCCGTCCCCGTCGAACTGAGACCCAAGCCGGTCACGGATTTTGAAATCCCGGCCGTCGAGGAAGCGCCGGCGCCCGTGGAACTGCAGCCCGAACCGGTCATGGATTTCGAACTCCCGGCGGAAGAAGTCCCCCCCGTTGAGCTGAAGCCCGAACCGGTCACCGATTTCGAGTTGCCGGCGGAAGAAGCCGCTCCCGTGGAGCTCAGGCAGGAGCCGGTCACTGATTTTGGAATTCCGGAGGAAGAAGCCGCCCCGGTGGAGCTAAGGCCAGAGCCGGTCACCGATTTCGAGTTGACGGCGGAAGAAGCGGCCCCCGTGGAGTTCACCCCCGAGCCGGTCACGGACGTTGAACTTCCCGCCGTGGAGGAAGCGCCGCCCGCCGTGGAGATGGTGCCGGAACCTGTTCTCGACATGGAATTGCCGAGCGAAGAGGTGGTGGAAGGGGCCGCCACGGTGGAAATGATTCGGGAACCCATGGAAGTGCTGGAATTCCCCCTCGGCGCCGCCGATACCGCTGCTCCGCTGTCCCGGCTCGAAGAGTACGAGGAGGAGGAAGAGACCAAGAAGCATCTTCCGCCCGCGGACATGGGGACTTTCTCCATCCAGGACGTCGAGGCCGCCGCCGCCCCGATTTTCCCGGTGGAACTCCCCGAAATGGCGCCGGCTCCGCCCGCTCGGGAAGAGTTCCTGATGGAACCGGAGGAAATCGTCGTCCCGGCGCCGGCTCCGGCGGCCCCCCCGTATGTCCCCGGGCCGGCCCCCATTGTCCTGGAACCCGTTTCCCCCGTTGCGCAACCGCAACTGGAAGCGGACGAGTTTTTCCTCGAGGAGAAGCCGCTGGACGAAATTCTGCTGGAAGAAAAAGCCGCCGAGGAAAAGGTCCAGAACATGGTGTTCGGCCAGACGCCCTTCGCCGCCACCGCGTCCCCGCCGGCGCCCGAACCGCCGAAGCCTGCCGCCGCGGCAGCTCCCCTGTGGAGCAACTCCGAGGAGGAGCGCCTGCATGTCGACGCCAAGCGGTTCGCCCGCCTGCTCGTCTCCGAGATCAAGCTGTATAACGAGGAAGCGGTGGCGGAAGGGCGCCTCGATTCCAACCTGTACAGCCGTCTGAAGCGGGACGTCGACCGGAGCCGCGAAATGTACGACAAGCGGGTCTCCCCGACGGTGGCGATCAAGGTCGACTACTTCCACGAGGAGCTTGTCCGCATCCTGGGAGAGGGTGAAGCCTCCCGCATGGGCACGGAGTACCCAGGCCCGCAGATCGCCTCCTGACGAGCCGCCCATGCACCGTTCCCTGCGGCCGTGGATGCTGTCCGCATCCACGGCATTTTTAATCGCCGTAGCCATCGCCGCCTTCTGGTTCCCTACTTTCCGGTCCTCCCAGCCGGAAGTGCGGGCGGCCGAGCCGACGGTTTCCCTTCCCGACCAGCCCTTCGACTTCCCCGTGGTTTCCTTCGCCTCCGCCATCCAGGCGGCTCCGCCCCTGCCACACTTTTTCCGGCTCCGGCAGACCGCCTCGCGACTGGCGACCCCGGCCCTGCGCATCGATTTCTGGACCCGGACGCTGCAGTCCCCGGAAGGCGGGGACGACGTGCCGACCCGCGGGCTGGTCCGCCTGCAGCTCGGGAAAGAACAGGCCCAGGAGGGCGCCCCGGGCGCCGCGCTCGCCGAGTTCCTTCACCCCGACGTTCTCGAGGGCACGGCCCTGCGCGACATCGCGATCGCCGAGGCTGTCCGCATCCTGCGGGCCAACCCGGCGCTGCGGCCCGGCACTCTGCCGAGGCTGGCAGAGTCCCCGCCGCTCGAAGACGAGGCGCGATTCCGCCTGGTGTGCTTCCTCTGCGACGAGAAAGAGGTTCGGCCGGCGCAGCAGATCGCGGGGGCGCCTTCCGCCCTGCCCAGGGACGCCTCCGCCTGGGACCGTCTGGCCGTGGCCGTCTCGTCCGTTGCGGCCGGTGACAGGAAAGCGGCCCAGGCCCTGGTGCTCGCTGTCCTCCGCGACGCCTCCTCTTCCGCCCCCTGCTGGAACGTCGCCGCGGGGCTGGCTCAGAGTATCGCCGGCCGAAAGGGCTTCGAAACCCTCCTCGGCTTTGACGGGCTGTTGCAGACCGGGTCCGCCCTGGTGAAAAGCGGCAATTTCAAGCGCGCCTGGCGCTACTTTTCTCCCTGCCTCAAGGCCCGCGCTTTTTCCAAGGCCCCCGCGGAAGCGCGCATCTCCGCCGCCTGGGCGGCCCTCCGCGCGGGGGAGAGCGCCGCGGGCCTGCGGGTCCTCGAAAAGACGGTCACCCGGTCCGCCCGGGACGCGGCGGACCGACTCTGCCTGATGGCCCTCTGCGCCAACAAGCTCAAGAAGGAAGCCCTGTTCGATGCGCTGGTCGCCCGGGCCGAAGCCGACGCCACGTCGTCGCCCTTATACCTGTCCCTGGCCCGCACGGCCGGTTTTCAGGCCGAGCTGGACGGTGACCTCGACAAGGTCCTGCGCTTCAACCAGTACGTGGCGGAGAAGGGAGACATGGCGGAAGTCAGAGCCGAAGCCCTGTGGAAGCAGGCGTGGGTCGAGTATGCCCGCGGCCGTTTCGATGGGGCGGACCCGCTGTTCCTGAAATCGTGCGAGATCGACCCGGGCAAAGAGTTCGGCACGGGCGGGGCTTTCTGGCACGGTGTATGCGCCCTGAAGCGGGGCGACACGCGGGAGGCCCGCGCCGTCTTCGACGCGGTGCCGGCGGTCTTCCCCTACTCCTACTACGCGGAACTGTCGCGGGAGAGAGCGAAGGCGCTGCCCGGCGCCTCGCCTTCCGCCGACCGCGTCCGGCACTGGGTCGCCTTCCTGCGGAACAAGTACTTCCCGCCCGCCCGCCCCGCCCTGGGCGCCTGGCTGGTTGCTTTGCCGAAGAACGGGAAGGACTACATGCTGCAGGCGTGGGCCAGCGGATACGAGGGCAGCGCGGCGGCCTTCCTGCTCAATTTCGCCAGCGACACGGGGCCCCGGGACGTTCACGCCCTGCTGTACGACATCTACCGGCAGAAGGGCGACACCTTCCTGACCATCCGGCACTTCAACCGGGCCTGGCCGGAAGCCTCCGGTAAGCCGCTGGAAGCGTTGGACCGGAAGGTCTGGGAAGCTCTCTTCCCCAAACGCTACCTGGAACTCGTGGAGGCGGAAATCGCCGCCACCGGGATCGACCCGTGCCTGGTCCTGGGCCTGATTCGCCAGGAATCGGCCTTCCGGCCCGACGTCCGGTCCGTTTCCAACGCCATCGGCCTCATGCAGCTGCTGCCCGTCACCGCCGCCCACCAGGCCCGCTGGCGGGGATCCCGGGAGGCCCTGGAAAAGCGGCTGGAGGACCCGGCCTTCAACGTCCAGCTGGGCTGCGCCTACTTCGCCGGGGTTTTGCGGGAACAGGGCGGCCGCATCCCCCTCGCCCTGGGCGGCTACAACGGTGGGCCCTCCCGGATGACCCGAGTCATGTCGCTGTGGGGAGACAAGCTGGACATGGCGGAGATCGTGGAGATGATCCCCATGGCCGAGTCGAGGAACTACGTCAAGTACATCTTCCGCAACTACAACTATTATTCCCGGCTGTACCGCAACAGCCCGGCGTCCGTGACGGCCTTCCTGGAAAGCCGCAACCCGGACTGACCCCCCGCCGACCGCCATGCCCCGGGACTTCCTCCGCGAATACCTCGACCACCTGTTGGTGGAGAAAGGGCTTTCCGCCAACTCGCTGGCCGCCTACCGGCGGGACCTGTCGAAGCTGGCGGGCTTCGCCGCGCGCCAGGAGATTCCGCTCGAAGCGCTGGGCCGGGCTGAACTCCTCCAGTACCTCAAAACACTGTACCTGGAGAACTACAAACCGGCTTCGATCGCCCGCATGCTGGCCTCGATCCGGGGGTTCTACCGCTTCCTGACCGCCGACGGCCATGTCCCCGCCGATCCAGCGGCCCTCCTCGAGTCCCCCACGCTCTGGAAGAACCTGCCCAAGTACCTGGACCAGGGCGAGGTGGAGCGACTGCTCGCCGCCTCGGACACCGAAAAGCCTGGCGGGGTGCGGGACCGGGCCATCCTCGAGGTGCTCTACGCCACCGGGCTGCGCGTTTCGGAACTCGCCGGGCTCCGGATGCAGGACTACCAGGCCGACATCGGCTTCCTGACCTGCATCGGGAAGGGCAACAAGGAGCGCATCGTCCCGGTGGGAACGTGCGCGGCCGGCTGGGTCGGCCGCTATCTCCAGGAGTGCCGCCCTCTCCTCGCGCGCAAGCCGGTGTCCTTCCTGTTCCTGAACCGTTTCGGGGCGGCTTTCACCCGGCAGGGCCTCTGGAAGATGATCCGCGACTACGGGAAGAAGGCCGGCATCCTCAAGCCGATCTCCCCCCACGTTCTTCGCCATTCCTTCGCCACGCACCTTCTCGAGCACGACGCCGACCTCCGCAGCGTGCAGATGATGCTGGGCCACGCCGACATCTCCACCACCCAGATCTACACGCACATCACCCACCGCCGGCTGAAGTCGGCCTACGAAAAATTCCACCCCCGGGCTTGATCCGGCCCGAGGAATGCCGTTGACACCGCCGAGGCTCGTCTTCTATGATGCGATCGGACAACTCGATATCAACGGGAGGCCGGCCATGGAAGATGCGAACAAGCGCGAATTCACGAGAGTGGAGACCACCATGGAGGTCGAACTCGTCGCGGAGGCGACGCGTATCCAGTCCAGCCTGACCCGGGACGTGAGCCTGAAGGGGATATTCATCATCACGCCCGACCAGTTGGCCGTCGGCACGGCCTGCGAAATCCACATCTTCCTGGGCGGCAAGGAGTCCGGCTGCGAGGTCAACGCCACGGGGCGGGTCGTCCGTGCCTCCGAGGATGGGCTGGGCGTCGAGTTCACCGAAATCCGGGGGCTGGAGAGCTTCGACCACCTCCGCAACCTCATTCTTTACAATGCTTCCGACACGACCAGCGTGGAAACCGAATTCGAGTCCCACCTTGGCATCAAGCCGCTCGACCGCTTCTGAGCCCATGCGCTCGACCATTCGGAAAACCGGCCGCCTCGTCCTGCTCCTGGCTGCCGCCTGGCTGGCGCCGGCCCTGCTCTCCTGTGGGGGCAGCGCCGACCGGTCGCCGGAGCGCTCCATCCGTCTGGCCACCACCACCAGCACCACCGACACGAAGCTCCTGGACGATCTCCTCCCCCGCTTTCAGGCCGCTTTGGGCGTGCGCGTGGACGTCGTCTCCGTGGGCTCCGGCCGGGCGCTCGCCCTGGGCCGGTCGGGAGATGTCGACGTCCTGCTCGTCCACGACCGGGAGGGGGAGGAGAAATTCATGCAGGAAGGGCGCGGCCTGTCCCGTCGCCCGGTCATGGCCAACGATTTCGTCATCGTCGGCCCGGTGGAAGACCCGGCCCGCATCCGGGGGGTGCGGGAGGCCCGGGCGGCTTTCTCCGCCATCGCCGACGCCGGGGCGCTCTTCTTCTCCCGTGGTGACGATTCGGGAACGCACCGGAAGGAGAAACACATCTGGGAACAGCTGGGCGGAGTCCCCAGGGCCCCCTGGTACGTGGAGTCGGGCCAGGGCATGGGCGCCCTGCTCATGATGGCCTCGGAAAAGCGGGCCT
>CAYTBK010000195.1:0-6577 GCA_964436005.1 uncultured Acidobacteriota bacterium
CCGGGGGCGTCGGCGCCCTGCTGGCCCGCTTCACCGGCATCCAGAGCACCTGGTCCATCGTCGCTTCGACCCTCTGCGCTGTGGCCCTCATCTCCCCCGTGCACACCTGGGCGCAGACCTTCCTGGACCGCCGGTTCTTCCGCGGCCGGTACGTCCACCCGGTCAAGCTGGCGGAGCTGGAAAAGACGCTGCAGGAAGCCTCGGACCGCCAGGTGGTAAACCGGGTGCTGCTGAAGTCCGTGGCCGCGGAAGCGCCCTTGCCCCACAGCGCCGTGTTCCTCCGGGGCGCGGCCGACGGCGTCTTCCGGGCCGTGGAGAAAGCCGGCGAGATCGCCACGGAATACCTGGAAAAGCGGCCGATGGAAGACTGCTGCCGCCACTGGCAGGAAACTCCCGACCAGCCGCCCATCGTCGCCGTGACGGGAGAGACGGGGGAAAGGTTGTCCATCGTCGCCTGGTTGACGGTGGGCGAGATGCCGGCCGGATGCCTGGCCTGCGTGCGGAGAGCGAACGCCGCCGGACCGGACGACGACGCCCTGGCCTACGCCCGCCGCGCCGCCGAACTGGCTTCGCGCGCCCTGGACCGCATCAAGCTGCGCGAACAGAACCAGGACCTGGAACGGGCCCTGGAAATCCAGAAAAACCTCCTGCCCCAGAACATCCCCGTCGTCTCCGGCATCCGCATCGCCTCTTTCTGGCAGCCGTCCCGGGCCGTGGGCGGCGACCTCTTCGACCTTCTGGACAACGGCGCGGGCCAGGTGACCTTCACCATCGCCGACGTGGCGGGGAAGGGCCTCTCGGCCGCCCTCATCATGTCCAACATGCAGGCGGCCTTCCGGACCGCCGCCGAGCCGGGCGTTCCGCCGGACGAGGTCTGCCGGAAACTGAACCGGAGCGCTTCGAGCCTGCTGGGGGCCGGCCGTTTCGTCACGTTCTTCCAGGGCAATTATGACAGCAATTCCATGACCCTGCAGTATTGCAACGCAGGGCATTGCGCCCCGGTGCTGCTCCGGCGAAACGGGTCCACGGAGCGCCTGGAAGAGGGCGGCCTCATCCTGGGCGTCTTCCCGGAGGCGGCCTACGAGAGGCTCTCCACCCGTTTCGCTCCCGGAGACCGCCTGGTCCTGTTCACGGACGGGGTGACGGAGGCGGTTTCGCCCGATGGGGAGGAATTCGGCGAGCAACGCCTGGTGGAATTCTGCCGGGACGAAGCGGAAACCGATCCCGACCGCTTGATCCGCAAGTTGATGCACGCCGTCGAGGGGCACTGTGCCGGCGACTTCCACGACGACGTGACGATCCTGGCGGTCTTTGCGGGAGAACGGTCATGAGGGTGCCTCCGGACCGGTTGGTGCAGGCCGTCAAGGCGGCCGGCGTGGCGGGGGCGGGGGGCGCAGGGTTCCCGGCCTGGCGCAAGCTCGACTGTGCCGGGCGGGTCGGGACGGTGATCCTCAACGGCGCCGAGTGCGAACCTTTGCTGTACTCCGACCTGGAGTGCATGATCCATTGCCCGGAAGCCATCGTGGAAACCGCCGGGGTGCTGCGCGAAACCCTCGGCGCAGCCGAAGCCGTCGTGGCCTTCAAGCGGAAAAGGGCCGGCTACCTGTCCCGGCTGGCGGCCCTGGCGGGTGCCCGACCGGGAGTCCGGATCGTGGAACTGGAGGATGTCTACCCCTCCGGGGACGAGCATGTGCTGACGTACCTGGTGACTGGCCGCGTTCCGCCCCAGGGAGGCATTCCCCTGGACGTCGGCGTGGTCGTCCAGAACGTGCAGACCGCGGTGCACATCCACGACGCGCTGCAGGGGAAGCCGGTCACGCACCGGTTCGTCACCATGGGCGGGGCCGTCCGCCGGCCCGTCTGCGTCGAAGCGCCGCTCGGGACCCCCCTGGAGGAACTGCTGGACCTGGCCGGCGGCCCCTCCTGCGACAACCCCGTCTTCCTGGCGGGCGGCGTGATGATGGGGCGGCCCGTGCCGCTCTCCGCGTCGGTGGGCAAAACCACGTCCGGCTTCCTCGTGCTGCCCGCCGACAACCCCGCCGTTCGCGAAGCGACGGGCGACGGACGGCGCGACCTGAAAATCGCCGCCTCCGTCTGCGACCAGTGCTACACCTGCACGGCGCTGTGCCCGCGGCGCCTTCTCGGCCACGCCATAGAGCCCCACCTGCTCATGCGGCGGGCGGCCGCCGTCCTGGAACAGCCGGAGGACCGGGACCACATCGCCGTCTACTGCTGCGAGTGCGGGGTGTGCGCCCTGCTGGCCTGCCCCCTCCGGATCACCCCACGGCGACTCATCGGGGAAATGAAGAAGGTCATCTCCCGGGATTCCGTTCGCAAGGAGCACCGGACGGCGGACCCGGCCTTCCTGGCGAAGGCGTTCCCGATGAAACAACTCATGATGCGGCTGGCCTTGACCCGGTACGAGGGCGTGCCCCGGTTCCTGGGCCCGCTGAGGGGAACGGGCCGTTTGCGGCTGGAACTGTGCGAATTCGGCGGGGGCGTCCTGCAGCCGGCGGTCCGCACCGGCGAGCGAGTCCACGTCGGGGAAAGGATCGCGGCCGGGAAGTGGACGGACCTGCACGCTTCGGCGGACGGAACCGTGGAAGTCCTGCCGGAGGCCATCCTCCTGTCGCCGTGACGCCGCCCCGTCCCGGGCTGCGCGCGGCAGGTCCGGCCTGGCAGGGGAAGATTATTCCCGACGTCGGCCCGAAACAAAATGCCCCGCCGGCGGTTTGACTTGCTCGGCCCTGACGCCGGCGAAACTTTTTTTGTGCAGGCATCGTACAATGGGCTTGTTTTGAGATTTTTTCCAGTCAGGAGCATTTATGGTGAATCGTCTGTTCCTAAGGTTGGGCCTGTTGGGGTGTTTCCTCGCGGCAGCCGCCCTGCCGGCGCTCGCCCAGTCCGCCGAGAATCCGAACCTCCCCGAGAACATGAAATATCGGACCATCATCGAGCAAGCCAAGGAAAAAGGCTCCGTTATGGAGATGACCCTGGACGAGTGCGTGGAGCGCGCCCTGCAGAAAAACCTGAGCATCGAGGTGCAGCATTACCTTCCGCTCATGTCTCGCGAGCAGTTCCACGCCGCGCTGGGCGTCTACGATTACCAGCTCAAGTCCAACATCGGCTACCAGAAGATGGAACGGCCCGTCATGAGCACGCTGCAGCAGGAGTACCTGAAACTGGACACGACCCTGTCCAAGGACCTGACTTTCGGGGCCACGCTGTCCAAGTACCTGTCCACGGGCGGCAGTTTCACCATCTCCTCGGACAACGACCGGAGCACCTCCAACACGAACCGTTTCAGCCCCACCTACAGCGGGGCGGTCAAGCTGGGCTTCACCCAGCCCCTGTGGCGCGACTTCTCCATCGACCAGAACCGGAGAACCATCTTGCTGGCCAAGAAGGACAAGACGATTTCCGAACTCGACTTCGAAGCCCAGGTCTCCGACATCGCCCGGACCGTCGAGGTCGCCTACTGGGACCTCGTCAACGCCATCGAGCAGCAGAAGATCCAGATCGCCAGCCGGGAGCTCTCCCTCATCCAGCTGCGCGACAACCGGAAGCGCGTGGAAGTGGGCACGCTGGCCCCCATCATCATCACCCAGACCATGGCGGAAGTGGCCCAGGCCGAACAGTCGGTCATCGCCTCGGAGGCAGACATCGTCCGGGCCCAGAATGCGCTGAAGAACTTCGTCTGCAATGAAAAAGGCGACGAGCTATGGGTCAAGACCATATTGCCCAAGCAGATGCCCATCGTGCCCCAGGCGATCCCGACCGTCGAGGAACTCATCGACAAGGCCGTCGAACAGCGGCCCGAAGTCAAGAAGTACCGCCTGACCCTGGAGCGTGACGACATCGACATCAAGTTCTTCCGCAACCAGAAGAAGCCGCGCCTCGACTTCGACGCTTCGTACACGTCCAACGGCCTGGCCAGCCCCAATTACCGCGAAAACGTCTACGACAACGACGGAAACGTCATCGGCGAACAGGACGGCCGCTTCACCGGCAACCTGGGCACCGTTTACGAGCAGATTTTCAAGCAGAAGTACCGTGACTACAGCGTCGGCCTGACCCTCACCTACACCTTCGGCAACAAGACGGCCGAGGCCAACCTGGCCGTGGCCAAGCTGTCCAAGGGGCAGGACGAGGCCACCCTCCGCCAGACCGTCCAGAACATCGAGGTGGACGTCTTCAACGCCGTGCAGACCATCGAAGTGAGCCGGAAGAGCCTGGTGGCCGCCCTGGCCACGCGGAAGTTCCAGGAAGAGCAGTTGGACGGGCAGCAGAAGCGCTACCAGGCCGGCCTGACGACGAACTTCGAGGTCCTGCAGACCCAGCGCGACCTCACCAACGCCAAGGCCGCCGAACTGTCGGCGCTCATCACCCTGAAGAAGGCGTTCGTGGAGCTGAACCGGGCGACGTTCTCCATCCTCGACCAGAACAAGATGGACATCGTGGGGAAGAGACTTGACAAAGACAAGTGACCGGAAATTCCATTGTCCCGTTTGCCGGACCCCGCTCGAGACGGGGTCCGGCCCTTTTTTCCCGTTCTGTTCCCGCCGGTGCTCCATGATCGACCTGGGAAAATGGGTGACCGGAGGGTATCGGATCCCGGATGAAGATGGGGAACCCGTGGCGGAAGGGGACGGGGGAATCCGGAAAGACCTGCCCGACGACCTCCCTTCCGAATGAACTGGCCGGGGCCCTGTCTCCCCCTCTCCCCCTGCCGGCTTCCCGCAAGTCCCCAGGATATTGTCCGCTCCCCGACAGACATGGATTCTCCCGTTTTTCGATTTGCGATATGATGGAAACCGATCCCGGGAACGGGACTGGTTGCCCGCGCATGCGCGGGACTGATTCGGCAAGGGAGGAAGAGCATCATGGGAAGTAAAGGGAAAGCAGGCGCGTCGATCGCCTTGCGGCAGACGGCGCTGGCGCTCCTGGCCTTGCTGCTGGCGGGCGGAGCCTCTCTGGCCCGGAGCGGGGAGGCGTCCTGTCCGGGGCGCCCCCGGCCGGCTGCCGTCGCGCCGCAGCGCGCGGCGCTGCTGGGGGAATACGTTTCGCCCGCCGGCGAGGCAGTCCGGTTTCGGGAAGGGGATTCCGGCCGCCTGGAACTGCTGGTGGAGGGCCGGTCCTCCTTGCCGTCACTGCCGGCCGGGGCGTATGCCCTGGAGGAACGCGGGCCTTCCGCGTATGCCGTGCCGGCTGCCAAGGGGCGCCCGGCCGTGCGGGTGACGTTCGCCCGGGAGTCGGACCAGGGCATCTCGCCCGCCGCTTCCTGCACCATCGGCGACAGGTTGTTCGTCCGCCGGTTGACGGACGCCGAGCGGGGAAAACCGTTCCGCATCGTCCCGCAGCGGCCCCTGGACGAGTTGCGCCGGGAAGCCGCGACGGCCGTGCCGCCCCGCCAGGATGCCGACTTCGCCGCCCCCGACTGGGTGGATGCCGCCAGGGCCGTGCCGGATGTGCACCTCGACATCCGCTACGCCACGGACGACAACTTCACGGGAGAGGCGTTCTACCCCTCGGCCCGCGCCTTCCTGCAGCGGCCGGCCGCCGCGGCGCTCGCCAGGGCCGCGGGCCGGCTGAAGCCCCTCGGCTACGGAATCGTCATCCACGACGCCTACCGGCCCTGGACCGTGACCAAAATGTTCTGGGACGCGACCCCCGAAAGCCAGAAGGCCTTTGTGGCCAATCCCGCCCAGGGTTCGCGGCACAACCGGGGCACGGCGGTGGACGTGTCCCTGTACGCGCTCTCCAGCGGGAAGCCAGTCCCCATGCCCAGCGGTTACGACGAGTTCACCCCCCGGGCGTTTGCCGACTACCCCGGCGGATGCGCCCTGGACCGATGGCACCGCGACCTGCTCCGCTGCGTCATGGAAAGCGAAGGATTCCTTGTGTATTCCGAAGAGTGGTGGCATTATGATTTCCAGTGCCCCAAGCCTTACCCGATATCCAACGAATCTTTCGAAACGCTGGATCGGAATTCGGTCGGGAGGACCGGGAATCAGGCCCGCTGACGACAACCCCACCGGCAGGAGGCCGTTGCGGCAACCGGCTGGAAACAGTAAAATGACCATCGAGAGGAGGGAACATGGCAGGCGTTGCACTGGAAAACATGATCGGTTCTTACGTGTACCTGGGGTTCGTCGAGAAGCTGGTCATCGCCGGCTTTGAACCCCCCGGGCCAACCAAACTGATCTTTGTCCGATTGGTCGGCGTCGACGAAAAGGGCGTTTTCTTCGAACACGACCAGTTCCCGCTTTCCAACAGGAAAACCGGGGAAGTGATCTTCGCCAAGACCAACGTTTTCATTCCTTTCACCAAAATCAGCCACATCAGCACGTTCCCGGGGATCCACGACTTTTCCGAGTACACGGCCGCCGAAAGCGCCGTGGCCTTTCAGTGACCCTTGGCCCGGTCCGCCCGCCCGGGGCGCTCAGACTTCAGGAGGATGACATGTACGAGAACCCGATCCCTGCCATCGCCGCGATAGACCGGCCGGACACCGTCCGGCGATTCTTCCAGCGGGTCTACGGCTGGATGTTCCTGGGCCTGGCCGTGACGGCCCTGG
>CAYTBK010000196.1:0-6559 GCA_964436005.1 uncultured Acidobacteriota bacterium
TTTTTTCTGTGCTTTTTGTCTAGTTAAAGGCCAAAGGCGAGTTTCCCGTAGGGAAATAATGTCCATAGCCCGTTCGTAAGGCCGACCCGCCCGTTTCCCGTAGGGAATCAACCGCCCGACCGGTGGGATCCCGATGGCCCAGGTTGCCCGACGGGCACGGAAACGTTGAAACAATTCTGTTGTTATTGGAATTGATGCCCTAAGGGCAAGGATGCGGCGAGGAAAACGTTCAGGCTATGGACATCCATGCCCTCCGGGCAAAAGGCCCGGTCTGCCCTTCGCGAATCGTGTTGCCGATTGATCACGGACGCACGAAGGGGCGCCATCGGCGCCGGATCCCTGAGCCCAGGCCGCAGGCCTGGGACGGGGGAGCCCCGGAATCGCCCTGATGGCCTGGCGGGCCGCGACCGGCCCGCCCCGCGCGGGGAGACGTGTTTGGAACACGAGGCGCACGAAGGCCACGAACGAGGAGGGGGCTCGGGCGCTTGCGGTATGACTGTCTGTTGGGAAACCGGTTGAGGGATTGCCGTCAGGTCGGGGCGGGCGCCTTCGCGTTCGGCGCTCCGGCAGCCTGCGCGCCTGGCGAAGGCGGCGCTGCGGCGGCCTCCGCGCCGCACTCCAGAGGAGGAGCGCGGCCTAGCCTCCCCATCCTGCCCATCCATGTTTCCGAGCGACCGGCGACGGATCCGGCTGCCCGCCCAGGCTCTGGCAAACCCATGCCCTACTGGCAAATGATCCGGTCTCCCCTTCGTTGCGGTAGTGCCACCTTTTCCGCCTTCCTGTCAATGAGCGTACGCGAAATCAGGGGCGGCTGATCCGGGGCCTTCCACCGCCCGTTCCGGGCTCCGGGGCCATTCTGGCCGCCTTACAGGAAATTGATGTCGCGGTTGATGTTGACCACGTCGCGGAGCAGGGCCCCGGCCGTCTCCCGCGCGCCCGAGGCGCCCCCGAAGAGGGTGAGCTGCCCCACGGAGTCGGTGTAGAAGGTCACGGCCTTGTTGGTCCCGTTCACCGGGAAGAACGGGTGGGTGGGGGGGATGACCGAGGGCTTGACCCGCAGGCGCAGGCGGTTGCCCTCGAAACTGGCCTTGCCCAGGAGTTTCAGGGTGCTCCCCTTTTTCAGGGCCGGTTCCACGTGGGCGTAGGTGATCCCCTCCAGCCCCTGCACCTGCACGTCTTCGATCCGGGCGGCCGGGTCCATGTAGGCCTTGGCCAGGATGAGGGTCTTGAAGGCCGTGTCCCAGCCCTGGACGTCGAACTGGGGGTCGGACTCGGTGATCTTCAGTTCCTTGGCGATCTCCAGCTCTTCCTCGATGGAGGAGTGGTTGGCGATCATCTCCGACAGCAGCATGTTCGTGGTGCCGTTGAGGATGCCCTCGAAGCCGAAGAGCTCGGAACCGGCCAGGCAGGTGCTGATGACGTCCGCCACGGGCAGGGCGGCGCCGGCCGCCCCGCCGAAGCGGAAGGGCGTCCGGGATTTGCGGGAGGCGGCCAGCAGGCGTTCGAAGCCGTAGACCAGGGGCGACTTGTCGGCCAGGACCAGCGGGACGCGTTCCTCCAGAAAGGCCAGCAGCCAGGACAGGGCCGGCTCGGCCGACCCCAGGCGGGTGGGCAGGGCTTCCAGCACCGTGTTCACCCCGCAGGACAAAAAATCCTCCACGACACGGCCAGGCGCATAGCCGGCCACGCCGCCCAGCGGGTCGCCGGCGGCGTTCTTGGCCAGCTTGAGGGCCAACAGGGAGCCCGGCTCCAACCCGTCGGCCGCGGTGAGCAACTCGGTGCTGTCGCAGATGCCGTGGACGCGTATGTCCATGTTGTAGCGGACTTTCAGGTAATCGTGCTTCTCCGTCAGCTGTTCCAGCAGCCCCTGCACGACATGTCCGTAACCGAGGATGCCGAGACGAACCGTTTTCATGATTCCGCTCCCCACGCCCGTTTTTTCCCACTATACCCCCCGGCGGAGAAAAGCGCAACCGTCGCGGAAGCCCTTTCAAGGCTTGACACGGGCTTGTGCTCTCGGGGAGAATGGCCTCTTCCGGCCGGTCGGTGTCCCCGGGGGGGCAACGGCCGGCCGACTTCCCTCGCCCTGGCGGCGACATCATCATCCGTCGAGGAGTGGTTATGTCCAACGAGAAAAAGCAATTCAAGGCTGAAGTGAACCAGTTGCTCAACCTGGTGATCAACTCCCTGTATTCGCACAAGGAGATCTTCCTGCGGGAGTTGGTCTCCAACGCGTCGGACGCGTTGGAAAAGATCCGCTTCGAGTCCCTCACCCGCCCCGAACTGGCGGAAAACGACTCGGACTGGAAGATCAGGCTGGTCGTCGACAAGACGCTCGGAACCCTCACCATCAGCGACAACGGCATCGGCCTGACCCGCGAGGAGGCCGTGCGGGAACTGGGCACCATCGCCCACTCGGGCACGCTGGAGTACCTCAAGGCCCTGAAGGAGAAGGGCAGCGAGGCCGAGCTCATCGGCCAGTTCGGGGTGGGCTTCTACTCCGCCTTCATGGTGGCCGACAAGGTGGTGGTCTACTCCCGCAAGGCGGGCGAGCCGGCCGGCCGGGCGGTGCGCTGGGAGTCCGAGGCCCGGGGCACCTACACCGTCGAGGAAGTGGAGAAGGCCGGCCGCGGCACCGACGTGGTGCTGCACCTCAAGGAAGACGCCAAGCAGTATCTCAGCGACTGGGAACTGCGGACGCTGGTGCGCAAGTACTCCGACTTCGTGGAGTTCCCCATCGTCATGGACGTGGAGCGCGAGGAAGAGGACCCGAACGAGAAGGGCAAGACGGTGAAGGTGGTCAAGGCCGAGACCCTCAACTCGCAGAAGGCCCTCTGGCTCAAGGACAAGTCGGAGATCACGGCCGACGAGTACCACGAGTTCTACAAGCACCTGTCCCGGGACTTCGAGGACCCGCTGAAGGTCATCCACTACCGGGCGGAAGGCACCATGGAGTTCGCGGCGCTGCTCTTCATCCCCGGCCGGAACCCCTTCGACCTCTTCTTCCGCGAGGAGAAGACCGGCCCCATGCTCTACGTGCGCCGGGTGCAGATCATGCCGCACTGCGAGGAACTCCTGCCCACGTGGCTCCGCTTCGTGAAAGGGGTGGTCGACTCCTCCGACCTGCCGCTCAACGTGTCCCGCGAGATGCTGCAGAACAACCGCCAGGTCGAACTCATGCACCGCAACCTGGTCAAGAAGGTGCTGGAGCACCTGGGCGACCTGAAGCGGGACGAATTCGAGAAGTTCGTGAAATTCCACGAGCAGTTCGGCCGGATCCTGAAGGAAGGGGTGCACCTGGACCACGAGCGCCGGGAAACGGTGGCCGACCTGCTGCTCTTCCGCTCCACGCACGGCGGCACCGAGAGCTGGACCACGCTGGCCGACTACATCGCCCGCATGCCGGAAGAGCAGAAGGACATCTACTACCTGGCGGCGCCCTCGCTGGAGGAGGCGGCCAAGTCGCCCTACCTGGAGCGCTTCGTCCAGAAGGGCCGCGAGGTGCTGCTGCTCAGCGACGAGATCGACGAGATCGTCTTCCACGGCTTCACCTTCCAGGAGAAGCCCTTCAAGGCGGTCAACCGGGACGATGCGGACCCCGACCCGCTGCCCGAAGAGGAGAAGAAGAAGCTGGCCGAGCGCTTCGCGCCGCTGGTGGCCTTCGTCAAGGAGACCCTGGGGGACGCCGTCCGGGAAGTGCGCCTGTCGACCCGGCTCACGGACACCCCCTGTGTGGTGGTGGGCGAAGGCACGGGGATGGACCCGTTCATGGAGCAGCTGCTCAAGCGCGCCGGCAAGAGCATGGACCGGCCCCGCCCCAACCTGGAGATCAACCCGGACCACCCGGTGACGGCCGCCCTGGAAAGGCTGCGCGGGCGGGAAGAGGAGAAGGAGCGGTTGCAGAACTGCATCCGCCTGCTCTTCGACCAGGCCGTGGTGGTCAAGGGCGACCGGCCGGCGGACCCGGGGGCGGCCCTGCGCCTGGCCGGCGAGCTCATCGTCCTCCTGGCCGACGGCGGAGCCGGCACCCACTGAGGGACAAAAACCCCAGGAACTGCTGAGCGGTCAAACCTGGCCTTACCTTGATCGGGCAAATTTGTGCGTTTGTGCCTTGGTGGTGAAAGGCCCGGGAGGAAGTCATGCACGATTTCGGCATCCTTGCCCTGATCCCGGCCGCGGTGACGATCGTCGTGGCGCTGGTCTGGCGCAGGGTGGCCCTCGCCCTGTTCTGCGGGGTGCTGGCCGGGGTGGCGACGGCTTCCGGCGGGGCGCCGGGCAAGGCCGGGGCCATCTTCGCCGAGGCGATGCGGGTTTCCTTCACCGACCTCGAACGGCTCAAGATCGTCCTGTTCGTCCTGCTGGTCGGGGGGGTGCTGGAGACCCTCTCGGCCGGCGGGGCGTACCGCGTCTTCGCCCGGGAGATCGGCAGCCGCATCGACACCCCCTTCAAGGCCCGGATAGCCGTGTGGGGCCTGGGAATGTGCCTGTTCTTCGACGACTACGCCAACGTGCTGATCACCGGGGCCTCGATGCGCCCCATCACCGACCGGAACCGCATCCCGCCCGCCATGCTGGCCTACATCGTGGACGTGGCCGCCATCATGGCCAGTATCATGCTGGTCTCCACCTGGTCGGCCTACGAGGGCTCGGTGATGCTGGACGCGGCCCGGCAGGTGGGTGTGCAGACGGGCATGTCCCGCCTGTTCCTGGGGTCCGTGCCGTTTCACTTCTATACTTACATTGCTATTTTCCTGGCCCTGCTCACGGCCTTGTCCGGCAAGTGGGCCGGCGGGCGTCTGGACAAGCACCACCCGCCGCTGGTCTGGGCCCACTCCGAGGAGCGCCCCTCGCGGGCCGGGGTGTCCAATGTGCTGGGCCCCATCCTGACGCTGCTCATCACTGCCTTCGGCGGGATCGTCGTGGTGGGGGCCGTCTGCCTTCTCCGGGCGGGCGAAACGCTGACGCTGCCCGGCATCTTCGCCGCCGCGCCGGTGATCGACGTGCTCCTGGTCTCCGCCGCCGTGGCCTGTTTGACGGACGTCCTGCTCTGCTGGAAACGCCGGATGCTGGGGCGGAAGGACTTCGCCAAGGCCTTCGCCCGGGGCATGGCCGGCCTGCTGCCGGTCTGCGCCGTCATCCTGCTGGCCAAGGGGTTCTCCCTGGTTTCGGAAACCCTGGGGGCGGGGCCGTACATCGCTTCCACCGTCCTGCAGTCCGTGTCGCCCGCGCTGCTGCCGGCCGGCGTGTTCCTGCTGGCCCTGGCGGTCACGGTGGCCACCGGCTTTTCCTGGACGTCCATGGCCGTGGTCATGCCCCTGGCCTACCAGTCGGCGGCCTCGTCGCCGGCCGCCCTCGAGGCGGCCATCCCCCTGCTGTCCGCCGCGGTCATCACTGGCGCCGTGGCCGGGGAACACGTCATCCCCTTCTCGGAAAAGGCGGTCATGAGCGCGGCGGCCTGCCGGATTCCGCCGGTCTACCACGTGCGCACCATGCTGCCCCAGACGGTCACCGCCGTCGCCGGGGCCGCCGCCGCCTTCGTCCTGGCCGGCGCCGGGCTGGGGCCCTACCTTTCTTGCCTGCTGGGCGGGCTGGTAGCCCTGGCGGCCCATTTCCTCCTGGGCGTGGCGCCCAGGCACGACCATTCCAAGCCTGGGGGGACCCGATGAATGGAAAAAAGGGCGAGAGCCGGAAGCGCATCCTCACGGCGACGGTGCTGGTGACGAGCATCCTGCTGTGCGGAACCCTGGGCTACCGGGTGCTGCTGGGCTGGAGCATCGTCGACTCTCTCTACATGACGCTCACCACCGTCACCACCATCGGCTTCGGGGAGATCCACGAGATGGACGCCCGGGGCCGGGTCTTCACCATGTGCCTGATCGTCTTCGGCGTGGGCAGCGTGCTGTACGTGCTCTCGTCGGGAGCGCAGGCCATACTGGAGGGGCATCTCCGCAACCTGTTCAGGAGGAGAAGAATGGAACGCAAAGTCGCCGGGTTGTCCAACCATGTCATCGTCTGCGGGTACGGCCGGATGGGGAAGATCGTCGCCGAGGAGCTGCTGGCCCGCCGGGTGTCCTGCGTCGTCGTGGAGAACGGGCCGGAGCTCGCCAAGCAGATCCAGGAGGAGGGGTTGTCCATCATCGAGGGGGACGCCACCCGCGACGACGTGCTCAAGCGGGCCGGGATCGAGTCGGCCCGGGCCATCGCCTGCGTCCTGGACTCCGACGCCAAGAACCTGTACATCACCCTGTCGGCGCGGGAGTTGAACCCGAAGATCCTGGTCCTGTCGCGTTGCGTGGAGGAGTCCGCCGAGGAGAAGCTCCGCCGGGCCGGGGCCAACAAGCTGGTCTTCCCCTACCGGGAGGGGGCCAAGCAGATCGCGGCCACCATCGTGCACCCCAACGTGCAGGAGTTCATGGAAACCATCCTCCACCGGGGGGACCTGCGCCTGGAGATGCGCGAGTTCACCATCCCCGCCGGCTCCTTCCTGGACGGGGTCACCCTGCGCCAGTCGCGCCTGCGCGAGGAGTACAACCTCATCGTGGTGGGGCTGCGGCCGGCG
>CAYTBK010000197.1:0-6518 GCA_964436005.1 uncultured Acidobacteriota bacterium
CCAGGCGGTTGTCGGCTTCCACCCGGCAGGGGCGGTGCAGGGGGTTGGCCTTGGGCGGCAGCTGCCGCGCCGTGAAGGGGACGACCTTCCGGCACAGTTCCCCCGCCCGCTCGCGGGCTGGCCCGAGCAGGCCGAGCAGGCTCCGGGCTTCCGCCGGGCTCCTTCCCTGCAGCAGGGTTTCCGCCAGGTTCCGGGCCAGCGCCTCCAGCGCCTGCCGGCGGCACTCGCCGGCGGACTGGCGGATTTCCTCGGCCACGGTGGGGGCCAGCTCCTCCAGCCACTTGTCCGCCACCTCCACGGCCAGCTCCCAGCGCTTTTCCGCGAGCTTCCGCATCGTGCGCTCGGCGGAAACGCCCCGCAGCACGCCCTGGTTCCCGCGGAAGAGCGAGAAGACGAAGGCGGCCGCCGCTCCCACCGCGACGAAGGGCCACTGCGGCCCGGGGACCAGCAGGGCCAGGCCGCCGAGGGAAAAGCCCGTTCCGGTGGCCACTACGGCCGCCCGGCCGAACTGCTGGTCCACGCTCAGGATCAGCGCCTCGCCAGGCGATCCGGACGGCGAAAGGTCTTCCCCGCCCCCGCGGAGGGCCAGGCGCTCCGGTGCGCTCAGGGAAGCCTGGAGCGCCTCCCGGACGTCCAGGCCCAGGCCCTCGGCCACCGCCTGCAGCGCTTCCCGCTCCCGCTCGAAGTAGGCCTGGAGGCGGGGGACCAGGGCCTCGGGGGACAGATACCGCCCGAGGAGGCCGGTGAACCACGTTTCCGATTTCAGTTCCTCCATGGACGCGCCTTCGATGTCCCGGCGGAGTTCCTCCAGCATCCCCAGGCGGACCGCGTCCCGCCACCCGGCCGCCAGGCGCTCCTCGATCCTCTCGTAGCGCTCCCCGGCGGCCTCCGTGCTGGCGGCCAGGGCGCGGTCGAACTGGTCCAGGGCGGTTTCCCAGTTTAACGACGCACCCGTCAGTCGGTCCTCCAGGGAGCGGAGGACCGCCGCGGCGTCGCCGGAGGCGGCTTGGACGCCCAGGCGCCCGGGATCCCGCAGCACCAGTTCCTCGAGCCGGGCCAGGAGCCGGGAAAGGTTGCCGTCGGGGTCCAGGGCGTCGCCGTAGATGGTGACGGCCGGGCCGAGCCCGTGCACGCCCAGGGCGGCCCGGGCGCTGAAGGGGACGATGCCGGCGAATTCCACCCGTTCGTAGAGGCGGCGGAGGGTGGCCGACGCCCGTTCCGCGTCCGCGGCGTCCAGGCACTCGGCCTTGTTGAGGACGCCCAGGACCAGTTTGCCGCGGGCCGAGATGCGCTCCATGGCCGGGGTGATGTCCGCCTTGCCCAGGGCGTCGGCGTCGAACACCCACACCGCCGCGTCCACCTGCCCGGCGAAGTCCTCTGCTGTCCGGTGGGTGAAGGCGCTGCCGCCCAGGCCGGGCGTGTCCCACAGTTCCACCCGGGACAGGGCGGTGTTGGGGCAGCCGAATTCCAGCCGCTCCACGGATTCCAGCCAGGCCGCGTCCGTGCGGCGGCGGGAGGCGGTTTCGAGGCAATCGGCAATGGAAAGCTCCTTCCGGGCGCCGTCCCGGTGCACCACCGCCGCGCACGGTGTCTCGGCGAAGTAGTAGCGGGTGGGCAGGGAGGTGGCTTCCACCTCGTCCACCAGTGCCACCTCGGCGCCCACCACGGCGTTCACCAGCGAGGATTTCCCGGCCCGGAACTGGCCGGCCACGGCCAGGCGGAACGGCTGAGCCAGGCGCTTCCGGACGACGGCGAGGGCGCTCTTCGCCTCCTCCACCGCGGGGAGCGACGGGAAAAGAGTTTCCAGCTCGGTCACGATTTCCCCGAGGACGGCGACCAGGTCGTTGCCGAGGCGGAAAGCCCCGCTGGCGCGGCCGCCTTGGTTCAGCGTCGATTCTTGCTGCATGTTCTCTCCTTTATTTTTCCGAGGATGGCCGCCAGCCAGGGCGGCGGCGGCGGCGGGGCGGCGAGGACGGTCTCCAGCCGCCGGATGGAGTCGCGCTGCGCCTCCACGGGGCCCAGGCGGGCCGCGCGGCCGGTGGCGCTCTGCCTGACGCCGGCGGCGGCGGACTCGGCCTCGGCGGCGAGATGCTTCTCGCATTTCTCCGCCAGGGCCCGCAAGGCGGGCGAAAGCTCCTGGCGAACCCTGGTCCGGGTGGACTTGACGACTTCTTCCCGCTTCTGCTCGGCCCAGCCCGAAAAGAAAAGGGAAGCGAAAAAGCCGAGGAAACCGTCTTCCACCCTGTCGTACAGGTCCAGCAGGAAACCGCCGGATTCGCCCTGCAGCTGCAGCTTCAGCTCGAGGGGCGTCACGCGGACGGAGACCGGGTCGACGGACGCCGCCCGCTGCCGTTCGGCCACGGTGGCGCCGGGGCCGAAAGCGGTTTCGGCATAGCCGTTCTCCTCGCCGTGGAAGCGCCGGACCAGCCCGTCGAAGCGTTCCTTCACCAGGCCGGCCAGGCGCTGCTGCTCCGATCGGGCCTGGTTGAGGAAACTTTCGACGTTCACCGCCTGGCCGACGCTGGCGCACCGCTCGTAGGTCAGCGACTGCAGGGCGCTTTCCAGCCCCTTCTCCAGCTGCTGTCCAAGCTGCCGGCAGCCTTCGGAAACGGACCGCCGGCACGCCGTCTCGGTTTCGGCGACGGACTGCCGCAACCGCTCGAAGGTGGCCAGGTTGTCGCGGTATTCGCCGAGGACGGTCTCGGCCATCTTCCGGAACTCCCGCTCCTGGCGGCCGATGGCGTTGTAGGCCGACTCGTTGCGGACGGCCTCCAGCTTGCCGTCGAACTGCCGCTTCAGGGCGGCGCGGAGGTCTTCGAAGCCGCTCGCTTGCAGCAGCCCGCCGTGATCCTGCACCCCGGACTTCCGCATGAATTCCGTCAGCGGGCCTCGCTGCCGGGCCGGCAAGGACTCCGGTGGCACGCCGGCGGCACCGATGCTGGCGGCCAGGGCCGAAAGGAAGACCACCTCCTCGGCGAAGCCGCCGTAGAGTTCCCGGGCCATGCCGGCCACGCGCGGCTTGTCCTCCACCTCGTCCCAGCGGTTGATCACCACCACCGCCCGCTTGCGGTAGGCCCCGAACATCTCGAGCTGCTCGCGGGTGCCCCGGCTGTTGAGGTTCCTGGCCGAAACCACCCAGAGGACGGCGTCGGCCCGGCCGTACTGCCAGGCCAGGTAGTGCAGGTGCCCCTTCCGTTCCCGGATGCCGTTCATCCCCATGGTGTCCACCAGCCGGATGCCGGGGAGGACGGCCTTGGCCGCCGGCACCTCCTGCTCCACCTCCAGGATGGGCGACACGTAGGGAACGGCCGTGTCCAGGGTCTCGAGGGTCCTCTTCTCCTCCTCCTCCATGATCTCCCCGGCCCGGGCGGCGGAGACCCGGTAGGTCGCCAGGCCGTTCGTCCGGCACAGCTCCCTGCCCAGCCGGGCGGCCAGGCCGGGTGCCCGCGCCAGGAGCTGGGGGTCCACCAGGAGCAGGGCGTCGGGCGAAGGCGACTTTTTGGCGATGTACCGGTTGAAGCACCAGGTCTTGGGCTCGAAGTCCGTGGGGGCGGTCTGCGTTCCCAGCAGTGCGTTGATGAGGGTGGACTTGCCGAACTTCACCTCCCCGACCACGAACACTTCGAAGGGGTCGGCGGAACGGGTGGCGGCGTTCTCCACCACGCGATGGAACTGGACGAGCCGCTCCGCCAGGCCGGCCTGCCGGATCCGCCCGGCCAGGGACTGGCGGGCGGCCGACTCCCAGCGGCGGAACCAGGCCGGGTCCGAGGCGAACAGGATGCGGCGGATCCGCTCCAGATGTTTCTGCTCCTCTTCCCGCAGTCTCGGGGTCGGTTCGGCGGCACGGCTCATGGTACCCTCCTTCAGCGCGTCAGCAGCAGGGTCACCGCGAGGCAGCCGGCGGCCAGGCCCAGGAAGCCCATGGCCGAAGTGAAATAGAGAAATGGCTTGAGTACGCTCACGGTCAGGCGCCCGGCCTCGTCGGCGGCCTGGGCCGCCATGCCCGGCAGGCCCTGGAGGCAGCTCCGGTTCGCCCGCTCCATTTCCGTGAACTTCCGGTCGGCCCGGTCGCGCATCCTGGTGAAATCGTCGGCCAGTTCCGCGTGGCGCGCCCTGACCTCATCAAGCGTTTCCTGCAGCAGGGCCTTCGTCTCGGCCCCGCGCTGGCCGGCCTGGCGATACGCCTTGTCGGAAGCCTGGCGGGCGGTTTCCTCGCCCTGGCGGACCAGGGCCAGGCATTCGGCCCGGAAGGACTGGAGTTCGCCCCGCAATTCACGGACGGCCCGCTCGGCCACCCCGTCCACGAAACGGCGGTGGCCTTGCTCCATCCGCTGGATGTGATCGTCCAGCAGGGGGCCGAACTGGCCCTGGAAGTTCTGCCGGGTGCTCTCGAACAGGCTTTCCAGCTGCCCCGACTTGTCGTCGACGGCGCCGAGCGCCCCGCGGATCCCGGCCCCGAGCTTTTCCACCGCCCGGCGGATGGAGTCGTCCAGCTTCTTCATGGACGGCGCGCTGGCCTCGGCGTACAGGGTCTGCACGTAGCCCTGGAATTCCGCGAAGAGTTCGTCCTCGGGGCGCGACGCCCCGCCGCTTCCGCTCTTGTATGAATTCATGATTTCACCTCAAATGGATTTCGAATGTCGGCCGGGCGGGATTTCTCCCGCGGGTTCGTGACCGCGGCCGCCTCCATGACCGCGTTGGCGGCCAGGAAGGCCTGGTGCAGGGCCATGGGCGCGGCGAAGGGCAGGCCCTTGACCGCCGCGGGCTGCAGGAGGCCGTCCACCCCCAGGTGGAAGGCCAGTCCCACCGAGGTGCCGCCGCGGGCGGCCCGGGTGGTCCGCTGGAAATACGCCAAGAGCTCGTCCCAGGCGGGGGCGTGGTGGCGGGGCAGGTGCCGGTGGACCAGGGCCACGGCCCGGTCCAGCGAAAAGAGGACCGTCTCTGCGGCGCAACCGATCAGGATGGAGTGCGTGAGGGCCGAGCGGTGGAAACCCACGCCCAGGGCCAGGTCCAGGTCCGGGAGGCCCCCGTTCCCGTCCAGCCCGCCCGACCCGGCCAGGAAGCCGAAGGCGGCGCCGATGATTTCCGGGAGCACGGCGCCGGGGTCCCGGGCCAACAGGCGACCGACGGAAGGGACCTGTCCGGCGGCCGCGGCCAGGGCCGACGCTCCCGTCCGGGCGGACCGGGCCAGGTCGGCGCCCGACTGCCGGAGGAAGCCTCCAAGGTCGCCCCGGCGCGCGGCGTCCGCGCCCTCGGACGCCTTGCCGGCCAGGAAGCGGCCGGCCTGGCGGAGCGCGCCCGCAGCGCCGGAGATGCGGCGCGCCAGGCCGCGGCCGAATTCGGCCGGCAGCGGGCGGACGCATTCCGCCCACTCCTGCCGCGGGATGCGGCGCAGGGCCTGCCGAAGTTCGTCGGCCAGGCGGCGCGGCAGCGGGGTGGCGGCCAGGGGTTCGTAGCGGGTGATCGGCTGCATGGTTGTCCTCCTCGTCGTTCCTCGGGTGCCATGGGGGAATTCTTCCGCCCGTCCGCTTCGACCGTCGCTAAACCGGTTGTCCCCGGCGCTCTCGTGCCCTCTGCGACTTCGTTTTGCAGTGACAACCCGAAGAGGCACAGGGCGCGAAAGCGAGGGAACAGGCTCCCGGGCGACCCTGCCTGGGGGTCAGGCCTCCATGACCATCTCCTTGAGTTCTGATGTGCGGTAGAAACCCGACACCAGGTGGATCAGGTTGGCCAGGGTCGGCACTACGCCTGCCGGCACGGAATCCACGTTGCCCGGGGTTATCCGGGGGTACAGGCAGCACCGGAACACCAGTTGCTTGCCGAGTTCGCGCTCGGCGTCGGATTCCCTGCCGTCCGCTCCGACCAGACGGGCCACGGCGTCCGTCATCCATTCGTACTCACCGGAGAGGACAGGCCGGTACACGGTGATCAGCCGGTCGTTGAACGGGAACATGTAGATCCCTCCGTGGTGCGCCTTCATGGCTTCCAGTTCCGCACGGCGAGGCGCGCCCTCGGCGGCGGCGGTCATCTTGCAGAACTGCCCGATGATGTCGGGTGTTTCCTCTTCCGCCTCCGGCCCGTTCGGGAGGGGGACGTCCAGGAGGTGCCCGCAGGCGGGGCACTCGACAGTGCGGGTTCTGACTTCGTTTCCTTCCATTTTTATTCTCCTTCGTTGAATGGGGGAGAGCGGCGGGCCCGCCGGTCTTTCCGGGGGCGGGGCCCTACCGCTTGCCGTCCTCGTCGCGGATGTTCGCCAGGAACTGCCAGACGGCCAGGATGGCCACCAGGATCAGGAAACCGCACATCAGCGCCTCCCCTTGTACTTTTTGGTGGCCCAGCGGACGATCTGCATGGCCACCCACAGGATGAAAATCATGGCGGCGACGGACACGGGACCTCCTGCGGAAGGCGGTTGGCCGGAGGCCGCTTCGCCTTGCCTTCCGTCCCGGAGATGGGGGAATTGCCCGGCCCGTCCGGGCCTCTCCACATATTGCCGATCATGGACACCCAACGGTGGC
>CAYTBK010000198.1:0-4848 GCA_964436005.1 uncultured Acidobacteriota bacterium
CCTCCTCGTGGGCGCCGTCCCGGCTGGTCATGTAGGTTTCGAACTCCTCCATGACGGCCTGGTGGCAGTAGAAGAGGTTGTTGACCAGGAAGTGGCGCGCCTTGCGCGCCTCGAAGGAGGCCATGGACCGGTCGATGCCGCGGAGGGCGACGTGGAGCGGCACCCCGGCGTCCCGCCAGGTCTGGATGAGGGTCCAGTCCAGGGCCGAGAGGACCAGGTGCTTCCCCCTGCGCTGTACGAAGAATTCTTCTATGTCACTGAAATAATTGAAGAATTCAGCGGGTCCGGTTCCCATGGTGCACCTTTTCCCCGAGGTAGCGGACGGCATCGAGGGTGAAACTGGGTTCGACGGCGTCGAAAGGTCCGGCGGCGGCTTCGAGGGCGCCCCGGGCCCCCCCGGTGAGGACGGTCCGCAGCTCCGGCCCGAACCGTTCCCGGTAGGCGGCCAGCAGCTCCCGGACCGCCCCTTTCAGCCCGAAGTGGAGGCCGGCCTGGATGGACCCGCGGGTGCTGTCGCCCACCGGGTCGGGCCGGTGTTTCCCGGCGATCTCCGGCAACCGGGCGGTCCCGCGGGAGAGGGCTTCGGCCAGCAGGGCCGGCCCGGGGAAGATGGCGCCGCCCAGGAACTCGCCTTCCCGGCTGGCCAGGTCGAAGGTCACGGCGGTGCCGGCGTCGATCACCAGGACGGGCCCGCCGAAACGGGCGAAAGCGTAGGCGGCGTTCACGATCCGGTCGGCCCCGGCGTCGCCGGGCGGCTGGTAGCGGACCTGCAGGACCCCCTGGCTGTCCCAGCGCAGCGGCACGGCCTCCACGCCGAACCAGGAGGGCAGCATGGCCTCCACGGCGGGCTCGGCCGACGGGACCACCGACACCGTGGCCGCGCCGCGCAGACGGACGGGGTGCCGACCGGCCTTCTGCAGCACGGCGCGGCAGAGGGCGCCGTACTCGTCGGCCGTCCGCCGCCGGTCGGTGGCCAGGTGCCAGGCCAGCCGGGGCGGGGATTCCTCCTCCTCGTAGAGGCCGAAAGCGACGCGGGTGTTGCCGATGTCGACGGCGAGGAAAGGGCCGGGCCGGTCAGTCGATTTCACGGTCGATTTCCTTTCCGGCGATCTCGATCTGCCGGAGGCCCTGACCGATGTTCCCGTCCCTGGCCAGACCCAGGACCAGGAAATAGTCGCAGCGCAGGGACTGGGTGATGAAGCAGGCGTTCTGATACATGGTGATGACCTTGTCCGGCGGTTCGGTGTCCATGTCGCGGTGGACGGACCGCACCTGGCCCAAAACGATGCCCTGGTAGGCGCCCTGCAGTTTCTGCCGGTAGGGGTCCCCCGGGCCGACGAACTGCACATACTCGCAGTCCACGTCCAGGATGATGGCGGAAAAACTTCCGTCGACCGCGTGCAACAATTTGGTGAGTGTCGGTGTGAAAGGCATGTCAGTGGAACGTGATGTCCGTCTCCGATGGGGTTTGGTTAATTTTCTCGAAACTCTTCGGGCTGCGTTCGTACACGGCGACCATGGCGGACACGATGCGATAGTCGAACTTCTTGCCGGAAAGGTTGCGGATCTTGGTGAGGGCCTCGGTCATGGTGAAGCCCTTCTGGTACGGCCGGTCGGTGGTCATGGCGTCGAACGTGTCGGCCACGCCGATGATGCGGGCCGAGAGCGGTATCTTGTCGCCCTGCAGGCCCAGGGGGTAGCCCGAACCGTCCAGGGACTCGTGGTGGAAGCGCATTCCGGGAATGACTTCCGCCAGCTTGGGGATCTGCTTCATGATGTCCGCGCCGAGTTGCGGGTGGCGCTTCATGATCTCGTACTCTTCGTCGGTCAGAATGCCCGGTTTCCGCAGGATGGCGTCCGAAATGCCGATCTTGCCCACGTCGTGGAGCAGGGCGGCGATGCGCAGCTTCTCCAGTTCCTCGGCGGGGAGCTTCATTTCGCGGCCGATCATCTCGGAGAATTGCATCACCCGGTCGGAGTGGCCCTTGGTGTAGGGGTCCTTCGCGTCGATGGCCGCCGCCAGCGTCCGGATGGACCCGAAAAAGAGCTCGCGATTCTCCTCGGCGGCGTTCTTCAGTTCCGCGATGTAGCGCTCGATGTATTCGGCCATGGTGTTGAAGTTGTCGGCCAGGATGCCGATCTCGTTCCGGGAGTGGATCTGCACGCGCTCGCTGAAGCGGCCTTCCTTGATGGCCAGGGTGCGCATGGTGAGCATCTGGATCGGGATGCTGATACGGAGGGAGAAGAAGTAGCTCAAGAGGAGCGTCAGGGCGATGGAGAGCAGAATCCAGATCACCGCCGTCATGATCATGTTCCGGACTTCCATGTTGGCCATGGCTTCCGGGATCTGTACCACCACGCCCCAGCTCACGTTGGCGTCCTGCACCAGGAAGACCGAGGCCATCATCTCGACGGGTTCGCCGCTGGAAGTGTCGGTGTAGTTCAGGGTGGAGATGGCGCGGGATTTGAGGTTCTTCATCTCCTGGTACACCGGCGAGGCGGAAAGGTTCGTGCCCCGGCGCATGATGGTGCGGTCGGGATGCAGGATGACGACCCCGTTGCTGTCGAGGAGGAACACGGTGTTCCCGGCCGGGTTGGATGTGAAAAGCCCGAAAATGTCGGCCAGGCTGAAGACGACAGTCACGGCGCCGATCTTGACGCTGCCCCGGGAGACGGTCTTGGCGAGCACGAAGACGGGTTCCGGGTTCCCGCCGAAGTCCGAGGTGATGAAGGGGCGCGAGACGAACGTTCCGGTAGAGTCGGGCTTGATGCACTCGTGGAAGGCCTTGCGCAGTTCGGCGTTGAGGATCGACTCGCCGGGGATGGCGTAGCCCGCCTGCAGGCCGACGCTGTCGCTGCTGACCACCCGGATGTTCAGGATCTTGGCGCGGGGGAACTCGAACAGGTCGGTGATGAGGGCCCGGGTCTTGTTGTCGAGGAACACCAGCGACGGCTGTTCCGGGTCGAATTCCAGCTCCAGGTACTTTTTGACGGGTTCGATGGTGTTGAAGCACGAGCCGAGGTATTGCGAAATGCCGCTGGCCACCGACTGGCAGATCTGGGAATGGATCTGGCGCTGATTGGTCTCGAGAATTTCCGCGTTGTAGTCGATGAGGGCCTTGCCGCTCATGATGAGCGGGATGAGGCCGACCAGGAGCATGAGGCCGATAAGCAGATTGACGATTCTGCCTTTCCTGCGCTGAATGCCGATGTTCATCTTGCGGTTTCGCTCCCCCGAGGTGCGGTGAGTATACCACAAGCGTGTTCCGTCCTGAAGAGTCCCGTCAACCCCGGCCCGGAAAACCGCGAAACGTCGTTCCGCCAAGGCGGGGGGCCGCCAGCGGGTCCGGCGGCTCAGTTGATGCCGAAGGAGTCCTTCATGTATTTGGCGTACATGTAGTGGATCAGGGTGAGGGGCAGGGGGATGAGGAAGCGCACGCCGTAGCCGTCGCGCACCGTGGGCTCGGTCAGCAGGCGGCGCCGCACGAAGCGGGCCGGCACTTCGATCCGGTGCAGGCGGGAGCGGAGGAGCAGCCGGAAATCGCTCTGGTCGATTTTCTCCCGGGTCTCGAAGTAGGTGCCGCCCCAGCTGATGTTCTTGCACACCACCGGGATGGGCTCGCCCCCGTTGGCGGAGACGGCGAAGGCGACGAACTCCACGGGGATGCGGTGGAACGTGCGCAGGTTGTAGTGCCTGACTTCCGTGGCGTCGGTCAGGAAGCTGGAGGTGATCCGGGAGATGGGATAGGGGCGTTTGCCATAGAGGAAGGCCTTGTGCTCGGGCACGTGGTGGGACGAGTGGTTCACCAGGACCACGGGGGCGCCCCCGGTGCGGGGCGAGAAGAACAGGCCCGAAACGGCGAGGTAGTGGGTCATGAGGTTCCGGGAGACTCCGACCACGATGCAGAGGTTGTCGGGCCCGGTCTGGTCGATGCGTTCGTAGATCTGCTCCACCGTGTCGACGGACTCGATGGCCAGGTGTGCAGGATCGAAGGAGATGTGCTGCGGGCCGAGGTTGAGGAAGAGGCAGCGGAGGGGTTGGGGGGGGACCTTTTCAGGAGCCATGGTTCTCTTCGGAAGCTCCGGAAGCCGGGGTGAAAAGGAAGAGGGCGGGCTTTCCGAAGCCCGCCCTCGCTGTTGTCACTCTGACCGTTGGGATTTCATCTTGTCCAGCAGGTGCTGCGGGAAAAGCTCGCCCAGCTTGGTGGAAGCGGAGGGCGCGGAGTCCAGGATGTAACGGCCGTCCGAGGCGTCGCCGTCACGGGAGTCGCGGTCCTTGCGCATCGGCCGCCGGGGCTTGCGATCGTCTCGCACGGGCCTGACTTCGCTGATCTCCCCGAGGGTTTCGGCGGTGGTGTTTTCCGGCGGTTCGCCGATCTTGCCGGTGAGCGAGATCTTCTCGTCGGCCATGTTGATGGAGAGGATCTTCACGGTGATGCGGTCGCCCTTCTTCACCTGCTCGTCGATGTTGCGCATGGGGAGCCAGGAGATTTCGGAGATGTGCATCAGGCCTTCCACCCCGTCGTCCAGCTTGACGAAGGCGCCGTAGCCGACCACGTTGGTGATTTCGCCCTCGATGATGTCGCCGGCTTCGTACTTCTGGGCGAAGCTGACGAACGGGGAGGGCATGTTCTGCTTCAGCGAAAGGGAGATCTTGCGTTCGACGGTGTCCACGCGGAGGATGAGGGTCTCCACGGAATCGCCGACCTTGAGGACCTCGGAAGGGTGGTCGATCCGCTTCGTCCAGCTCATCTCGGAGATGGGGATGAGTGCCGTCACGCCGGGTTCCAGCTTGACGAAGGCGCCGAAGGTCTCCAGTTTCTCCACCACGCCGGTGGCGCGCTGGCC
>CAYTBK010000198.1:4948-6422 GCA_964436005.1 uncultured Acidobacteriota bacterium
TCGAGCAGGGCGCGGCGGGAAACCACCATGCGGCCGCCCTTGGGGTTGATCTTCAGGATGAGGAAGCGCTCCTTCCGGCCGATGTAGCGGGAAGTGTCCTCCACGTAGCCCATCTCGATCTGGGAGGCGGGCAGGAAGGCTTCCACGCCCTGGACGTCCACCTTCAGGCCGCCCTTGACCACCTCGTTGATGACGCCCTCGACGGGGGTCTGATCGGTGTGCGCCTTGCGCATGAGGCGGAAGGCGTCCTTGGCGCGAGCGTTGCGGTAGGACAGGCGGGGACCGAAGTCGTTTTCGGTCGACGTGGTCACCTGGACCAGTATCTTGTCTCCCTCGGCGAACTGCAGCGTGCCGTCGGGATTGCGAATCTCTTCAATGGGAAATCTGCCTTCGCAGCGGGTTCCTACGTCGACGAGGACTTCGCTTTCCTTGATGCCGACGATGGTTCCTTCCACGATGCTGCCGCGGTGGACGGCCGGTTTCTGGCCCTGCATCTGCTCGTAGTCGTTGAGCATCTGCCCGAAGTCGTCCATGGAGGGGGCAGCCTTGGCGGGCTCTTCGACCGGAGCTTCGGCTGCGACGGTGGCCGCTTCTTCGACCGGAGCTTCAGCCGCGACGGGGGCTGCTTCTTCGACGGGGGCGGCTTCCACTGCCGGCACGGCTTCCTGTTCGGCGCCGCAGCAGCAGGGTTCGGGGGTGACGGGAACGGAGTTTTCCGACTGGGTTGGTTCATTAGGTTGGTTGTCGATCATCCACACACCTCAAGAAAGTAAATCCGAAGGGGGAAATTTAACTGAAACTGTTCGCGTTGACAAGCCTTTTTTCTCGTTGAAAAAAAAATTTTCCTCGGCCAAAATGACCGCTTTCATGGAACCGGTCGCGGGGAGGAGGATTCCGTGTACGCTGAAATCGCTTTCTGGAAAGGGTATGCCCTTCCTGTCCGGGACGTGGTGATCGCCGGCGGGTTGGTCCTGCTGGCCTGGTTCGTCGGCCGCCTGGCCCGCTGGGGCCTGGAGCACTGGCGCGAACGGGCCGGGCTGGAGCCCGGGCGCCATCGGGCCGCCCAGATGGCCTTCCTGCTCGGCCGGCCGGTCTCCCGCTTCGTCACCCTGGCCGGCTGCGCCGCCGCGAACAAGATCCTCGTCCCGCTCTTCCCCATAAACATGCGCATCTTCCCCCCCGCCGTGGTGCGCTCCGTCCTCTTCCTGCTCGGCGTCCTGACCGTCGTCTCGTTCCTGCGGGAGCTCTTCCGCTTCCTGATCGAGTCCTACATCGCCCACGCCGAGGCCCAGGAAGACCGGGAACGGGTGGCCAAGGACTTCGCCCCGCTGCTGCAGCGCGTCCTGATGGTCATGGTCTACCTGTCCATGGCGGCCATGGTGCTCCACTACTTCAAGTTCGACATCTCGTCCATCGTGGTCTCCATGGGCATCGGCACCGTGGCCGTCGGCCTGGCCGCGCAGGACACGCTCTC
>CAYTBK010000199.1:0-6417 GCA_964436005.1 uncultured Acidobacteriota bacterium
CGTCCCGCAGGTCGAGCAGCAGGTCGTCGAAGGACATGGCCCGCCGGGCCCGCTTGAGCCGCCGGAAGGCTTTTTGTCCGATGAAATGGTCGTGGAAATCCCTTAGGAGGCCTGCTTCCCAGACCGACCAATCTTTGAGCAACTGGTTGTGTCGACGACCGTAATCGGATTTTTTCCACGCTTGGGTACCGTAGGCCTGGTCGCCTTCCCGCAAAATGGAGAAGATCTCGGGCAGGTTTTTCTCCGGGTCAAGACAAGCCAGTCGGGCAAGCACTTTCCGATTGCTTTCGACCCTGACGCCGGCAAGGTCGACCTGCTTCGTGGAATCGCTGATGGCCTGCAGGTGGCCCAGGATGGTCTCTCCGGAGACCTCCTCGGCAAGGATCAGCTTGGCATCGGGGTGCTGTGTGAAAAGCCGGGCCGCCTCTTCGAAGTCATTCGGTTTCAGCTTGTCCACGAGCAGGGCCAGGGCTTCCGGTCCGGTCGCATCTCCCTCCCGGCCGCAGGGGTAGAAGCTCCGGCGGAAGAAGTCCCGGGTCGCTTCCGCGGCCAGGTCCGAGGTGTCTTCCAACAACTCCAGGTCGTAGGCCGCGCCGCTCTCGAAGGCGTGTTCCCGCAGCACCCGCGCGCAGAAGCCGTGGATGGTGGAGATGGCCGCCTCGTCGAAGGAGGCGACGGCCAGGCGCAGACGGCGGCGCACCTCTTCCTCGCCGGCCAGGGCGACGGCCCCGGCCAGGATCCGGCGCACGGCGTCCTCCTCGTCGCCGGAGGGCTGGTCGAGCTCGCGCAGCGCCGCGGCCAGGTTGGTCCGGATGCGCCCCCGCAGCTCGGCGGTGGCGGCTTCCGTGAAGGTGACCACCAGGACCTCCCCGACCTCCAGGCCCTTCTCCAGGACCAGGCGGAGGAAGAGGTGCTGGATGTTCCAGGTCTTGCCTGTGCCGGCGCCTGCCTCGATGAGAAGTCTTTCGGGCCGGGGTTGGTCCAGGGGGAGTGGTTGGGTGAAGACGTCGAATTCCTGGCGGTGTTCCTGGGTCACTTTTCCTCCTCCCCTTGTCCCTTCCGGACGGCCGGCAGGAACAGGTCCTGCACCAGCTGGAAAAACTCCTCCCGGGGCACCCCGGCGGGGAGTTCGGCCCCGAAGTGGCGCACCGTCGAGGCATCGGCCGCTTCGTAGTAGCGGGGGCGATTCTTCCAGGCATACTCAGCCTTTTCGAGGGCTTTTTCCCGCGTGTTCCCTTTGGCTGCTTCCCAGGCCGAGGGCGCCCAGAAGCAGAGGGGCCGGCGCCGGCCTTCGCCGTACCAGGCGACGACTTTCTGGAGGTGCGCCCTGGCCGCGCCGGCGTCTACGGGTGGGTACTCTACCTCGCTATCGTCCTCGTAGACTCCGACCGTCCGGCCCCGCCCTTCCGTGTGCACGGAGAAGACGAGGTGGGAGAGCCAGTCTGTGAGGACGTCCTTCGCCTTCATGTCGGCCGGGCGTCCCCGGGCCAGGGTGTCGCCGGCCACGCCGTTCAGCCGGGCCCGCAACCGGGTCCCCCCGCCGAGTTCCAGCAGCGTGTCGATCCGCTCCGGAGCGAGACCGCCGCGCGCCTCGGCCAGCCTCTCGTGGACACTCCTGGCCAGCCGGACGTTCTCGCGGAACTGTCCGGTTCCGGCCAGGCCCACGGGCAGGCGGCCTTCCGCGCCGAACCAGGACTCCAGCGTCCCGTCGTCGGTGTCGCCATCGTCCTCCAGGGCCTTCAGGCAATCGTTTTTCAGGCTGTAGGCGCCCAGCTTGCCCAGCTCGAAGGGTTCGGCCTCGACCAGTTCCTCGTCGCTCCTGATTCCCGGCCGGACCCCGACGATCTGTTCGTCCCAGTGCTTGCAGGGGCTGAGAAAAAAGCGGATCAGTTCCCGCAGGGTCACTTCCGCCGGCGGGGCGTCCTGGCCCGAAGCGGGGCGCTCGGCCGGGGCGGGCGTTCCGGCCGGGGCATCCCGGCCGTCCGCTTCGGTTTCCCCGTTTCGGGCGCGGTCGGCGATGAGCCGGGCCAGTTGGAAGGCCGGCCGGGAAAAGGACACGAGCCCGTCCGGGCGGTCCGGCCGGAAATAGGCCGGGCTGAAGGGGTGCATGGGGTGCGCGACGGACAGCCTTTCGAAGGGCGGCCGCCCGTCGTCGGTGCGGAAGCAGGCGTTCACGCAGTCGGAGAGTTCGCCCACCAGCACCGACGGCGGGACGGGCTGGTTGTCCTTGTCGCCCCGCCCGGTGTAGCTGATCAGCAGGCGGTCCCGGGCCGACATCAAAACCTCCAGGAAGCACTGGCGGTCGTCGTCGCGGACGGAGCGGTCCCCCGCCTCCCGTTTCCGGCCCGGCCCCATGAGGTCGAAGCCGTCCCGGTGCACGGTCCGGGGAAAGGCGGCGTCGTTCAGGCCGGCCATTCCTATCACTCTCAATGGAATGGTGCGCATGGGCTGGAAAGTGCAGAACACCAACCGCCCGCTGGGCAGGACGCCGCCGGGGGGCGCGGCCCCCCACTCCTCGTCGAACCACTGCGCCACCACCCCGAGGGAGGCGGCCGTTTCCGCGCAGCCGGCGGACCGCACCTGGCCGTCGAAGCGGCGGATGCCGCGCCGCATCTCCTCCACGCCGGCGGGGTCCTCCCCCTCCGCCGGGAAGAAGGCGTCCGCCAACCCGGCCAGCAGCACGGACCACTCCTGCAGGGGGAAATGGCCCCGGCCCCGGTCCATCTTCCGCCGGAAGCCGGACAGCCGCTCCACGAAGCGGCTGAACGACCCGACCAGGGCCGCCTGGCCGTCGGGCACCGCCGCGGGGCTCAGGAGGTCCGCCCCGACCTTCAGGACGGGAAAGCGGTCTGCTCCGGCCGCGTCTGCCGGCCTGGACATGGCGGCGCCCAGCAGCAGCCGGTCGAGGGCGAAGCGCAGGGAATTCTGGCCGAAGGCCACGCCGGTCTCCTGTTCCCGGAATTCCGCGTCCAGGCCCCAGGCCGCTCCGGCCTCGCGGCAGAGGTCTTTCAGCCGGGGGATGTCGTCCGCGGAAATCCCGCAGCGTTCCCGGATGGGCTCCGACTCCAGCAGGCCCAGGACATCCGAGGCCGGGAACCGGCCGCCCATGAGCCGCAGCAGGGCGGTGAAGGCGCCGCAGGCCGGGTGCAGGGCCGTCGCCGGACGGTCGGCGAGGACGTAGGGGATGTGCTGGGGATGGTCTTCCGGCAGGGACCCGAACACGGAGTGGATGGCGGGGGCGTAGGCCTCGACGTCCGGCAGGAAAACGGCGATCTCCCCCGGGCGGAGGGTGGAGTCCGCCTGGAACAGGGCCAGGAGGTTCTCGCGCAGGACTTCCATTTCCCGCAGCGGCCCGTGGCAGACGTGGACAGCCAGGGATCCGTCGGGGGTCAGCGCTTCGGCCGGGCCGGCCTTGGGGTCGCGGTTGGCCTGGATGTCCAGTTGCAGGCGCTGCAGCAGGGTGGGGGCGGCGGGCTCGGGCGCCCCGCGGAAATCCGCCTGCACCGTTTCGTCCAGTTCGATCAGGGAGGTGGAGAACTCCTGGGACACCCGGCCCCACGAACCGAGCAGCGGGTGGCCGGTCAGGGCGTACTGCCGGGCGGTCTCGCTGCCGTAAGCGTCCTGCAGCCTGGCCTCGTCGCGCAGGCGGCGCTTGGGCGAGGCGGCGTCGCCCCAGTACTCGGCGCAGGGGTTGAACTGGAAAAGGTGCACGTCCAGCCCCAGGCCGGACAGGCGGTGCAGGATGTCCAGGTGGGCCGGGGGCAGGGAACTGAGGCCGAAAACACTGACTCGCTGGTGGGGGAGCAGTTCCGCCAGGAATGACGCCGGGGACGGGTGGTCCCGGAAGGCGAGGTAGCGGGTGTGGAAGCCGGAGGCCGGCGTCTGGCCGGCGTCGGCCAGGGCCGCCCACAAGAGGGCCTGCCAGCGGGCGTCCCGGTCGTCTTCCGGGGGGATCCGGCCGCTTTCCCAGTCCCGGAGCATCTCCGGGCGATAGACCGAGTAGCGGTCGTAGGCCTGGGCCAGCCGGCGGGCCAGCTGGAACCGCTTGAGCGGGTCGTTTTCCATGAAAAGGAGCACGTCCCGGAATGCGTCGTCTTCCGGCACGTTTTCCAACTGCCGGTACAGGGCCCAGGCGGTACTCTCCTGCTCGGCGGCCACCGAGGCGCCGTGGCCGAGGGCCCCTTCCGAACCGGCCGTTCGGACGGCCGCCTCCAGGGGCGAGAACACGAAGCGCTGGAAAAAGTCGCCCGGGAAAAGGGGCAGCAAACCGGCGCAGATGCTCGCGTTCCTGGCCAGTTCCAGGCTGAGCCACCGTTCCATGGCCTGCCCGGGGACGATGACGAGGTCGGTGACCAACGGGTCCGGGTTGCCTTTCCCGTCGTTCAGGAGCGCGGCCAGGTCCCGGGCCAGGTCTTCCAGGCGGTTGCCGGGGTGCAGGATGAAAGCCATGAGTTGATCCCCCTTTCCAATTTGCGGGCCGGTCGCCTTCCCGGTCGTGTCAATCCCGTTGCGCGGCCCCGTCGTCTCCGGGGGCCCGGGTGGCGGCCGGGCTTGGTGGCCCAGCCAGCAGGCCGTGCAGGAACGCCCAGGTCCACCCGGCCAGGGCGGGCACGGCGGCGAGGGCCACGCCCAGCCGGACCCGCCAGGAGAGTTCGCCCCGGCCCGGCAGGCGTTTCAGCAGGCGCAGCCACCGGTACGGCCCCAGCAGGAGGGCCGCCGGGGGAAAGCGCCGCAGCTTCCCCCCGCGCATGGCCGGGTAGAGCCGGCGGGCCGCGCCGCTCCAGCGGCCGAGCCTGGCGAGGTGCCGGATGACGGTGCGGAGGCCGGTCCGGTTCAGATGACCGATGCGCAGGGCCGGTTCGAACTCGATGGGCACCCCGGCGTTCCGGAGGGACAGGGCGAAGGCCAGGTCCTCGGAGGCCGCCATCCCGGGAGGGAAACCGCCGGTCGCTTCGAAGGGTTCCCGTTTGACGAGCAGTTGGAAGGAGGGCGCGAATCCCCGCCGCCCACCCTTTTCCCGGGCGGTGAAGTCCATGAATTCCAGCAGGAACTGGAGGGACCCGCTCACCGAGGAAGGCGTGCCGTTTTCCGCCGCCCCCGTCAGGCAGGTGGGCCCCCGTTCCAGCACGCCGGCCAGGGCCGTGCCCCAGCCGGGCCGGGGGACGCAGTCGGCGTCGAGGAACAGGAGGAAGTCAGAAGAAGACGAGGCGGCCCCGCGGTTTCGGGCCGCCCCGGGCAGCAGCCGCGCCGGCTCCCGGAGCAGCCGGACCCCGGGGAAACCCGCCGCCACATCGGCCGCTGCGCTGTCCTCGGACGAGTCCACGACGACGGTCTCCACCCTTTCCAGGCCGGCCAGTTCGGCCGAGAGCGCCTCCAGGACCGGCCGCAGCGTGGCGGCGCTGCGGTAGCAGGGGACGATCACGCTCAGTCGGCTGGACTTGTTTGCACTCGTGGCCATCCTTCCACCGTTTGGGAAATGCCGCCTGTGCGCCGGCCCGGTGCTGCTTCTCGCGGGCCGCGGGCCTTTCGCGGCGAAATCCGATAGTAGACGGATCTTCGACCAATGTCAACGCGGAACGCAATAATAAAATTTTACTGATTAGTGAGAACCGCCGGACCGGGGAGCGGAAGATCCGGGGCCAGTCGCCGTCCGGCAGGGCCGATGGTACCCCGCCGGGCGGGCGGAAACCGGTGATGCTTCACTCGTCCTTGGTTTCCGCGTCGACCCCGTCGAGGGCCGGGGCCAGGAAAATCTCCACGGGGCTGGGGGCTGCCTTTTCGCCCGGGCGGATCCGGACCAGGAAAACGGCGCAGTCGTACCCCTTGAGGGAGGCGCGGAGCTCGTAGTCTCCCTCCGCGAGCTTCTTGAAGCAGAAATCGCCGTCCGGGCCGAGCCGGCAGGCGGCGACGCGCTTCTGCGCCCCCTTGGGCGGCTTGTCGCCTTTCTTGAAGAAGGCGCCGGCCTCGGGGTTGTCGTACAGTTCCACCAGGGCGGACTCCAGGGGGTCTCCCGAAGAGTCGGACACCACCCCCTCGATTTCGGTGCAGGTTCCCGGCAGCACGGCGGCGGTGGGGTTATTCCCCCATTCCGTCCGTTCGTTTTCCTTCGCCTTGGTGCAGGAGCAGGGCAGTTGGGCCAACAGCGTCGACGGCAGGAACACCCCTGCCAGGATGGCGAGCAGCAAGGCATTTTTCATCGATGGCACTCCCTTCGCAGATCGTTCCGGGCCGTCCCGGAACGATAATAATACGGCCGATGGCGCGCCGGGATCCCTCAGAGTCGCAGAAGTTCTTCGATTTTCGCGATGAGGGCGGGAAAATCCACCGGCTTGCGGACGAACGCGTCGGCCCCCAGGTTCTTCCCCTCGTATTCGAATTTCAGGTTCGTGTACACGCCGGTCATGAGGATGACGGGAA
>CAYTBK010000200.1:0-6303 GCA_964436005.1 uncultured Acidobacteriota bacterium
GGGTGGAGAGCACCCTGGTGGTGGCGCGCAACGAGGTGAAGTACGTGGCCGACACAGTGACGGAACTGGGCGAAACCTCCCCGGTGATGTGCCTGGCCGGGGAGATCAACCAGGTCCTGCTCAACCTCATCGTCAATGCCGCCCACGCCATCCGGGACCAGAACCGGCCGGACCGCGGCAGGATCGTCATCTCCACCTGGGAAGAGAACGGCTCGGTCTTTTGCCGGGTGTCGGACGACGGGCCCGGCATCAAGCCCGAGCACCTGGAAAAAGTCTTCGACCCCTTCTTCACCACCAAGGAAGTGGGCAAGGGCACCGGGCTGGGGCTGTCCATCTCCTACAACATCATCGTCGGCAAGCACGGCGGCACCCTCACCGCCGACAGCCGCCCCGGCGAGGGCGCCACCTTCACCTTCTCGCTGCCGGCCGCCCCGGCTTGAGGGCGGAACCCGAGTACCCACCCCTCTCCTGGCCATTGCGGGACAACCGGCCCGTTTTGGCGACGGCGGTCAGGACGAGCAGCAGGTCCTGGGCGTCGACCCGCCCGTCGCCGTTGACGTCCCCGCAGGAAGGACCGCAGGGAAGATCCCGCACCGTCCCGGCCAGGTACCCCGCCAGCAGCAGCGGGTCCAGCGCGTTGATCGCGCCGTCGGCATTGATGTCCAACGGGTTGGCCGGGGCGATGCGGATCCGCCACATTCCCCGCCCGAAGGTGGCCGCGTTCAGGTACCCCGTGCCGGCCACCGCCCCCAGGGCGTTCACCCGCACGTTGGGCAGCCCCAGGCAGGACGTGGCGTCGGCCCAACTGGCCCCGGCGTCCGTCGTGACGAAGACCCCCACGTCCGTGGCGGCGTACCAGGTGCGCTCCGGGTCTTGCAGGTCGCGCGCCAGGTCGTTGAGGGAAACGCCGGGCAGGGCCGTTTCCCCGCTGCCGTCCGCCGAAAACCACGCCGGCGCCGCGGCGTCGGTGTCCAGGCAGCGGGCCAGGCGGTAGGAGGCGCTGCCCGACAGGCAGACCCAGACCTCGTTGACCCGCTCCGGGTGCACGACGATGCGGGCGACGGAACCGGCCGGCAGAGCCGGGTTCCCGGTGTCGAGGCGCCGCCAGGTTCCCCCGGCGTCGGTGGACATCCAGACCTGCCCGCGCGTGGACCCCGTGTAGATCCGCTGAGAATCGTTCGGAGCCACCACAACGACGTTGAGCACATCGACCCCGTCGGCGGCGGCCAGCATCCGGCCGCCCAGGCGGCGCGACCAGGCGCCGGTGTCCAGGTTGAGCCGGTACAGGTAGTTGGTTCCGGCGTAGAGGGTGGAGGCAGAAGCCGGGTCCTGCCCCACGGGGATGATGAAGGCCGACCGGTCGCCCAGCGTGGGCGGCTGGTAGTAACGGACCGTTTCCCATTTGTCCGGGGTGAAGTACACGACGTCGCCGTTGGAAGTGCAGACCTGCCGGTCAGGATCGCCGGCCTGGATGACCGCCAGCCCCCCGTCGCCCCCGCCCACGCAGCGCCAGTTGCGCCGGTCGTTGGCCAGCAGGGGGGTGGCGTTGTCCTGGGTGCCCCCCAGAGCCCAGTCGGCGTTGGTGGGATGCCAGGCCCCCTGGTAGAACTCCACGGTGTTCACCCGGCCGCTCAGGCGTTCGTAATCCACGGCGCCCGAGGCCGGGTCGTAGCGCAGGCGCATGATGCCCCCGTCGCAGCCGACCAGGGCCTCCCCCGGGTTGGTCGGGTGGAAGGCCAGCGAATGCTGGTCGTTGTGGATGACCGCGGCCTCGGGGCTGTAGGAGGGGCCGCCGATGGAGCGCCAGGTCGCCCCGCCGTCCACGGACTGGGCCAGGTCGATGAGGCCGACGTAGACCACGTCGGCAGGTCCCCCCTCCGTCTGGCGCCAGGACACCTTGAGGTAGGAGTCGTAACCGATCTGGGAAAAGTTGTACCCCTCGTAGATCACCGTCCCCGTGGGGAAGTTGTTGGTGACGTCCTGCCAACTCTGCGCCGCGTCGGTGCTCTTGAACACCTTGCCGAGGTCTCCGGCCAGGAGGTAGACGGTGTCGGGGAAGACCGGCGAGGCGTCCAGGGAGACCCCGACATAGTACAGGCTCTGAGCCGGCAGGGGCGCGGAGGCCTGCTGCCAGTTCTGCCCCCGGTCCTCCGAAATCCAGAGCATGGCGGCCCCGTCCGTACCGAAAGCCAGGGCGTAATACTTCCGAACCCCGCCCGAGAGTGCCCCCGCGCACAAGCTGACCCAGGGGGCCGGGCGGTCGAGCGCCTTGCGCCAGGAATCGCCGCCGTCCAGGGACTGCCAGATGCAGCCGTGCCAGGACTGCAGCCCGCGGCCGGTGATCACCGTCACCCGGCGGGAATCCTCGGGGTCGATGAGCACGGCATTGATGGCGAAGGCGCCGCCGGGAGAGGCGGGCCCGAACTCCGCCGAGCCGACCGCGCTCCAGCTGTCCCCGCCGTCGGTGGAGCGCAGAAGCCCGCACGGGAAACCGAAGCCCCCCTGGAAATCCCCGGTGCCGACGAAAAGGGTTTTCGGGTTCTTCGGGTCCACGGCGATGGAGCTGACGTTGAGCGAGGGCCAGGCGTCGGAGAGCGGCTGCCAGTTCGCCCCGGCGTCGGTGGAGCGCCAGACCCCTCCGCTGGATCCGCCGAGATACACCGTCGTGGGGGTGTGCGGGTCGTAGGCCACGGCGTTGATGCGCCCCGTGAGGGGGGGGAAACCGTAGTACTGCTGGTAGGGGATGGAGAGGTTGGCCGGTCCCAGGCACTCCCAGTTCCCGTAGGCCCCGATTCGCGGAGGGAAGGACAGGTCGCCGCGGCGGGCTGTCGCCCGCGGCATGGCCTCCCGGTGCCGGGCGCCCGCGCCGAGGGTGGAGGCATCGAAACGGTCCCCGGGCCAGGCGCGCATGCTGATGTAGTGCAGCCAGGCCTCCCAGTACTCCACGCCCCCGGGTTCCACCTCCCCCTTGTCCGGCTTGCCCTTCCCGAAGCGCTCCCGCTTCTCCTTCCTTTCCCGGCTCTCCCACGCCTCGAAGGACGGGCAGTTCCGCTTCCTCGCCCAGAGCTTCTTGAGCTCTCCGATGTAGGAGCGCACCTGGGGAACGGAGTAACGGTCCTCCGGGTAGGGCGGCACGATGCGCCCGCCTGGCCTCCTGGCGGCAGCCGCCGCTTTCTTCCCCTGGATCGTGGGGCTCTTCTTCGCCCGCAGTCCTTCCGGCCGGCCGCCGGCGAGCAGCAGGCCGAAGAAGAGGCCCCAAACGGCCCAGATAAAGGAAAGGCAACAGAGGACGCGGCGTTTTCTGTTCATAGGCCCCCGCCAGCAACCGGGATTTGGAAGGGAAACTACCCGGAAACGCCGGGAAATGCAAGTGGAAGTGCGACGCGCCTTAAATCGCCCTCGGGGAGGGCTCCCGGCCCCTACGCTCAGTCGCCCGCTGCGCGGGGTCGAAATCGGGGAAGCACGACCGCAATCGCACAAATCATTCTTTTTAGTGAGATTAGTGGTTATTTATCTTATAATAGCGATATTGCGCGCAACTTGTTTCCCAACAGCAAGTCATATCACCAGCTTCCGATCCCCGTTCTTCTTGGTGGACTTCGTGCGCCTCGTGTTCAAACTCTTCTCTCCGCGCGGGTTGGGTTGGTCGCGGCCCGTCAGGCCGCCCGGGCGATTCCGGGCTCCCCCGTCCCAGGCCTGCGGCCTGGGCTCATGGATACGGCGCCGTTGGCGCCGCTTCGTACGTTCGCGGTCCATCGGCCAGAAACACGAAGGTCGCGAGGGCCACGAAGGGGAGACCGGGCTTTTGCTCATAGGGCCTGGATGTCCTCGCCCGCGTTTTGCCCGGAGGGCATGGATGTCCATAGCCCGAACGTTTTCCCCGCCGCATCCTTTGCCCGTAGGGCATCAAGTCCTATCACAACAGAATTTTACAATGGTTCACCGCCCGGAGGTCATCCCTGGCCATCGGGATCGCACCGGTCGGGCAGTTGATTCCCAACGGGAAACGAGCGGGGCGGCCGTTCGGACGGGCTATGGACATGAATTCCCTACAAGAAAAGAGGCTCCCTCCCCCGCCTTGGCGCTGGGAGACTTTTCGTTTCCCTCGTGTCCCAAGTCCCTGGCGCGAAATCGATCAGCATGGGGCGGACACGCCGCCCCCGCGCTCACTTTCAGGTGAAGTGGCCGCCGTGGCCGCACCCGGAGGCGGCATGGGGCTCCCCCGGGCTGGCGAAGGTGGAGAGCTTCCGCTCCACCTCGCCCGCGCCGCAGGCCGGGCAGCGGACCTCGGCGTCGTCGCCGTCCACCGGCCGGAGCATCTCGAAACGGTTCCCGCATTTTTTACACTCGTATTCGTACAGCGGCATGGTCACACCTCTTTTCAGACCAGATTACGCCAAGACTTTGGCAACGTTCCTACCACCAAGACACAGAACCACAAAAACGATGAAACGAATGGGAGATTGGCCCTGCGATCCAGACATTTTTCCGTGTCTTTGTGGTTCGGTGGTTGCCGGTGCGCATCACGGTTTCCGGCAGCCCTGCCCCGCCTCCGGCACCCCCAGATGACGCAGGATGGAGACCAGGGGGCACCAGTTGGTAAAGGCCGACTGGAACAGGTTCAACCCGACGAAGGCCGTGAAGGCGAGCCAGTAGGGGTGCACCCACCAGGCCAGGGCGACGCTGAGCAGCACGAAGAAACCGGCCACGAGACGGAGATATCGTTCGATGGTCATGCGTTGTTCCTCCTTCGGTTGGACATGAAGTACAGGATGGGCACGGTCATGCGCGAAAGGGCCAGGGAGGCGATCTCGCCGGCCATGAGGGCGATGGCCAGGCCCTGGAAGATGGGGTCGAACAGGATCACGGCGGAGCCCACCACCACCGCCGCCGCCGTCAGCAGCATGGGCCGGAAGCGCACCGCCCCGGCGTCGATGACCGCCTGGTCGAGGGGCATGCCCTCCTTGAGGCGCAGCTCGACGAAATCCACCAGGATGATGGAGTTGCGAACCACGATGCCGGCTCCGGCGATGAAGCCGATCATGGAGGTGGCGGTGAAGAAGGCCCCCATGGCGCCGTGGGCGGGCAGGATCCCCACCAGCGAGAAGGGGATGGCGGCCATGATGACCACGGGCGTCCAGAAGGACTGGAACCAGCTGACCACCAGGATGTAGATGAGCACCAGCACCGCGGCGAAAGCGATCCCCATGTCGCGGAACACCTCGTAGGTGATGTGCCACTCGCCGTCCCACTTCACGGCGTAGCGCGATGCGTCGTCGGGCAGGCGGGCGGTGAACTGCTCCAGCCCGTAGCCCCCGGGCATCCGGATCTTGCCCAGCTGGTCCATCATGCTGAAGATGGCGTAGACCGGGCTCTCCACCACGCCGGCCACGTCGGCGGTGACGTAGGTGACCGGCATGAGGTTCTTGTGGTAGATGCTGCGCTCGGCGGGCACGGTCTGCACCCGGGCGATCTCCCGCAAGGAGACCAGCCCGCCGCCCGCCCCGGCCACCTTCAGGTCGAGCAACCGCTGGAGGTCGGAACGTTCGCCGCGCTCCATGCGCACCACCACCGGCACGTCCTCCTTCTCCGAGTCCACGTGCAGGAGCCCCGCCGTGGCCCCCGAGGAGGCCAAGCCCACCACCCGGGCCACGTCGTCGTCCGTGAGGCCAGCGAGGGCCGCCTTCTCGCGGTCCACCACGATCTGTTCCTTGCTGTGCTCGTCCTCCACGTACCAGTCCACGTCCACCACGCCGGGCGTGCTCTCGAAGACCGCCTTGACCTGCCGGGCCAGATCGATGCGCCCCTTCTCCTCGGGGCCGTAGATCTCGGCCACCAGCGTCTGCAGAACGGGCGGGCCGGGCGGCACCTCCGCCACCTTGATCCGGGCACCGTAGCGCTTGGCGATGGGCGCAAGTTCCGCGCGGACCAACTTGGCGATGTCGTGGCTCTGCAGGGAGCGCTCCCCCTTGCCCAGGAGATTGACCTGGATGTCGGCCACGTTGCCGCCACGGCGGAGGAAGTAGTGCCGCACCAGGCCGTTGAAGTTGTAGGGCGAGGACGTGCCGGTGTAGGTCTGCACGTTCTGCACCTCCTGGTGGCGAAGGATCCGATCGGCTAGCTTGCGGGCCACTTCGTCCGTCCGCTCCAGGGACGTGCCCGTCGGCATGTCGATGATCACCTGGAACTCGCTCTTGTTGTCGAAGGGCAGCATCTTCACCTGGACGAAGCGGACCGCCACCAGGGCCACGGAGCCCAGCAGCAGAAGCACAACGACGATCAGGAAGCCCCAGCGGACCGGCC
>CAYTBK010000201.1:0-6278 GCA_964436005.1 uncultured Acidobacteriota bacterium
GCACGCGCCACTTCCGGGTGGTCACCCTGCCCGACATGCCGACCCTGGAAGCCGCCTACGACAAGCTGGAAAAGTACATGAAAACCCTGGCGTGACGGCCGGGCCCCATGCGTTTCCCCCGCCTCGCTCCGGGCCTGGCCCTGCTGGCCCTCCTGGCAGCTGTTCCGGCCGGCTGGCTGCGGCCGGCCGACCAGCCGCAGAAGCCGGCCCGGGTGCGGGACGCCTTTCTTCCGGAGATGCTTCAGCTTCAGTTGGCGGATGACGAGGAGCGGATCACCAGCCCCGAACTGAAGGGCCTGGTGGAAACCGGAAACGCCGAATTCGCCTTCCCCTGCCTCGTGTCCGCCCGGGTGCTGCCGCTGGATGAGCTGAACAGCGTCGTTCTCCTGGAGTTCGAAGTCCTGAACAAGCACCTGTTCTACGTGGACGCCGGGCCGGAAAAGCAGGCCGGGCTCTCGCTCGGCGCCGTGGTCCGGACCCTCGACGGGCGGCGGGCGGCCGAATTCGAAACCCAGCTCCTCTCCGCCTACCCGAGCGCCGACTTCGAGCGCCACGACAAGGAGCGCTCGGTATTCCGGAAAATCCTTTTCCTGACGCCCGGCGCCTACAAGGTCCAGGCCCTCGCCTTCGAACCGGCGACCCGCAACCTGGCGGGCGGCGGCGCGGGCTTCCGCGTCCCCAGGCCGCCCCACCGGGGGCTCCGACTGTCCGACGTGGTTACCGCTTCCCGGGTGGAGGCCGCCGACCTGCCCCGGCAGCGGGGCAACCCCTTCCTGCTCGGCAACGCCCGGGTGCTGCCCAACGTCAGCGGAACCTTCTCCCCGGGCGGCATGATGTACCTGTACTACCAAGTGCTGGGCGATTCGTTGCGGGTGACCACGGAGGTGGAGGTCGAGTGCCGCATCCTGAGCGACGGGGTGGCGGTGCGGACCCTGAAGAACCCGGACGTGCCGTTTCAGGCCGACGGCCCCGGCCGGATCGTCGATTCGCGCGCCATCCCCCTGGCGGGGCTTCCCGCCGGCGCCTACGAATTGCGCCTGACGGTCGCCTGCGACGGCCAACCGGCCGGGGGGCCCGTTTCCGTGCCGTTCCGGATCGCGCCCTGACCCGCGGCTGCTTGCGAAGCGTCCCGGCGGCCCGGCAGAGCGGAACTGCGGCGTCCCCCAAACGCCAGACTTGCAATAATGATGTGATATTCGCATGCGGATGTTGTCGCGGAACAAGGGAGGATTTTCCATGAACCGAGTCTATTTCCGGAATACGCAGAAGAAGTACCCGCTCCGGGCCGCCGCTTTCCGTCCCACCGTGCTGGCCGCCCTGGAATTCCTGGGCCTGGAAAACCACTCCCTGACCGTCGTCTACTGCGGGAAAAGAAAGATCCGCCAGTTGAACGAAACCTACCGCCACCGGAGTGGCCCCACGGACGTATTGTCATTCGTCGACGGGGAATCGGGGGACGACGGGCGGGTCTACCTCGGCGAGGTGTTCATCGCCCCGGCCGTAGCCCAGGAAAACGCCCGGGAATTCGGCGCCGAATGGGAAGAGGAGTTGCACATGCTGCACGTTCACGGCGTGTTGCACCTGGCCGGGCAGGACCATGAGACGGACCGGGGGGAGATGCTGTCCCGGCAGGCCGACATTCTGTCCCGGTTGGGCTTCCGGGGCAAAACCGAGTAGCGCGGGGGCGGCGCGGCTGATTTGTTCGGGCCCGAATGAAACATTTGAACGGCGGGTCAATCAGAAATAGTGGGGCCGGAAGGGCGGCGCGGGCTTTCGAGACAATTGAAATAGGTTGAAAACGATCTTTGCTCCGTGTATATTCTGCGCCACTGTCCGGCAATTTTAACCTCGTCAGAGGGGAATTCAAGGGAGGTTGATATGAAGAAGGCGCGCGTTGGTTTGTTGAGCTTGGTGGCGACGTTGGTCCTGTTCGCCCTGATCTTGCCGGCCGGACTCATGGCCCAGGAAGGCAAATTCGTGGAGTACTCCTACTACAAGAAGGCCATGGAAACGAAGGATCCCGTGGAAAAAGAGAAGATGTTCACGGAGTTTTCCCAGAAGTTTCCTGAATCCGAATATTATCCCCACATGGTCTATGAATGCCGCAAGTACCTGGTGTCCCTGATCCAGGCGAAGCAATTCGACAAGGTCGCCGACCTCATCGGGAAGCTGGGCGAGAAGATGCAGAACGACTGCCAGATGGAACTGGCGCAGTCCTACTACGTCAAGGAAGATTTCGCCAAGTACCTGGAGGTGACCGAAAAGATCTACGCGGGCAAAGCCGTGCCGGAGCTGGCCATGTACATGGCTCTCGCCGCCTTCCGGGGCAACAACCAGGCCGCCTTCGACAAGTACGTCGCCGAACTGAGCAAGCCGGAGAGCATCAAGCTCCTCATCGACCTGAACTACACCATCTTCGACATGTGCAAGCAGAAGAACGACCTGGTGAAGGCCGAAGAGTTCTCCCTGAAGGTCGTCGCCGCCTTTGAGACCGCCGGCTTCCCGGCCTCCATCGACAAGCCGGCCACCTTCCCCGCCAACGCCGACTGGAACCAGTACCTCACCCAGGTGCTGAGCCCCTGTCTCGGTTATGCCGGCTACGCCCACTACAAGGCCGAGAAATTCGACTCCGCCGTCGACCTGTTCACCAAGGAAATCCGGGTCCAGCCCAAGGACGCCGCCGCCTATTACTACATCGGCCTCATCTACAACAAGCAGGGGAAGATGGACCAGGTCGGCCCGTTCTTCGCCAAGGCCGCCGTCCTGAACATGCCCAACGTTTCGGACAAGGCCAAGACCTTCCTCCGCAAGCTGTTCAACAACGAGGAACCCAAGATCCAGGAAGCCCTGAGCAAGGCCAAGACCGATCTCGGCATCTAGTCATTCCGAAAACAAGACTCTCCTTCGGCCGTCCTTCGGGACGGCCGTTCCTTTTTCACGGCAGGTCGCGCGCGCAGCGGAATCCGACGGTCAGGTAGGTGACGCCAGGGTAGTCCGCCAGACGGGAGAACACCCGGGCGTCCTGGAGCCGGTGTTGCCAGCTGCCCCCGCGGAACACTTTCCGGCTTTTCCCCCGGACGGCCGGCGGGTCTGTTTCCCCGCAGGGCGAGACGTCCTCGTCGTAGCCGTCTTCGACCCACTCTCCCGCGTTTCCCGCCATGTCCGCGAGCCCGTATGCGTTGTCCCCTTCTTTCTGGCAGCCGACCGGCCGCAGGGCCGGGAAATCGGAGGCGGCGGTGGCGCAGCGCCCGGGTTCCGGTTCGTTGCCCCAGGGAAAGTCGGCGCCCGCGAGCCCGCCCCGCGCCGCCCATTCCCACTCCGCTTCGGTGGGCAGCCGTTTGCTGGCCCAGGCGGCATAGGCGCGGGCGTCCTCCCACGAAACCAGCACCACCGGAAGGTTGTCCGCGCCGGGCGGGAACGTGCCGTTTCGCCACCGGTAGGGAACGGCCTTGCGGAGGAGTTCCTGGTACTGGCCGGCGGACCAGTGGAAGCGGTCCCGGTAGTAGGAAAAGGGCATGAGGTCGGGGCGGCGGTGCCCCGTGGCGTCTACGAAGCGCTTGTACGCCGCGTTGGTGACCTCGCACCGGTCGAGCCGAAACGGGCTCAGCGATACCCGGCACGGCTTCCGGGGCGCGCTTCCGCTCCCGGCCCCCCACGCGAGCGTTCCTCCCGGTATCGTCACCATAACGTCGCCGGAAGCCGGGGAGAGGGACGGGCACGACAGGGGCGGCGGGCCGGCCGGCGGCGCCGCGGCGGCTGGAGGGGCGAGCCAGGCCGGGGCTGTCGGTCGTCCCGGGTCCGGCCCGTCGCTTCGTTTCTTCAGTTCGATTTCGACCGTTCCCATGCGCAGCCGGGCTTTGGCCTTCAGCGGGATCCGCCTGTCGTCGTCGGTGGACCAGAGATGGATGTCCCACGACCTCTCGTCGTCGGGGCCGATGTAGTTTTCCAGGCGGGTGTGCACAGCCGGGACTTCCCCGAGGGCGGATTTCATGGTTTCCCGGCTCTCCCGGCGCAGGGTCACGGGTCGGATGTGAGCAAAATACACCGCGTCCAGGCCGGTCCGGAAGTCGGTGGGGAGCGGGCTTTCGCGCAGGAGCGCCAGCAGGGCGGCCGGGTCCAGCAGAACAGCGGGCGTGTCGGCCAGGTATTCGTTCCGGGACACTTCGGGGGCGGCCTGGCCGCCTGCGCCCCCCCGGAGCTCGAGCAAGCGCAGGGAGCGCGATTCCGGGCAGTAGAAGATGGAGAGCTGGCGCACCTCCCCGTTCTGCACGATCAGGGCGCGGGTGTGCAGCGAACCGCCTCCGGCGGGCAAAAAGAGGGATTCGATGTGGACGGTGGCGTCCACGCCGAACAGGACGGAGTGGATGTCCGCGTCCATCTCGGTTCGGCGAACGGTCCGCGAGAGGAAGGTTTCCCCGGCCGGTGAACTCCGCACGGTCAGGGTCCCTACGCCCACCGCCGGAAGCAGCAGCGAGGGCTTCCACTTGATGGCATAGGTCAGCGACTCCGGCTGGAACGATTCTGCCGGGCGGCCGGCGCTTTTTCCGCTGCCGGCCGCCGCCGCGAGGGCGGACAGCACCACCGCCCGGACCAGGAACACGGCCGCCAGGAGCCGCGGCGGGCGCCGGCCGGCCCGACGACCGCGGCTGCCGCTACTCATAGCGCAACGCGTCGACGGGGTTGAGTTTGGCCGCCCGCGCGGCGGGGTACAGCGCCGAAACGAGCGCCACCGCCACGGCGAAACCCAGGCAGCAGACCAGCAGCCAGAGCGGGAAGTGGAAAAAGCTGTCCGGGACCGGGCCGTGGGCCTGCTGGCGGATGAAGTGGATCACGACGGCGTCGACCCCCTTGGAGACGGACCAGCCGAGCAGTTCCCCCAACAACCCGCCGGAGAACCCGACGATGGCCGCCTCGGTGAAGAACTGCTTCCGTATCGCGCCGCGGGAGGCTCCCACGGACTTCATGATGCCGATGTCCTTTCTCTTCTCCAGAACGGCGATGATCATCGTGTTGACGATGCCGAGCCCCGCAACGATGAGGGCGATGCTCCCGATAGCGCCCAGGACCGAATTGAAGATCAGGAAGAACACATTCATTTCCTTGAGGATGGACTGGAGGGAGACGGCCCGCAGGCCCAGCTTGCCGATTTTCTCCTCGATGGCGGGCAGGAGGTTGGGGTCCGTCACCGTCACTTCCGCCATGGTGTAGAAATTGCCCCTTTGCGAACGACCGCTCCCCCCCAGCGAAAGGATGAGATGCAGGCCGAGCCGCTTCGCCTGCTCCAGCGGGATCATGATTTCCGTGCGCTGCAGGCTGTTCTGGATGAAGCTGTCGTCCTTCTTCAGGACGCCCACGACGGTGAAGGGGACGGTTTCCTCCACCTGGCCCAGCGACCCGTCCCCCAGAAACGAGGCGGCGATCCTGGTCGGGGAGATGAACCGCAGCTTCAGTTCTTTCCCGATGGCCTGGGCCGGCAGGGGGGGCAGCCCCAGTTTCTTGAGCATCCACTGCCCGATCACCACGCGGTTTTCCGTGCCGGGGATGCCCAGGGACCCTGCGGCGAACTCGAGGCGTCCCGGCGTGGCTTCGCCTTGGGCGAAAGTGCGTCCGAACAACTGCTGCGGGCCCTTGGCCGTGTCCACCCGGAGCGGGAAGTGGATGACGGGGGAAACGCGGGCCACGCCCGGGAAGGACCGGATTTTCTCCAGGGCCTGGTCGTCCAGCGGGATGCGGGTCTGCGGCGGTTCCTCCCCCCCGTCCCCGTCCTCCTCGAAACGGAACATGGGGAACACCGAGATGGTGTTGCCCATGGTGTTGCGGGTGAGTTGTTCCGTGGCCATGTGCTGCATGCCCAGGCCGAAGGCGAACATGCAGACCAGCGAGGCGATGCCCACGACGACCCCCAAAATCGTCAGGGCCATCCGGAGGCGGGACTGTCTCAGGTTCTGCCAGGCCATGCCGGCTGCGTCTCTCCATTTCATGTCAGGTCTCCTTCGTCGTGTTCCCCGGCCTGGCAACCCGCGCGCTTCGGGCGGGCGCATGGCCGGGGGATATGGTACCATTCTAGCCGATTGTCAAAAGGAGGGCCTTCCCGACGTGAAATATGTTTCCGAATTCAGAAACAGGGCCGACGCCGAGCTCATCCGGTCGAGGATTCACCGGATTCCCGATCCGGGGCGCCGGATCACGATCATGGAGGTGTGCGGCTCGCACACCATGGCCATCCACCGGTTCGGTATACGCAGGATGCTGCCGTCTTGGGTCAGGCTTGTTTCCGG
>CAYTBK010000202.1:0-6266 GCA_964436005.1 uncultured Acidobacteriota bacterium
GGCTCGGCCGCCCCTTGGCTTCGGCGGCCTGCCGGATGATCTCCGCCGTCCGCTTCTCGGTCAGCTCGTACGCGATGGCGCCGGCGCCGTATCCGCCGCGGTCCGCCGGGATGGGCGTATTCTTCACCCAGGTGCCGTTGGCGTAGGCGAAGAAGTCGTCGCCGGGCCGGACGGACATGTCCATGCCGGCCAGGTCCAGGCCGTGGGCGGCCCCGGCCGGGGGCTTGGCCCGGGTTTTCGCCCGCTCGGCGGAAAGCGCCCAGGCGCCGGCCAGGAGGAGGAACGCCGCCAGCAAGGGAACAACCCGCCGCCCGTAGGCCGGGAAAAAGAAAATCGGTCTGTGAGTTTGTTTCATGCCTGACTCCTTGGTAATAAAGGAACTGTGCTTCGCTGGCGAGAAATGCCACCCCGGGCGGATCGCCAACCAAACCGGTTTTTACGAAGAAACAGCTGGAAAAGTATGCCAATGGCATGGACTATCGCTCATGATTTCTTTATCATGCCGATTCCAATTTTATTTCTGAAGCGGAGTATCGGCAGAGAAAAAAGACACATGATGCAGGGCCATGTTTCGGCCGGCTCTCCATGGAGGTGCAATTTGAAATCAACATTGAATTCACATCTTGAGGACCATGTTTCATTCCGCTTAGGCTGTCTTTTGGTGACGGTTGGCTTGCTTGGCATCTGCCTGATGGCCGAGACGCCTTTGTCGAAAGCGAAAACACCCGACCCGGAATCCGACCACTCCATGAACGCGGCCATATGCGCATCCCTGATCAAGGACTTGCGCCACCAGGAACCAGGAACCCGCCGCCTAGCCCTCCAAATCCTGGCCCTGGTCGGCACCGGCAAAGAGACGCCGCAAGTACTTCCTCTTCTTTTCGATCCCAGCGACAACGTGAAAAAGGCAGCCATCAGCTTTTTCGCGGCCCACCCCTCGCCTGCGCCCCTGGCTGAACTGTGGAGACGCTGGCGGGACTTGATGCGCGAACCCAGCCCCGGAGACGGAACCGCGCTGCCCGATGAGATAAAAACAGGGATCACCGACGCCCTGATGGACTACTTGAGTGCGTCCTCGGCCGAAAAGTGGTTCGAAAGCTGCCGAACTCCTTTCGTCCAGGACCTCCAGGCCATCCGGCAAGGGAAACTATACTCAGAAGAGCTGAAACAGGAAGGAAGCGAAGTCTTTCCCGCCCGGAGAAAAGCCCTCGTCCTTCTGGTCCGCATGGGGGAAGTCTCTCTCGCCGAATCGAACCTGCCCCCGGAAATCGTTTATGGACAAGCAGGAAAGCATCCGCCCGCCGGGCGAGGGGGAATGGATTATCCCTCCGCCAGGGAAGCATTGGCAGTGCTCCACCATCCCCCGGCCGGGGGGGGAACCTGGTGGGAAGCGCTGTCCTGGTTGCAGTTGCATCCGACACCCGAAGCACTGGCCGGCCTGGTGGAATGGCTGGAACAGAACATGGCTGCGCTGCCTGCGGAAACCAGCAGCAGCGAGTCCCAGGCCACACGTTCCCGTTGGGCCGCGGTGGTCGACTGCCTGCGTCAGGTCGGCGTCCCGTCTCAGGCTGAAGCCCTGGCTTCTGCCTGGGATCGTTGTTTACAACGAAAGGCGGCCTACGATCTGGCCTGGCTAGCCGTCCGGATGGGTGGTCCGCGAGCGGTGATCCAGGGGTTGAAATCGGCCGAGCCCTGGCGGCAGGAACAGATCGCCCTGCTCCTGTACGGATGCCGCGACCAGTTGGATGCGGAGGCCACCGGCCAGGTCCTGGCGGTGAAAAAACTGTGCCGCTATCAATCCCTCTGGCTGCTGGAAAGCCTGCTTGCGCAATCGGCCGACCGTAACCCCACGGAAGTCCGGAGCGAAGTGGTGGCGCTGCTGCGGCGCCACGAAGTGCCGATCACCCCGGAACTGCTCTTCGCCCTGCGGGAAGCCGATCCAGCCTGGGTGAAGGAACAGGCCCGGCAAATCCTGTCATCGGATGAGGATGTTGATGCCGCGCTTCTCTGCGGGCTGCTGCCGGATTTCCACATCCCGGAAGCAGCGGAATGGGCGAAAAAAGAACTGAACAAGTCAGATCAGCGTCAGGCGGCGGCGATGCGGGCCCTGTCCCGTCTCGATTCGCCCTTCCTGCAGGTTTGGATGAAAGAAAACGCCTACCGGAGCAGTTGGGAATCTCTTCGGGCCGGCGGGCGCACCCTGACCGACAACCTGCTGGCCGACCCCCAGTCACCGGCCTTGCGTCACCTGCTGCTGTCGAATAACGGAAATAGTGACAGGCTGAAAGCCATGGAAGCCTGGTTCGACGAGCTGACCGAGTCGGTTGATGGCCGGGCTGTGCCCCTTGCCATGGAAGCGGTGCGGCAGGGCGGATCGGCGGCGGTACGGGCACAGGCCGTCCGGTACCTTGGCCAGGTGGGAACTCCGGCGGTGGCGGATGTCGTTCGCCTGGCTGTCGCGGACCCGGATACCCAAGTTCAGAAGAGTGCCATCATTGCCTTGGGAAAGGTCGGGCAGCCTTTCGATCTGCCTCGCCTCAAGGAATGCATGTACCGTCCCGCCACTGCCCTGACGGCCGTCGTGGCGATCAACATGCTGGAAAAGGGTTTCGAAAAGAAAAGATCCGTTTGTGAAGAAGAACGGTTGTTGCCTTGGGCCGTCACCGAATCGGCCGATACCGAAAACGCACTTCCCTCGCTGCACATCCCGAAGGCTGCCTTCCTGCCTCTCGCCAGCGCCTTGCTCTCCAGGCGCTTCGGGCCAAACGAACCGGAACTGCTGACCCTGCTTTGCCAACAGGACCGAGCCCGCCTGTTGCGGATCGCACAGTCAGCCCTCGCTTTCGGTACGGATAGGGAGCGCGCCAAGGCAGCGGGATGGCTGGGGCTGCTGCGGGACGCCGGCAACGTGGACCCTTTGCTGGCGGCGCTGGACGATCCGGACGAGGACGTCCGCCAGGTAGCAGCCGTGGCGCTGGCTTGCCAGAGGGACGAACGGATTTTGCCCCTGCTGCGGAAAAAGCTGAACGACCCGCAAATATCTCCCGCACTGCGGGATATGTTGGTGGAGTCCATCCTGACGATCGATCCGGCCCTGCTGCTGGCCGGGGACGCACAGCCGCTCCTGACGGACGAGCGCGTGCTGCTGGCAGTGCTCTACGACGCCGGAAGAAAAACGGACGAATCGGTTGCCGACCGGAAGATCCGCCTTTGGAAACTCCGTTTCTCCTTCGATGAAGACGAATGGATCCAGAAGGCCCTGGTCGACGGCGTGCTGCTGCGCCTGGGCGACTCGCAAGCGAAGGTGCAGCTCCTGGCCCTGCAGGAAGAGAACTTCTCCGACACGAGCCGGGAAGAAATCCTGCTGCGTTCTGCCCTGGCCCAGTTCCCGTTCGGCAATCTTCCCGACGGCGGGACGGACCATTTCCGGGAGCGGTTGACCCGTTCCAGTTGCCGGGAAGAACGGATCATCGCAGCCATCCGGCTGGCGCTGCTGGGAGACCCGGCCGCATCCGGCTACCTGGTGGAACAGTTGGGCAACGACAACCGCCGCGACGAGTGGGGCCGCTTCCTGGCGGCCTTCGAAGCGTTGACGGTGGGAACCACTCCTCGTCCGGGTGTGGCGGAGACACTGATCAACATCGTCAACCAGGGCGAAGTGCAGAAAGACTGGAATTGGCTGAGCGGGGCGGCGGTCATGGCCCTGGGAAACCTGGGCGACCGCCGGGCCCTGCCAGCGCTCTGCCGGGCGAGGCTGTCCAACGACGCCCTGCTGTCCTTCTACGCAGCCACGGCCATGGACAGGCTGGCCGACGAAGCGTTCACGCTCTCTCTGCTGCAGAGCGAGCAGATTCCGCTGCTGACGGCTGGCATCCACCTCAGCCGCCGTTTCCCCGGGGAAGATGTCTCCATGGCGTTGCGGCACCTGTTGACCCATGCGGACTGGCGGGTGCGCGGCTTTGCCCTCCACGTGCTCGGTTCCCGTCCGCTCACGGATTCCGGGCAAACTTCCTGGACATCCACCCTCGCCAACCTGGCGGAACGGGATCCGTCAGGCCGGGTGAGGGCGGAGGCCAGGGCGCAACTGGCGGTCAAACAGTCTCCGGCCGCCACGACCGGCGAATCCTACTTCGCCGCCAGCCTTCTGCAGGAGGGCATAGGGTGCGAAGAAACGGGCCTGGACTTCTTTTTCCCGCTGGTGGAGCTCAACGTGCGCTGCCGCATGGCACCCCCGGGCTCGCCCGAAACCTTGGCCCGGCAGTTGAGGAAAATCGTGCGCGGAGAGACGTCGCCATTTTCCCGCGAAATGGACATGGGCAGCGCCCAATACGTTCTGCTCCAGGAAATGCTCCCCCAGCTCTTCGCCCTGCACCTGCTGGTCGAAATCCAGGTACCCGACGCCTACGATCTGTTCCGGGATTGGCTGCAGGCCCATCCGGCCCAGGGCACCTGGTTCGACGAGGTGGTCAGCGGGGCGGCGGGGATCCTGGGCACGGCCCTGCGGGATCCCAGGGTCCTCCCGCTGCTGCAGGCCCGACGTACCCTGGCCAGGGAATGGCTGACCCAAGGCCTGTTAAGCATAGGAGAAAGACAACTGACGAAAAATTGCCCGATCCATTGATCCGTTGCGGGGTGTCGGGCCGACCAGCAAAGCAAAGTCGTGGTCTCCATCCCTCTCTGACGTCTCCGCGGCCCGAATCTCTCGGTTTTCTGTTGATTTCCTCCCTGTGGCCAGTTACTTTCCTCTCCTGTCCACAGATGAGCGAAAGACCGATTCACGATCCATTTCCGGAGGAAACCCATGACCTGTCCCGTACTTTCCCTGCTTGTCATTGCGGCATCCGCTCTCTTTCTCACAGCGGCGGCAGACGACGAGCCTCACTTCGCCCAAGAGCTCATTCCCCCCGACCTGAAGGGTCCAGACACCCCGGCGAACACCATTTTCCGGCTGGAGAACGAGGCCATGGAACAGTGGCGTCAGGGCAATCCGCTGCGATGGGCGGAAATCAGCACCGACGACGTCCTCTATGTCGATCCGGCTCTCGCCGCCCCGGTCGTCGGCGTCAAGGCCTACCGGGAATACCTGAGCCCGCTGCAGGGGAAAATTCATTACGACGCCTCCGAATTCGTGGAGCCGAAAGTGGCCCTGGCGGGCAACCTGGCCGTCCTCACCTACAACTACCATTCGCTGAGCCGCGACGCCGACGGGAAGATGCAGCGCACCTCCTTCTGGAACACCACCCAGGTCTACGTGCACCGCGCCGGCGCCTGGAAGATCCTTCACTCGCACTGGTCCTACATCGGTCACCACCAACCCGCCGAAGTCACGGTGCCGCTGCCGGTCAAGGCCAAGCCGGACCCACTCCCTCCCGCCGCAGAGGAGATCCTGGCATTGGAGAAAGCGGCCATGAAACGCTGGCGCCAGGGCGACCCGGACGGGTTTCTGGCCCTCTCGGCACCCCAGGTCACCTATTTCGATCCGATCCTGCCGGGACGACTCACGGGGATCACCCGTCTCAGGGAATTCTACAACGGCATGCGCGGCAAGGGAGGGGGCCCCTCGGCGATCGATTTCCTCGAGCCGCGCATCGACCGGGTGGGCGATGCGGCTCTGCTCACCTACCGCTTCCTCTGGGCCGGGCTCGATGCCGACGGCACGGTGACGGCGCGCTTGCCCTGGAACTGCACCGAAGTCTATGTCCGCCAGGCGGGGCAATGGCGCCTGATCCACACCCATTGGTCGCTGATCGGCGGCGAACGCGCCGACGGAGGCGTCTAGCCCGATCTCAAGAGGGGAATGCCGCCGGGCTCGCCCCCGGGACCACCGCCACGGCCAGAAGCAATCACCCCTGGCCCCGGAACCAGACGCAGCGTGGAGACGACGGCAAAAGCGGAGAACCGCGACGGGGCATCGGTCGAAACCTGAGGAAGGCCGGCGGGCCGGCAGCCTGATCGGCCAAACGCCGGGCGGCGCTTCTGGCATCCATGGCGGATGCCTGCGGAAGGAAAACGGCCCCCCGCTTCCGTGCGCCCTTTGGCGGCCGTTGTTTCATCGGGGACGCCTTCCCGCCGTCACTGGGCCACCAGGTCCACCCGGCGGTTCTTCGCCCGGCCCTCCTCCGTCCGGTTGGAAGCCACGGGCGCGGTCGGCCCGGCCCCGAAGGGCTGCAACCGCGACGCGGCGACGCCGTGCCCGGCCGTCAGCGCCTTGACCACGGCCTCGGCCCGGCTGGCGGACAGCCTGACGTTGGCCTCGAAGGTCCCCG
>CAYTBK010000203.1:0-6258 GCA_964436005.1 uncultured Acidobacteriota bacterium
TGTCCTGCCACGTCATTCGGTTATCTCGTTTCTAGCTCAAAAACTTCGGATTAAGGACAGGCTCAAACAGATCCCTGCTTTTATCTTTTGTTTGTCCTTGTATCGGTACATGGTAGTCAACAGCAGCAGGACGAAAAGGCTCAGTTGGCCTTGACGCAAGGTCACCCGCCAGGAAACCCAGGTCATCAGGAAACACCCGAGCCATATTGTCCATGGAGGCCTGAGAATTTTTCCCCAACAATAGTGGATGTTGATTACGATGAAGGCGGTGAAGGCGAGATTGGCTACCAGCCAAAAATTGTGTGCGGCCGTCTTGGAAAGCAAGGCTAGCGGGGCAAATAGGATGGACCAGAAAGGTGGATAGGTGGCCCAGCTCACTTGATTCCCGGCCCAAGCGAAATACCCGTCCAGGAATGCCTGTCCTTCGCGCATCCGCCACTGCAGATCGGTCTCTTGTGGAAATCCCGCGCTGCACGCATAGCCGAGCGACAAGGCAGCGATCCCGATAAAGATTGCTGTGAGAATTTTATCGCGGTGACCCATTTTCATCTAAGTACGTTCCTGTCATGAGGCGAGACTGCGCGGCGAAATATTGCGACTATCTTGAAATTTATTGTGACTTTGCCTCAACATACATTTCGCCAGGCCCAGGTTTCCGCTTACCGCTTTCCTTCTTTGCCCAGTAATATGGACAGGATGTCCAATGCGATGGGCTTGGTCTTGGCCTCCGCCTCCACCACGGGGCCGACGCAGGAAGGGCAGCCGCGCTCGCAGCCGCAGGCGCTCACCAGGTGAATGGTCCTCTCCAGCAGTTCGTTTCTTCTTTCGTACAGGTCTTCGGCGAGGCCGATGCCTCCGGTGATGTTGTCGTACAGAAACAGGGTTGGCTCGAAACGGTCGAAAAAGGCGAGTTCGCCCTCGTCCAGGCGGCCGTCCGCGGAGAAGAAACCTTTGCCCTGGGCGGTCAAGGCGGCGTACCACCTCGCGTGGCGGTCGCCGACGCTGCGGCCGAGGTCGCCGTAGTCGCACATGAGGAGCAGGGTGGCCACGTTGTGCAGTGCGTAGGCTGCCCCGAGGAAGCCGTCGACCAGTTCCAGCCGGGTGTAAGGGAGCCCCTCCAGGGCTTGCGGCCTTCCGGTCAGCCAGTAGGCGGTGGTGTGGAGGTCGTGCTGAGGAAGGTGGATGTCCCCATAGCCCAGGTTTTCGGAGGTGTAGAAACGCACTTTCTTGAATCCGGCGAACTCCTTCACCACATGGACTTCGCCGTGCTCCTGAAGGGCGTCGCCCTCCGCCGCCTGGCGGAATTCCTCCAGTACCCGGACGCTGGTGTAGACGATGGCGTCGGTAAAATAGTCTACCTCTCCTTGCCGCACGTAGGCCTTCCGGCCCTCGTAGTCCAGCTTTTCGACGACGTAGGGCACGCTTTCCACCAGGTAGACGGCATCCTTGTGAATCAGTTCCGGGGCACTGTCGAAGTCAACCTCCCCCACCGCCTTGTTCCCGTCGTCGGCGTCGAGGACCACGAAGTTGCCGTCGGCGATGTTCCGGAGGCTCACGTCGTCGGCCGGGTAGGCCTGATTCATCCAGTGGGTCCGGCCGGCGCTGCGGTGGAGGATGCCGTCTTCCACCAGCAGTTGGAGGAACTCCGACGGGTCTTCTTGCCCGAATCGTTCGCCGTCCCGGAAGGGAAGCTCGAACGCCGCGCATTTCAAATGGTTCATGAAGATGAGCGGGTTGTCGGGGTTGATCAACGCATGTTCCGGAGACTTGCCGAAAAAGTAGTCCGGGTCGTTCATGATGAATTGGTCCAGCGGCAGGCTCCGGCCCACCAGGGCGACGAAAGCCCGGCCGGACTTGCGCCCTGCGCGGCCGGACTGTTGCCAGGTGGCGGCGATGGACCCGGGATACCCGGCGATGACGCAGGCATTGAGCGAGCCGATGTCGATGCCCAATTCCAGGGCGTTGGTGCCCACCACCCCGCGGATGCTCCCCTCGCGGAGGCCCCGCTCGATCTCCCGGCGCACGTTGGGCAGGTATCCGCCGCGGTAGCCCCGGATCTGGCCCTTGTCGGGAATGCGGCGCTCCACGGCGTCCTTGAGGTATTTCACCAGCACTTCCACGTTGAGGCGGCTGGCGGCGAAAACGATGGTTGGCACTCCTTCCCGCAGCAGGATGGTGGCGAGCTTCCGGGTGGCGGTGAGATAGCTCTGGCGGATACCCAATTCCGGGTTCACTACGGGCGGGTTGTAGAACAGGATGACCTTCTCGCCGGTGGGGGCGCCATTTTCGTCTACCAGCGTGAATGGTTCGCCGGTCAGGCGTTCGGCGAGTTGGGAAGGATTGGCGATGGTGGCAGAACAGCAGATGAATCGCGGGCGGGCCCCGTAGAATTCGCAGACCCTCTTCAACCGACGGAATAGGTTGGCCACATGGGATCCGAAGACCCCCCGGTAGGTGTGGATCTCGTCAACCACCACGTATTTGAGATTGCGGAAGAGCTTGACCCACTTGGTGTGGTGGGGGAGGATGGCCTGGTGGAGCATGTCCGGGTTGGAGATGACGATGTTCCCCATTTCCCGGATGGCTCGCCTGGCGTCCCCCGGCGTGTCTCCGTCGTAGGTATGGGTCCGGATGCCGCCGCCCGCGCCGTCGATCAGGTTGAGCAGGCCCGAGAGTTGATCCTGGGAAAGCGCCTTCGTGGGGAAGAGATAGAGCGCCCGGGACGTGCTGTCCTCCAGGCAGGACTGCAGCACGGGCAGGTTATAGGCCAATGTTTTCCCGGAAGCCGTCGGGGTGACGAGCACCACGTTTCTGCCCTGCAGGGAGGCGGCCACTGCTTCCGCCTGATGGCTGTACAGCGTGTGAATCCCCTGGGAGCGCAATGCTTCGGCCAGGCGTGGGTGAAGCGTTTCCGGAAATGGCCGGTACTTGCCCTCGGCAGCCTGAACAACCCGCCAGGCTGCCACGGCCCGGTTACGCCGGGCGAAGCGTTCTACGGTTTCAATGGCCCTGTCCAACGCGAAATCGTGCGACGGTATCGCCGAAATGCCCGGCGGGGCGATCTGTTTTTCTGGGGTCATCGGCGACATCTCCTACGATTCATGCCGTTTGGGCGTCATTCCCGAACCAGGGGATGAGCGCTCGGGCGGAAGCGCGAATTCTATCACAAACGGAATGAGCGGGCCGTCACGGCTGAAGGGTGAAGGATTGGAAAAACCTCTTGCAGTCGTCGCTGGCCAGCCTGGCGCGGTCGGTGTTCATGAAAAGCAGTTGGTACAGGCGGTTACCCACCATCACCAGGTCTCCGCGCCCGTATACCTGCTTGCCCTCCCGCGTAGCGGTGAAGGTGAAGGATCGGCCTTCCTTGCCGGCGATGGTGATGTCGAACGAGGCCTCCACCTGGCCGTTGATGTTGCTCACCGCGCCATTTTGCCCGCCATCGTAGATGTTGCTGCGCGAACCCATGGAATCCAGCAGCTGGGCAGGGAAATCGTTGTAGCTGACCGCGCAGGCGCCATCGCTGTTCTCGGCCAGGATCATGACCACTTCGATGGACCCGCCCATGGCGGGTAGGGGCATCCGGTGACGCATTTCTTGCGGGGTGGACAACCCAGGTGGAAAGATGACCTGGAATTTTCCCTCCGGGGAATGGAACTCCTGTGGGCCGCGGGCGCAACTGGCAAGGAAAAATAGGGAAAAAGTGACGAAAGCGGTTGCTGCCAATGAAACTAAATTTTTATTTTTCATATGTAATCATCTTGTCTGAAAGTGGACACCCACATGATAGGGAGAAGGAAATCGGGATGGGCTAATGTGGACACCCACGATCTGGGCAAAGGAAGCGGGTGTCCGTTTTTTCGCGATTGCTCAGGCTTTCCCCGACTGGAACTGCGGAATTTCGAAAGAAAACTCCGCCCAGGCGCCCTCCTCGGAAACGGCGTCGATCCGGCCGCCGTGCAGTTCCACGATGCGCCAGGTGGTGTACAAGCCGACTCCCGTGCCCTTGCGGGCCCTCAGTTCGGGTGTGTCCAGGCGGGAGAACTTGCGGAACAGCCGGCCTCGCATGCTTTTCGGGAAGCCCGGCCCCTCGTTGCGCACCGCAGCGCGCAACCAGTCTTCTTCTTTCCACAGGCGCGCATGGATTTCTCCCCCCTCGTTCCCGTACTTGGCCGCGTTGCCCACCAGGTTGACCACGACGATCTTCATGAGGTCGGGGTCGCAGTCGCAGCGCAGTGACTCGTCCAGTTCCGCCACGAGGCGCATCCGCTTCTCCTCGATCTGGGGTTTCACGATGTCGATGGCCGGCTCGACGACTTCTCCGGCGAAGAGAACCTCTTTCCGGGCGTTCAGTTCCAGGGTGCCGCTCTCGATCCGGGCGAGGTCGAGGTACTCGCGCACCAGGTTCAGCAGGTATTCCGCCTTGCCGATCATGCGGCCGACCTTGTCGAACTGGGGCCCTGACAGCTCGCCCAGGTATCCGTCACCCAGGACCTTGCCGTCCATGATGATGGAGGCCAGCGGGCTTTTGAGCTCGTGGGAGACGAACCCCAGCATCTCGGTGTAGGCTGCGTTGGCCGCTTCCAATTGCTCGATGCGGTAGGCCTTCTCGACGGCCTGACCGATACGTTCGGCCATGGCCAGGTGCAGCTTGACGTGAGTTCCGTCGTAGGCGTTCTTCTCCCGCGAGGAGCGGAACAGCAGCCCCACCACCCGGTCGTCGACGTAAAGTGGGCAGGTCAGGCTGGAACGCACCCCTTCTCGCAAGAGAATCCGGGTGGAGACGCTTCTGGGGTGGGTGGCCAGGTAGGCTTCGAGGTCGTTGATGATCCGGGGAGTTCTCTCGTGGATGACGCGTTCCAGCGACGAACCATGCAGGTCTTCGGCGTATCCTTTGCGGAGAAGTAGAGGAGAATAGGCGGCGACGGCGAAGTGGGCTACCAGCCGACGCCCTCCCTCCTCGAGGAAGGACAGCCCGATTCGGTCGCAAGGGGAAACTGCTCGCACGGTTTCGAAAAGGAACGTGATGACCTCCTCCAGGTTGCGCCCAGCAGCGATCCGGGCGTTGATCTTCTCGAGGGTGTCCAGTTCGGCCAGAGAGAACTTTTCTGTCGGTTCAACCGGTTTCAGGTATTGAAGGCTGTTGCCCATTTGTTTCTCCTCTGATGATTGAAATGAAATCTGTTCCGTTCTGGAGGCTCAGCTGCCACGCCTGGAAACGGAGGCAGAAAACTCTGGCCTGTTTTTCGATGGCAGCAAATCTTCGATGCCGCAAACTGAGTGTCTGAATAGGAACAAGGTCGAACTCGAACATTGGGTGTCCGAATCTGTTGGGTGTCCGAATCTGCACGGGTGCCCCAATCTGCGTGGGTGTCCCAATCCGGGTATCGGGTGTCTGCAAACTGAAAGGCATCGGCCAACCGGAAAAAATCCGGCCGCCGGGAGCGGCGGCCGGATGGAGTTTGCCACAGTGAACTGCGCGTCGGCGGGGAAGAATCAGACGATGTACTTCCCGCGCGGCGTGTAGTGCGTGTGCAGCAGTTTGTGGGACAGGTGGCTGCAGGGCCCCTCCGTCAGGAACTCCGTGTAGAGTTTCAGCACGGCCGGGTTTTCGTGCGATTTGCGGACCTCGTAGGCCGCGTCTTCGGCGTAGATGGCCTTGGCGCGCGCCGCACGGATCTCCGGGCTGGTGGGGATCGGCTGGCCGCCGCCGCCGATGCAGCCGCCCGGGCAGCCCATGATCTCGATGAAGTGGCACTTGGAGAATTCCCCGCCGGCCTTGATGTCTTCCATCACCTTCTTGGCGTTGGCGGTGCCGTGGGCCACGCCGACGCGCAGGACGGCTCCCTTGAGCCAGTCCCAGTTCGGGACCAAGTTCTTCAGGAGGTCCGGAACGGGGCCGACCGCCTCGATCGCCGGCAGTTCGACGATGCGGCAGCCTTCGAAGCCGCGTACCGGGATGATGTCCGCGTGTTCGAAAAGGGTCTCGACCTTGTTGCCCGTGACCAGTTCGATGACGGTGCGCAGGGCGGCTTCCATGACGCCGCCCGTGGCGCCGAAGATGACGCCGGAGCCGGTGGCCGTGCCGAAGGGGTCGTCGAAGTCCGACTTGGGCAGGCCGGGCAGGTGGATACCGGCTTCCTGGAACATTTTGGCCAGCTCGCGGGTGGTGAGGCCGTAGTCGATGTCCTTGTAGCCGGAGTCGGCCATCTCGGGGCGGTTGCACTCGAACTTCTTGGCCGAGCAGGGCATGAGGGCCAC
>CAYTBK010000204.1:0-6234 GCA_964436005.1 uncultured Acidobacteriota bacterium
CGCGGCGACCTGACGCAGACCATCGACTACGGCATGTTCTCCTTCATCGTCCGCCCGCTGCACTACGTCATGCTCTGGGTGCACAAGGGCGTGCCCAACATGGGCTGGTGCCTGGTCGCCCTCACCTTCATCATCACCCTGGCCCTGTTCCCCCTGCGCTTCCACCAGATGAAGAGCATGAAGAAGATGCAGGTGATCCAGCCCCAGATGAAGGCCATCCAGGCCCGCTACCGCGGGAAGAAGTCCGCCGAGGACCGTCAGCGGATGAACGCCGAGACGATGGCCCTCTACAAGGAGGCCGGCGTCAACCCCATGGGCGGCTGCCTGCCCCTGCTGGCCCAGCTGCCCTTCCTCTTCGCCTTCTACAGCCTGGTCAGCCAGTCCATCGAGTTCTGGCGCCAGCCGTTCGTGCTCTGGATCCGGGACCTCTCCATGGCCGACCCGACCTGGATCACCCCCATCCTCATGGGCGCCAGCATGATCGTCCAGATGAAGCAGACGCCCACCGCCCCCGGGCAGGACAACAAGTCGCAGAAGATGATGATGTGGGTGATGCCGGTCATCATGACCTTCATGTTCATCTCCCTGGCCAGCGGCCTGGTCATCTACTTCCTCTTCAGCAACATCTTCGCCTGGGGCATGCAGGCCGTCTCCGAGCGCCTGATCAAGACCCCCAAGGTGGAGCTGGCCTCGACCGCACGCAAGGGGAAGTAACCCCTCCATGCCGCGTTTCGACCCGGCCCGGCTGCAGGACACCATCGTCGCCCCCGTCACCCCCCCCGGACACGGGGGGGTTTCGGTGGTGCGGCTGAGCGGAAGCCGGGCCCGCCAGATCCTCGAAACCATCTTCCGCCCCTCCGCACCCCCCCGAGCCGGCCGCTCCCCTTTCCGCCCCCGCCGGGCCGTCCTGGGCCGCCTGACGGACCCCGCCGGCGGCGAGGTCGTCGACGAGGGCCTAGCCGTCTTTTTCCCGGCGCCGCACAGCTACACCGGGGAAGACGTGGCCGAGCTCTCCCTGCACGGCTCGCCCGTCCTGGTGGAGCGGGCGCTGGCGGTCTGCCGGCGGCTCGGCGCCCGCCTCGCCGAACCCGGGGAGTACACCCGCCGGGCCTTCCGCAACGGCAAGATGGACCTGTGCCAGGCCGAGGCCGTGCGCAACCTCACGGCCGCCCGCACGGAACTGCAGGCCCGCGTCGCCCGTCGCCAGGCCGGCGGCGAGGCCGCCGCGGCCGTGCGGCCCGTCAAGGAGGCCCTGCTGGACCTGCTGGTCCGGATGGAGACGGTGCTGGAGTTCGACGAGGACCAGGGCGGGCTGGGAGTGGCCGCCCGGTTCGACGAGGAGGCGCGGGAACTCCGCGCCCGGCTGGCCGCGCTGGAAAAGCGCTTCCGCTTCGCCGCCCTGGCCGAGAACGGATTCTCCCTGGTCCTGGCCGGCCGCCCCAACGCCGGCAAATCCACCCTCTTCAACGCGTTGCTGGGCAGGGAGCGCGCCATCGTGGCCGACCTGCCCGGCACCACCCGCGACACCATCCGGGAATCGGCCAGCCTGTACGGCCTCCCCGTCGTTCTGGCCGACACGGCGGGCATCCGCCCCACGGAAGACCCGCTGGAGTCCCTGAGCATCCGCCGGACGCGCCAGGTGGTGGCCGACGCCGACGCCGTGCTCTTCGTCGTCGACGGCTCGCGGCCCTGGGGGCCGGAGGACGAGCACGCCCGGGAAGCCCTCTCCGGCGCCCGGGTCGTCGTGGCCCTCAGCAAGGCCGACCTGCCCCCGGCCTGCCCGCCGGACCACCTGGGCCCGCTTTTCCCGGACAGCCGCCCCATCCCGGTGTCCGCCCGGACGGGCCACAACCTGGAGGAGCTGCGCCGCGCCCTGTACCACGCCATCCTGCCCGGATCCAGCGGTTCGGAGGAGGAGCAGCAGGGTTTCCTGCCCACCCTCCGGCAGCAGGGGTGCATCCGGGATGCCGCCGGCGCCCTGGACGAGGCGGCCGCCACCCTGGGCGCCGGGCACTCGGAGGAGTACGCCGTGCTGCACCTGCGGCGCGCCCTCTCGTCCCTGGACGCCCTGACCGGGGAAACGGCGCCGGAAGAGGTGCTCGACCGCATCTTCTCGACTTTCTGCATCGGCAAGTAGCAGGAGGAAAGCATGCCCAGGATCGCCGTCCTGCCCGACATCGTGGCCAACCGCATCGCCGCCGGGGAAATCGTGGAGCGCCCCGCCTCGGCCGTCAAGGAGCTCATGGAAAACGCTATCGACGCCGGGGCGCGGCGCATCGAAGTGGAGGTGCAGGCGGGGGGGAAGTCCCTCATCCGGGTCCGCGACGACGGCGAGGGCATGGACCGCGACGACGCCCTGCTGGCCTTCGAGCACCACGCCACCAGCAAGCTGCGCACGGCCGACGACCTCGAGACCGTGCAGACCCTGGGCTTCCGCGGCGAGGCCCTGCCCTCCATCGCCTCGGTGTCGCGCCTGACCCTGAAGACGGCGCCCCGGGAATCGGCCGGCGGGCCCGGCACCCTGGTGGAGATCGAGGGCGGGCGCTTCCTCGACGTCCGCGAGCTCGCCTGGGCGGGCGGGACGGAGATCACCGTCCGCGACCTCTTCTACAACGTCCCCGCCCGGCGCAAGTTCCTGCGCACCGACGCCACCGAGTCCTCGCACACCATCCGCCTGGTCACCCACTACGCCCTGGCCCGCCCCGGCGTCCACGTCACGCTGGCCCACAACGGCAGGCCCGTGCTCGACGCCCCGCCCGTCGGCTCGCGGGACGAGCGGGTCCTGCAGGTCTTCGGGAACGAGTTCCACCGCGACATGCTGCCGGTCCTGTCCGAGCGCGCCGACATGCGCGTCTGGGGCCTGGTCTCGCCGCCGCACCGCAAGACCTCCTCTTCGGAGGGACAGTACTTTTTCATCAACGACAGAATGGTGCGGGACCGGGTCGTCTCCGCCGCCCTGAACCAGGCGTACCGGGGCATCATCCCCGGCGGCACCTACCCGGCGGCGATCCTCTTCCTCGACATCGACTGCGGGGAAATCGACGTGAACGTGCACCCGGCCAAGACGGAGATCCGCTTCCGCCACGCCTGGCAGGTGCAGAGCTTCCTGGCGGAGGCGCTGGCCGCCGCCCTGAGCGCGGGGAAATCCTTCGCCGTGGTCGGGGAGGCTCTCGGCCGGCCGGCCGGCCCGGACCCTTTCCCGGCGACGCCGGAAAGCCCCCGGCCCGCCGGCGGCGAACCGCCCGCCGGCCCCGGCGACCCGGCGGCGGAGCGGATCGCCCGCGTGAAGGACATCCTGGACTCGCCCTGGCCCGCCCCGGCGGCGCGGGAAACGTACCGTCCGCCCCTCTTCCCCCCCCGGGGGACGGCCGAGGCCGTGGCGGGGATCGCGGAGCCCGCAACCGCCCCCGCGCCCGCCCAGGCCGGGCTCTGGGAGAGCGGGGACGAAGGGCCCTGGAAAGTCCTGGGCCAGTGGCGGGAAAGCTTCATCGTGGCGGCCAGCCGGGAGGAACTCGTGGTCATCGACCAGCACGTCGCCCACGAACGGGTCCTGTTCGAGGATTTCCTGGCGCAGCTGACCCGGGGCAAAGTGGCCCGCCAGCAGCTGCTGCTGCCCGTCCACGTGCCCCTGAGCCCCCACCAGGCCGCCATCTGGGACCAGCTGGAAGCGCGGCTCAACGCCAACGGCTTCGAAGTGTCCCGCTTCGGGGCGCGCGATGCCATCGTCCAGGCGGTGCCCGCCCTGGCCGGGCCGTGCGAGGTGGAGGGGCTGCTGCAGGAGAGCCTCGCCCGCATCGAGGACGAGCCCGACGCCCTGTCCGTGGCCGACTGCCGACGCCGGCTGGCGGCGGGGCTGGCCTGCCGGGCCGCGGTGAAGATCAACACCCCCCTGACCCGGGAAAGCCAGCAGTCCATCGTCTCGGCCCTGCTGCGGGCCGAAGACCCGACCACCTGCCCCCACGGCCGGCCCGTCGTGCTCCGCCTCAACGTCCGGGACATCGGCCGGGCCTTCGGCCGGGGCTGAGCCTCCCGCCCGCATCGGTTCACCGACCGGAGGAAGCGGAAATGACTTTTCACCGCATTGCATTATCCCATTAGTGTTATTAGTGGTTATCTCCTCACGGAAGAAGAGGGCGAAGTCGCCCTCGTGCATGACGTGGTTGATCCGGATGAGCAGCGCCGTCATGGCCGCCGCCAGGGCCACCACAGGCTCCAGATATTTCTGTACCACCCAACCCAGCCGGTTGAAACGATGCTGCACTGGAGCGCCTTCGCCATGGTCCCCCGCCCCTCCGCGATCCGGAACGCCGTTCCGCCTTCAAGTCTGCATTTGCATCATTATGCAGCCGAATGGCGCTCATCCGGCAACCTGGGAAGACTCAAACATCCCTATTTCGTTCCTCTCTTTCAATTCTGATCATCACGGTTGCCAACTACTTGATTTGGTGCTATGTTTGCCAACCATGCCATCGATTGTGAACAAACGGGTTGACAAAAAACTTGCGCCTCCCCCAGGATGCGTGGTCTGGATTTCGCTGATCGTTTTTCTATTCATGACCGGGCTAACGGCACAGACAGAGAAAGCGCGTCATCAGGATCCAACAGGGGACGACCTCAAGGCACTGGAAAAATGGGCCGCCACTCTGGGATTGCCGGACCCGAAATGTTGCACGTTCGTGGAAGTGGAAACCGGCAATTGGACCAGGACACAGGAAGGTGTTTACAATCAAACAATTCACGCTTACCTGCTCAAGGAAGACGGCCGCTCTTTTACAATCCTGGATTTCCAGGGAGCAACAACAACATTGAAACGTACCCCGAAGCACACGCCTTCCTACAAGCGCGTCCGCTTCCAGCGGTCCGACCTGGCGACTGCGGTGAAACAGTGTGCGGATGGGTTGAGAGTAACGGATGAATCCCGTCCCATCCAGGGCGAGCATACAATTCTAGATGTGTTTTTTCTGGCTTGGGGTGCCCGGGGGAAAGGACAAGACCGGGAGGCGGACGAACTGCTGACATTGCTGAGATCTTCCTTGCCCGAGGATAGCGATGACGGAAGGCCGCTGGAAAAGCCCGGGGAACTACTGTCCTGGGTCCAGGATGAGTTGGGGACCGAAGAGCTTTGGCGGATCATTTTGGACATGGGCCGCCCTGACATTCCCTGGGCGGCCCTGCTGAATCGACTCTCCAACGTTTCAAAGAACTTCCCTCGCTGCCGCTACCATGCAGAGATGACAGACTATGTGGCTTCTGTGTCAGAAATTGTTCACAAAATGGACAACCCCCTCGGCCAGACAGCCACCGATCTCCCGCATTTTCTTGTCGGCAGATTGACAGAACAGAACGGGCGACAGATCTCTTTTCCAGGTGCTTGCGACATTCTTGCCGATCCGCGAAAAGGCAGGAGTCCTGCCGTCCGACTGCTGAAACTGTCCGACAAGGCTGTCCCAGCCCTTCTCGAGGCATTGGATGACCGCAGACCGACCCGGTGCATTCAATACCAAAGACCGTACTTCTTTTCCCACTATCCACTGAGGGTGCAGGACTGCGCCGCCATTCTTCTCGAGGCCATTGCTGGGCAATCCTTCGCACCGGAAGAGATGTCCACTTCTTGCGGAGATGTCGACGGGCATTCCCCGGCGGCCACGGCGCCGGTTGCCAGATCGCGCTCGCCATACATTGCCCATCGGCCGGAACCTCCGAACCAGGTTACCACTCTCGTGTTGTAACAGAGCGCGTCTGCCGGGCTTCCCATGGGCTCATCAAAAATCGCCGCACTGTAATCGCCTGCCGTCGAGCCCGTTTTCAGACGCAACGCCCCATATCGGCGGAAATGAGTGTGAAAATATTCGGGGGCCGGATCGATGGTCAGCAGATATAGCTCCTCGTCCCCATACAAGTTGGCAAATGATTGAAGAACATGCCAATAATCCGGCGCCATCATCAAGTCAAACTCTATAAAACGGAACCGAGAGAAATCCCGGGTGAATACCTGTTGTGGGAATCCCTTTGCAAGATTCTCCGTTGTAACCACCTTGTTTCGAATCGACAGCACTTGACTATATTCATACGGAGAGTGGATGAAACAGCTCACTCGTTGCTCCAGGCCTGGCCGAGGCGACGGGCGATCTCGCGGAGGGCCTCCGCGGCGCCGGCGCGCAGCCGGTGTTTCACCAGCCCGGACACGCAGGTCTCGCCGGGGTTGATCTCCACCGTGGGGATCCCCGCCCGGCA
>CAYTBK010000205.1:0-6233 GCA_964436005.1 uncultured Acidobacteriota bacterium
CTGGCGATCTGGGCGGCCAGTTCCACTTCGCCGCGCGGGATGTTCAGCCGCCGGGTCACCTCGTCGACATCCATGCCCTTCCGCAGAAGATTCAGCACGCGATGGCGCTTTTCGCCCGAGGGCACTTCGCTGTCTCGTTCCGTCTTCTTGACTTCCGTCTCGATGGAGTGAATCGTGTGCGTCATGTTGCGGAAAGCGCACTCGTTCAACCTTACCATTTCTTCCAGCATGAAGGCAATGTGGTTCGTGCGCTCGAACTGCTCCTGGCGGCTCTTCCGTTCAGCCCGCAGGGAGGAGAAAAGGATGGCGGAGGTCACCAAGAGCCCCACATCCACCAAAATCAGGATCCACAGCATCATCTCGTTCATGGCTTCCTCCTTTCTGCAGTCTGCTCAGCCGAGGGAGCGGATGCGCTCCATCCGGTTGGCGATCTTGGTGATACGGATGGCGTAGTTCCCTTCTGCCACCACGACTTCCCCGTAAGCGATAGGCTTGTCGTTCACCCGGATCTCGACGGGGTCGGAAATCGACTTGTCGAGCTCGATGACGGCGCCCGAAGTCAGGTTCAGGATGTCCTTGATGAGCATCAGCCGGGAACCGATGCGCATGACGACGTCCAGGTCGATGTCGAGGATCAGGTCGATGTTCGGGATGTCGGGCGGGGCCGGCGCCTGGAACATCGGGGCGGCGGCCGGCTGGCTGCCCGCCGGCGGCGGCGGCGCCGGGAAGGCGGCCCCGGGCATGGGCGCCTTGGGCGGCGGCATGGGCGGGGGCGGCGCCTTGGCCGGCTCCGGGGCCGGGGCGCTCTTGGCCGGAGCGGGCGCATCCTCGAAGATGGCGGCGAACTCGTTGTCGGGCAGGATGCCGATGGCTTCCTTCTTGGCCGCATCCAGGAAGATGACGGCCACGATAGCCTTGGAGCCGAGGTAGTTGCCGTCGACGGAGCGGAGGATGTCCGGCAGCCCGCCCAGTTTCGGAGACTGCACGTTGAGCGGCTCTCCGAACGCCTTGCGGAACTGGGTGTTGTAGCTTCCGGAAAGCTGGTTGGCGGTTTCCGCCAGGGCGTCCTGCAGGTCGGGGATGATGGGGTCCCCGTCCTCGAGCGGCGTGCCGAGGAAGGCCTGGGAGATCCGGGCGGCCAGGCCACGGGAGAAGATGAACCAAAGGTTGCCGTTCATTTTCCCGCTGTACGGGATGGACACGGTGATGGGGTAGCGCACCGGCATCTGCGGCTCGTTGGACCATTTGGAGAAAGGCGTTTCCTCGACGTCGACGGATTCCTGCTCCGGGCCGATGTTCTTGAACACTTCCAGGGAACATTGTCCGAGAATCTGCAGAAACCGTTTCCACACCATGGAATTGTTCGGGTCCATCGTCAGGCTCCTTTGGTGATTTCAGGGTTGGGCATCCCCACTTCGTCTTCCGGCAGAAGGTCGATCAGGCGCAGCCCCTTCCGGTTGCCGACGGTCAGCAGGTTCGCCGTGTAGCGCGGCATGCTCTCCACGGAGACCAGGATGGGGTGCTTCACCCGGTGGGGGAACATGAAGACGTCCCCCACGTCCATGTCCAGGAAGTCCCGGATGGAGATGTGCCCGCCGTGGACTTCGCCGCTTAGGATCATGGGCACCTTGTGGAGGATGCGCTCGATCCGTTCGCGGTTGGCCTGGTGTTTTTCCTTGCGCCGGAAACTGTACTGCTGGTCGAAATGGTGGCGGATCATCTTGAGAAGAATCGTGGGGATGGCCACGTTCATCATGCCGCGGTTGTCCCCGAACTTCATTTCGAAGCCGATGGCCACCACCGTCTCGGAGATGGCGATGACCTGCAGCAGTTGCGGCTTGGACTCGGATACCTCCACCTGGAAATCCAGCTCGATGATCGGTTTCCAGGCTTCCCGGAGATCGCGCAGCGCCTGCTGGATGATGCCTTCGATGAGCGAGTTCTCGATCTCGGTGATGCCCCGTTTCACCATGGGGGGCAGGCCGGGGCCGCCGAGCAGGATGTCGATCATGGGGAAGATCAGGTTCGGGTTGATCTCCAGGATGATGTTGCCGTCCAGCGGCTTGAGGGAAATCGAGTTGTAGCTCGTGATCTCCGGGATGAACTGGAGGAACTCCGAGTAGCTCATCTGTTCCACCGACACCAGGTTGACCTCGACGAAGGCGCGCAGGTAGGCCGACAGGGAAGAGGAAAAATTGCGGGCGAACAGCTCGTGGATCATGTGGAGGTGCCGGATCAGGTCCTTGGATATGCGGTCGGACTGGCGGAAGTCGAAGGGAGTCACCTTCTTCTTCGGCTTGGCCGCGGGGCCGGCAGCCGCCGCGGGGCCGGCGGCGGCGGCCTTCTCGTCCTTGCCCTGCATCGCCTGGAATAGGGCGTCGATCTCTTCCTGACTCAGTACGCGATCCATGCTGTCCCTCCCTGGGGAATCGTCACGGCCGGCGGCCGCGGAAAACCACCTGCAGCCGGTTTCTCAATTTCATGACCGCCTGGTTGTGCAGCTGGGACACCCGCGATTCGGTCACCCCCAGCGCCAGGCCGATCTCCTTCATGTTCAACTCGTTGTAATAATAGAGCGACAGAATGCGGAACTCCCGCTCGTCCAGCTTCTTCAACTCCGCCACCAGCCGGTCGAACAGTTCCCGGCGCTCGCAGGTGGCGTAGGGGTCTTCGGACTCCTCGTCCTTGAGCACCAGGCTGCCGCGATCGCCCGAGGCCTCGGCGAAAACACCCAGCGGGATGAACACCATCTCCCGCGAGGCATCCCGCACGTCGGCCCCGCTCACGCCCATCTCCTCCGCCATTTCTTCTTCCTGGGGTTCGCGCCCCAACCTTTCGGAGAGAGCCTTGTGGGCGGCGTCGTAGCGCTTCCGGCGCTGGCGGGCGCCCCGCGAAGCCCAGTCCATGCGGCGGAGGGAATCCTTGATGGCGCCGTCCACGCGGGGCTGGGCGAAAGTCTGGAACTTGATCCCGCGGGAGGGGTCGAAACGGTCCGCGGCGTCCAGCAGCCCGACGATGCCGGCGCTCATGATGTCGGACAGCTCCACGCTCCGGCAAAGCTGCTGGTGGACGCGAACGGCCCGGAACTTGACATAGGAAAGGGCCTCGAAAATGAGCCGCTCCCTCTCTTCCGGCGTCAAAGCCGGGTTGCAGCCCGGAACGCTCGTTTCTTCGGAGATGGACATGCTCGCCCCCTTTCCTGCCGTCTCAACCGCGGGCGGCTTGTTTTTCGGCGAAATGCGCGGCCAGCGCTTTCGCCAGGCGGATATAACTGCGGGACGCAGCGCAACCGGGTTTCCAGTCGGTGACGGCCCGCTGCATGCGCACGGCGGCCGGAACGTTGTCGTCAAACGCCACCCAGCCCAGGTAATCGACGGTGCGGCGCAGGAAGTTCTCCGTCACCTGGTTGAGCTGGCTGTGCACCTCGCGGCCCTCGGCGTCCGTGTAGACCCCGTTCACCACCATGTGGACCGGCTTGCCGGCGTTGCGCATCTCCAGGACCTTGACCAGGGCGTAGGCGTCGACCAGCGACGTGGGCTCCATGTTGCACACCAGCAGCACATCCTCGGCCCGGACCAGAAAATCCATGACCATGGGCGAGATGCCGGCCGCCGTGTCGATGATCAGCCAGTCCATGCGGGCCATGACGCCGTGCAGCTTGGCCCAGAGCAGGTCCTTGTCCCGCGGCGTGAGATTCGTCATCTTTTCCATGCCCGAGGAGGCGGGGATGATGGAGATGCCGGCCGGCCCCTCGAGGATGATGTCGTCCAGGCGGGCGTCGCCGAACAGCACGTGGGCGAGGTGCTCCTTGGGCGCCAGGCCCAGGAGGACGTCGATGTTCGCCAGCCCGAAGTCCGCGTCGAGGATGCAGACGCGACTTCCCAGCTTGGCCAGGGATATGGACAGATTGACGGCCAGGTTCGTCTTCCCCACCCCCCCCTTTCCCGAGGAGACGGCGACGACATGGGCCGCGGCGGCCCGGCTGTAAAAATCTTCGCGCTGCAAGGTGATTTCCCGAAGATCGGACGCTTGGTCGTTCATGTCAGGCGGCTCCTTCCCTGTAGTTCCCTCTCACGAGCGTTTCGGCCAGGATCCGGGAGTTGGGGACGATCAGGTCCCTTGGCACGTTCTGCCCGTTTGTCAGATAGGATACCGGAAGTTTTTTCCGGACCAAGAGATTTACGATATGGCCAAGCGACAAGGTCTCGTCGATTTTCGTGATGCAGAGGCTGTCCGTCCCGAAACCCTCGTAGCGGTCCACGGCGTGCAGGAGATCGGCCACCCGGGCCGTGGCGCCCACCACCAGGTGCTTCTCGAACTCCGGGCAGTCCCGGAACCAGGACATGAAGGGCTCCAGGTCCGACACGTCGCGCGGGCTCCGGCCGGTGGTGTCGACGAGGATCACGTCGTAAGCGGCGTGCCGCTTGAGCTCTTCCCGCAACTGCGGCAGGTTCTTCACCGGCACGCAGGGGATGCCGATGATGTCGGCGTAGGTCCGCAACTGGTCCATGGCGGCGATGCGGAACATGTCGAGGGTCATGAGCATCACCCGCCGGCCCTGTTCGAGGGCGTAGCGGGCGGCCAGCTTGGCGATGGTGGTGGTCTTCCCCACCCCGGTCGGCCCGTAGAACACGGCGCGGATTTTCTCGTCGGCGCCGCCGGGGCTGACCTGCAGGTAGGCGTCCAAGGCCCGGTAGACCGAGGCCTCCGGCGTCATGTCCCGGCTGCCCTCGCAGTCGCGGCCCGCCTCGTCGATCAGCTTGCAGGCCAGCCAAGGGTCCACTTCCGAGGCCAGCATGTCCTGGTAGATGTCGAAGTAGGGGCTGTTCTCGGGAATCTCCCGATCCAGCGACGTCTTGCGCGAAAGGTGGAAGACCATGCGCCGCAGGTCGGCGATTTCGCTCCTGAGCGAATTCTCCAGCGAAGACGCAGCGGCCGCCGAAGTGCGGACGGCGGCGGGGCGGGCCTGCGCCTGCGCCCGCGGGCGAGCCCGGTCCTTCGCCGGCGCCTCCCGGGGGGCGTACGTCGATTCGGCCGGCGCGGTCTTCGCCGCGGGCCGTTCCGCCGCGGCCCGGGGGAAGGAATAGGTTCCCCGGATGGGCTCCGGCGGCCGGAGTTCCTGTTCCATGGGGTCGTCCGCCAGCACGTCCTCCGTCGCCGCCGCCACTTCGAAGAAGCGGGAGGGCGAAGCGCCCGGGCGGGTGACCTCGCGCTGGGAAAGGATCAGCGCGTTGGGCCCGAGTTCCTGCTTGATCTTCTGGTAGGCCTCCTGGATCGTCGCGGCTTGAAAGGTTTTGATTTTCATGTTAGTTCACCATCCCCAATGAAGTGACGTGGACGTTGGACGGAATCTCGCTGTAGGAGAGGAGGGTGAGCAGCGGGAAATACTGCTCGAAGAAATTTTTCAGGAAGGGCCGGACATTGGAGGAACACAGCACGATGGAGCGCATCATGTCGGGGCTCTTCCCGAACATGGCCTGGAACTTCTCCAGGATGGAGCGGGCGGTTTCGGGATCGGGCAGGAAGACCGGCACGTCGTTCATGGTGCGCATGTTGTCGGTCACGCTGCGCTCCAGCGCCGGGCTGAGGGTGAAGACACGCAGTTCGCCGTGGTCGTCCACCAGGCGGCCGCAGATGGTCCGCTTGAGCGCCTGCCGGACGAACTCCGTCAGTTCCATGGTGTTGCGGGTGGCCCGGCCGAAGTCGGCCAGGGTCTCCAGAACCGTCACCAGGTCGCGGATGGGCACGCGCTCCTTCAGGAGGTTCTGCAGCACCTTCTGCACGTCCCCGATGCTGAGCATGTTGGGGATGAGCTCCTCCACGACCTTGGGGTTCTCCTTGGCCACGCGGTCCACCATCTTGGTGGTTTCCTGCCGGGTGAGCAGTTCGTGGGCGTGGCGGCGGATCACCTCCATCAGGTGAGTGGAGAGGACGGTTCCGGCGTCCACCACGGTGTACCCCATGACCTGGGCCTGCTCGCGGTTATCCGGGCGGATCCAGACCGCGGGGAGCTGGTAGGACGGCTCGCGGGCCGAGATCCCGTCCAGCGACCCCGAGGCCATGCCGGGGTTGATGGCCAGCATGAAGGCCGGGTAGAGGTCGTTTTTCTCGATGGAGCTGTCCTTGATGAGGAAAGAGTACTCGCGCGGCTGGAGCTTGAGGTTGTCGGAAATGTGGATGGGCGGCACGACGATGCCCAGTTCCTGGGCGATCTGCTTGCGGATGTTCTTGAT
>CAYTBK010000206.1:0-6217 GCA_964436005.1 uncultured Acidobacteriota bacterium
ACGTCGACCGGGTCACCTCCCTCTGCCCGGCCCGCCAGGGCGGCGTCTGGGTGGGAACGGACCGGGGCCTGCTCTTCACCGACGGCAGCACCGTCAAGAACGACCCGCGCACGGCCGCGACCGCCGATTTCCACATCAGCGTCGTCCAAGAAGGCAACGACGGGGCGCTCTGGATCGGCACGGCCGACGGGATGCTCTTCCGCCTGGCCGGCGGGGTGATGCGGAACCTGCAGGACCTCGGGTTCCCGCGTTTTCCGGTCCGGTCCATCCGCCAGGCGGCCGACGGTGTGGTGTGGGTGGCCACGGACGGCGGCGGATTGGTTCGCTGGGCCCGGGGGAGGCTCAGCATCTACGGCGAGAGCGCGGGGATTCCCTCCGTCCGGCTGGTTTCCGTCCTGGCCGACCACGTGGGGGTGATCTGGGCCGGCACCCGGGACGGACGCATCCTCCGGTTCGCCAACGAGGCCTGGACCGCGTACCCGGTGGAAGGGACGCCGACGGTCCTGCTGGAAGACTTCCAGGGGTCGCTGTGGGCCGGAACCGACGGGGAGGGCCTGGTCCGCTGGAAGGACACGGCCGTGGTACCGGTGGCCACGGTTTCGGACCTGCCCGGCCGGGATGTCGTCTGCGTGGAGGGCAGCCCCTCCGGCACGGTTTTCGGCGCCTCGCGGGCCCGCGGCGCCTTCGCCTGCGCGGCGGACGGCACCGTTTCCAGCCTCGACCTGGGGGAAGGCTGCGACGGGCGCGATGTGCGCTGCGTGCACGTGGACACGGACGGAACGGTCTGGTTCGGCCTGACCGACAGCCGGATCGTCTGCCTGCAGCCCGGCGCCGCCCGCCGCTTCGGCCCCGAAGACGGCCTGCCGGAAGGCGACGTCCACGTCCTGGGCCGGGACGCCTCGGGCAACCTGCTCTCGGGCGTCGGGGCCTGCCTCGTCCGCTTCAACGGCACCCGGTTCAACGCCCTGCCGCTGGGCCCGCCCTCCGCCCTGACCCAGGTGCGCGCATTCCTGTCGCGCCCGGGCATGCTCTGGGTCGGCACCGACAACGGCGTCGTCACCCTGCGGGAAGGGTCCATCGGTGTCCTGGCCGGGGAAGGGATCCCCAACGGGATGGCCGTCCGGGACATGGACCTCGACGCCGGGGGAACCCTCTGGCTGGCCACCGCCAACAACGGCCTCGTGGCCGTCGCCAACGGCAAGGGGAGGGTCTTCTCCTCCCGGGACGGCCTGCCCTTCGACGCCCTCGCCGGGATGGCTGCGGACGCCTCCGGCAACTTCTGGCTGGCCGGCAGCGGGGGCGTGGCCTGCGTCGCGCGCAAGCTGCTGAACCCGCAAGCGCCGGCCGGAACCCGCATTCCCTTCCGGTTGTACGACGAAACCTCCGGCATGACCAACGCCCTCTGTGCCGGAGACGGACGCCCGGCGCTCTGGCAGTCCCCCCAGGGTCGCCTGTGGGTGGCCACCCGGGGCGGGTTGGCCATCCTGGACCCGGCCAGGCTCTCGGCCCACGTCCCGGAACGCCTGCAGGTGGTCATGGAGATGGTCCAGGCCGGCCAGACGCAGCTGTCCCCCGCCGCCGACCTCTCCATCAAGGCGGCGGCCGGCAGCGTGGAATTCCGTTACACCGCCCCCGATTTCCTCGATCCCGACGGCATCCGTTTCCGCTACAAGCTGGAAGGGTTCGACCCGGACTGGGTCTACGCCGGGACCGCCCGCCTGGCCCACTACGGCGAGATCCCCCCCGGCTCGTACATTTTCCGGGTCCAGGCCGCCCGCCGGACCGGCGACTGGGAAGAACCCGGCGCCACCCTCCCCGTCCGGGTCACGGGGCGCTTCTACCAGAGCGTCTGGTTCCAGATCCTGTGCGGCGTCCTGGCCGTGCTCGTCGCCGTGCTGCACGTGGTCCGGCGCCGGCGGGCCCGGGACGAACTGGTCGACGACCTCCGCCAGCAGTTGGCCGAACGGACCCAGGGCATGGAGAAAGCGTACGAGACCGCGCGCCTGGAGCAGGACAAGGCGCGCGACCGGGCCGCCGAGGCCGCCATGCTCCGGGAAAAGCTCGAAACCGTGGCGCACCTGGACCCCGTCTCGGGCGCCATGACCCGCCGCCAGTTTTCCCGCGTGCTGGAAGAGGAGTGGAAGCGCTGCGCGGCGCAGGATTCGCCCATCATGCTGATCCTGGCCGACATCGACCACTTCCGCCTCTACAACGAGAAGCACGGGGCCAAGGAGGGCGACGCCTGCCTCGTCCAGGTGGCCCAGGCCCTCCGGCAGCGGCTGCAGCCCGGGGAGACCCTGGCCCGCTACGGCGGGGGCCAGTTCGTGATCCTGCTCCCCGGGGTCTGCCCCGAAACCGCCAGGCCGCTGGCCGAGAACTTCCGGCTGGCGCTGGAGGAGCAGAGCATCGCCCACGGCGCTTCGCCCGGATCGGAGTTCGTCACCCTCAGCCTGGGGGCAGGCATTGCCGTCAATCTAGAGCATTCCACTTCTGCAGAACTGGTCGGCCTGGCCGACGAGGCGCTCCAGCTGGCCCGCAAATCCGGCGGGAACAAAACCATCGTCCGCACGCTGAAATAACCTTCGGCGGCGGTCGGCAAAAAGGCGGCCCGCGAAATGAACACCCCCGCTGACATCCCCACTTCCCCCAACCGGGCCCCCGCCGGCCCCGGGGCCCCCTCCTGGTCCCTGTACCTGGTGGCGCAAAAACCTCTGCCAGGCTCGCTGGAACGGCTCCTGGACATCGTCGGCCGGGCGGTCGCAGGCGGCGTCGGCGTCGTCCAGCTCCGGGCCAAGGACGCCGGCGGGCGGCTGTTCCTCGAGGAGGCCCGGGCCGTGGCCCGGCTGCTGGAAGGGCGAGGCGTGCCTTTCGTGGTCAACGACCGGGTCGACGTCGCCGCCCTGGTCCCCGGCGCCGGCGTGCACCTGGGGCAGGACGACCTGCCCGTGGCGGAGGCCCGGAAGCTGCTCGGCCCGGGCCGTCTCGTCGGCGTCTCGGCCCACACCCCGGAGGAGGCCCGGCAGGCGGAGCGGGACGGAGCCGACTACCTCGGCGCCGGCCCGGCCTTCCCGACGAGGACCAAGACCGACACGGCGCCGCCGCAGACGGCGGAGTCGTTCCGCCGCATCACGTCGGCCGTGTCCCTGCCGGTGGTGGCCATCGGGGGCATCGACGCCGGCAACGTCCAGACGCTCCGCGGGCTTGGCCTGGCCGGAGTGGCCGTCTCCTCCGCCATCTGCCTTTCGCCCGATCCGGCCGCGGCCGCGCGGGCGGTGCGCGCCGCCATGGGGGCGTTCTGAGCACGGGTACGCCTCCTCTCGCCGAGAGGAGGCCATTGTGGGCCAGGTTCTGGCCATGGCATCCGCCCCCCCGCCTCTCGGCGAGAGGCGGGGTACGGGCTGGAAACGACACTGGAGGATGAGGCCGGAATGAATACGGCAAGCTACGTTTTTCCCCTCGCCCCCGGCCCCTTCTCCTTCCAGGCGGCGGCCCTGGGGCTCAACGCCGTGGACCGGGTGCTCACCGTGGACCGCTACCCTCCCTGCGGCGAGAAGGTGGCGGTGACGGGGCTGTCCGTCCTGTCCGGCGGTCAGGCCGCCACCGCCATGGCGGCCTGCCGGGCCTTCGGGCTGGCGCGCGTCCGCTACGCCGGCAAGGTGGGGGACGACGACTTCGGCCGACGGCAACTGGACAGCCTGGACCAGGCCGGCGTGGACCGCTCGCTGGTGCGGGTGGAGCCCGGCGCGGCCAGCCAGTGGGCGGACATCGTCGTCGACGGGGCCAGCGGGGAGCGGACCATCTTCTGGCAGCGCGACGGCCGGCTGAACTACCGGGCGGGGGAACTCGACGACGAGGCCCTGCTGGACGCCCCCGTCCTGCTGCTGGACGGCTACGACACGGCCAACGCCGTCCGGTTGGCGCAGAAGGCCAAGGCCCGGGGCATCCTCACCGTGACGGACCTCGATCGCGTCTTCCCGGGGATGGAGGAACTCCTGCCCTGCCTCGACCTATGCATCTCGTCCGAATCCTTCCCCCACGAGTTTTCCGGGGAAGGCGACCTGGAACGGGCCCTGCGGTCCGTGGCCCGGCACTGCCCGGGCGTGGTGGGCGCCACCAGGGGCGTCCGGGGCGTGGCGCTGCTGGGCCCCGGGGGGTTGGAGACCTGCCCGGCCTTCCCGGTCCGGGCCGTTGACACCACCGGCGCCGGCGACGTCTTCCACGGCGGCCTGGTCTACGGGTTGGCCCGGGGCTGGCCGCTCTGCCGCACCCTGCGCTTCGCCCAGGCCGCCGCGGCCCTCAACTGCCTCCGCCCCGGGGCGCGGGGCCACCTGCGCCCGGCGGCCGAGGTGGAAGCCTTCGCCCGGGGGGAATAGCCGGGCTCGCGCGAAGCCGCGAGGGACGCGAAGGGACCCGGGTGGCTCAGTGGAAGAAGCTGCGGATGGCGTCGACGACCGCCCCCGCCTCGTCTTCCGTCAACCCCTGGAACATGGGCAGGGACATCACCGTGCGGGAACACGCCTCGGACACGGGGAAGCTGCCCTCGCCCCAGCCCAGGTGGGCGTAGGCCTTCTGCAGGTGCAGCGGGACGGGGTAGTGAACGGCGGTGCCGATCTTCCGCTCGGCCAGGAAGCGCTTCAGGTCGTCTCGCCGGGCCGTGCGGATGCCGAACTGGTGGTAGACGTGGGTGGCCCCGGGCGCCGTGGCGGGCGTGCGGATGTCGCCGACGCCGGCCAGTTCGGCGATGTAGCGACCGGCGATGCGCCGCCGCGCCTCGTTCCACTCGGGCAGCCGCTTCAGCTTGAGGTCCAGCACCGAGGCCTGGATGGCGTCCAGGCGGGCGTTGAACCCCTCGAACTCGTGGCTGTAGCGGGCGCTCTGGCCGTGGTTGCGCAAGGCCGTGGCCTTCTGGGCCACGTTCTCGTCCTGCGCGGTGAGAAAACCGCCCTCGCCGAAGGCCCCCATGTTCTTGGTGGGGTAGAAGCTGAAAGCGCCGGCATCCGCGAGGCTGCCCACCGTCCGGCCGTGCAGGGTGGCGCCGTGGGCCTGGCAGGCGTCTTCCAGCACCCACAGTCCGTGCCGGCGGGCGATGGGCAGGATGGCGTCCATGTCCGCCGGGTGCCCGTACAGGTGAACGGGGATGATCCCGCGGGTCTTCGGCGTGATGGCGGCCTCCAGCCTGGCCGGGTCCAGACAGAAATACTCCGGCTCGATGTCCACGAACACCGGCCGGCAGCCGCACTGCGTGATCACCTCGGCCGTGGCGATGAAGGTGAACGGCACCGTCACGATCTCGTCGCCGGGTTCCACGCCCAGGGCCAGGATGGCCAGCCGGAGCGCGTCCGTGCCGCTGTTGACGGCCACCCCGCAGGGGGCGCCGCAGAATTGGGCGAAATTGGCCTCGAAGCCGCTGACGGCCGCGCCCCCGATGAAGGCGCTGCCCTGCGCGGCCTTCCGGAAGGCCTCCGCGGCTTCTTCCACGATTTCCATGTTATGGCGGGACAAATCCAGAAAAGGAACTTCCATGACAAACTCCTCGGGGGAATTGCGAAAAGCATTTCCATCTTTCCGCTCAGGGATTTATACATGATTTCCGCCGGTATGACAATCAGAGACAACAAAAGCGAAAAGCGTTGACTCCCCCCCCGGAATGAGTATAATGTCCAATCTTTTCGCGTGGGGGCGGGCTCGGAACAGTGATCGACTTCGTGACCATCGGCAAGCTTCAGAACCCTCACACCGCCGCGTTGGCCGTCGATTACCTGGAAAGGATCTCCCGCTTCGCGAAGTGCCGGCACCGTCCGCTGCGCCCGTCGCGGCTACGCGACGAGAACCGCAACGGACCGGCCATCATGGAAGAGGAAGGGGAACGGATACTCGAGGCTCTGGAAGGGAACGCCTGGTGCGTCCTTCTGGACCGGGAAGGCAAGAGCATGGACTCCCGCGCGTTCAGCCGCCTTCTCGAAAGCCGGGCGGCCGGCCCGGGGAAGTTCGACGCCGCCTTCGTGGTGGGGGGCTTCCTGGGGACCGCCCAGGCCGTGCGGGACAGGGCGGACGTCATCCTCTCCATTTCGCCGATGACGCTCCCCCACGAACTCGCGTTTCTGTTTTTACTCGAGCAGGTCTACCGAGGCCTCACCATCATGAACCACGTGGCCTACCACAAGTAAGGAGCTGACATGCCGCTGAAAAAGAAAGAAATGGAAAAGTTCATGAAGCT
>CAYTBK010000207.1:0-6200 GCA_964436005.1 uncultured Acidobacteriota bacterium
TCCTTGAGGGCTTCCGTGCCGCCGGTGGAGGCCCCGACCACGACGACCTTCTCCGTCGTCTCGATCATGGCCCGGCTCGTGGGCTTGGCCAGGATCACATCGGCCGTCAGCTTGGGGGACGGCCCCAGGTTCGGCACGAGCTTCTTCAACCGGGCGGTCGCCGCCGCCTTGACCGCGTCGACGATGCGGATGGAGGACTCCTCCAGGAAAACCTTGGCCCCGGTCCTGGGCTTGGTGATGATCTCCACGGCGCCGAGCTCCAGCGCCCGCAGGGCGGTTTCCGAACCCTCCCCGGTCAGGCTGGAGCACATGACCACGGGCAGCGGGTGCTGTTTCATGATCTTCTGCAGAAAGGTGATGCCGTCCATCCGGGGCATCTCCACGTCCAGGGTGATGACGTCGGGCGCGACGCTGCGCATGCGCTCGGCGGCGACATACGGGTCGCCGGCTGCACCGATGACCTCGATCTCCGGATCGGCGGACAGGATTTCCGTCAGGGTCTGCCGGACGACGGCCGAGTCGTCCACGATCAGCACTTTAATCTTTTTGTCCATGCCCAATCCTTTTCAGAAGGACCTCCCCGGTCCCCGTGTTGAAATAGATCCGCCGCCCCTCGGTTCCGCCCGTATCCTGCGCGGCCAGGACGATCCCGAAACGGTCCAGCGTCTCCAGGGCCGCCGCCACGTTGTTCTTGCCGACCAGAACGCTCTCCTTCACGCCCTGGCTCGACGAGAAAGTGCAAGCCCCGCCGAACATCTTCGCTTCCAGTTCGGAACAAAATATTCCCCTGTGCTGGAATCTGGCGACCATGTGCTCGATGGATGTGTCGACGAACCGGAGCTTGTCGATTTCGACAATTCGGCCGGCGCCAGGCCGATACCAGGGGAGCATGGCGTGGCAGACGGCGCTGAACCCCTGTTCCTTGTGCCGCATGGTGATGGCGACGCAGGACCCGAGAATCGTTTCGACCCATTCCGCGCGACGGGTGAAATGCACCTCGCAGGGCTTGAGGAAAATGGTGGAGACGCCCTTGAGGGGACCCGCATTCATGCAAGTTTCCTGAAGACGCCCGGCCCGGTCCGGGAAAAAACGTTCTCCGTCTCGGCGGGGCTGTCGTTCTGCCCGAGAAACACGAACCCGCCTCGCGGCATCATTTCGTAGAACCGGTCCAGCAGGTACTCCCGGAGATCGACGTCCAGGTTCGCGAACCCGTTCCGCCAGAAGATGATGTCCACGCTTTCCCGCAGCGTGACCTCTTCCTCGGCCGGGGAGAGCTGCCGGAAGGAGATGCAGGAGCGCACGTCGGGGGCCACGCGCACCAGCGCCCGGGACCGGTCCCGGCTGCGGAGCAGCCCGTTGGCGCGCACATTCTCCGGCAGATTCTCCGTCAGTTCCTCGGGGTAGACCCCCACCCGGGCTATCTCCAGCAACTTGCGTTCAGAGTCGGTGCCGAGGATTTCATATCGGAAGCCGAAGCCGGGGAAACGGCACCCGAACTGGTGCAGCAGCAAGCCTACCGTGTACGGTTCTTCGCCCGTCCCGCAGCCGGGGCACCAGACCATCAGCTTGCGGCGCACGCCGGCGCCCATGGTCTTCACCAACTCCGGCAGCGCGGTGCGCACCAGGTATTCAAGCTGGTCCGGATCCTTGAAAAATTCCTTTCGCGGTATGGGATTGACGTTTGGGGGCCCCGCCATGATCCTCCGTTCCCCGTCTGGATAGCCGCTCAGTCCACGATGTGACTCTTGCGTACATTGACCAGCGTCCGCTGGAGCATTTCCATGGCGTCTCGATCCACCGGGTCGTCGTGCCCGGAGTAGATGACCTGGATGTCCAGGCTGGCCAGGCGTTCCAGCGCATGAAGGAACTCCCGGGAATAGGACCCTCCCGGCATCATCACCCGCACGGGCGTATCGCCCGAAAACAGGACGCCGTCTTCGGCGCAGTAGTAGCAAACGGAATCGTTGGAATGCCCGGGGGTCCAGATCACCTCGAAATCCCTGTCGCCGAAACGGAGCACCTGCCCGTCCTCGAGCAGGTTCATTGTATCGACACGTTCGTAACGTGTAAAGGCGAAAACTCTCGGGTTGTACCGCTCCACGACGGGCACCACCCCGCCGGCATGGTCGAAGTGGTTGTGGGTGATCGCCACCTGCTCCACGCCGCGCTTCCCGACCCCCGTGTGGACCAGGGAAATCTCATGGAGAACCCAGGCGTCCGTGCCCGGGTCGACCAACGTGTTCACGTCTTCGAGGCGGTTCCAGGACCCCAGGACGAGATACGAATTGCAGCTGTACTGGCTGGGGTTGCCCCGGAGCCGGATGATCTTCACCTTTCCGCCTTTACCTTGCGGAACAGCTGGGCGTTGGGCACGACCCGCTCGAACAGGGGGCCGACCGCCTCCGGCAGCTTCTGCGTCTGCTCCATGATGAAAAACCCGCCCTCCAGCAAGGACGCGTGAAACATGCGGATCACCTGGACGCGCTCCTCGGGCTGGAAGTGGAGCAGGACATTCTTGCAGACCACCAGGGAGTAATCGCTCCCCACCGGTACCATCGTCAGCAGGTCGTGGCGCCAGTATACCAGCCGGCTCCGCACCCGTTCATCCAGTTTGAAGTATCCCTCCCGCGAGGAGGGGGCAAAGTACTTGGTGAAGATTTCCGGGGGAATGCGTTTCAGTTCTTCCTCGACGTACTCCCCCGACTCGATGATGCTGCGGAACAGGTTGCTTCCGTCGATGTCGCTGGCGTCGATGCGCAGGTTGCGGAAGGCGAAGTGGCCCATTTTTTCGGCGAGCAGGATGGCCAGCGAAAAGGGTTCCTGCCCCATGGCGCAACCGGCGTCCCACACCTTGACCAGGCTTTTCCCGGCGCAGAAAGGCAGCATGTGCTCCACAGCGCATTCCAATGTCTGCAGATCCCGGAAAAAGAAGGTGAAGGCCATGCCTGGGCCCTTTCCGCGGTATTGACGCGGTGTTCAGCGTCCCTCGGCCGGTGGCGCGGCACCCTGCCCCTGGACGAGGGAAAGCTCGTCGGCCGAGAATACCATGTTGATGTCCAGAATGATGACGAACTGCTCCTCCCGCTTGCCCATCCCCTTGATGAACTCTGTCCGCAGATGGGTGCCGAGTTTGGGCGGCGGCTCGATCTGCCCGGGTTCCAGTTCCACCACCTCCTGGACCGAATCGGCCAGCGCGCCCAGGACGGCGGTCTCCGACTCGTAGTTGATCTCCACGATGATGATGCAGGTGTTGACGGTCTTCTCCGTGGGGCTCATGCCGAACTTCAGGCGCAGGTCGATGACCGGCACCACGCTGCCGCGGAGGTTGATCACGCCACGCATGAACTCCGGGGTCTTGGGGACCTTGGTGATGGCGGTGAAATCCAGGACTTCCCGCACCTGCGAGATGTCCAGGGCGTAGATCTCCTCGCCGAGCTTGAATGTCAGGTACTGCGATGTATTCGTGATGGAAGCGACACTCATCACTCCTCCTGATGCAAAAGTGCGCGCCGGCGGGCCCGGGACGGGACTGCGGCCAGGGCCCGCCCGCGTCTTAGAACGTTTCGAACTCCTCGTCCAGGTGGTCGGCGCCGTCCATCTTCAGGTTGACGCCGCCTTCCGCCGCCTCCCCTTTGCCGGGCAGGCCTGCGGGCCTCTTGGCCCGTCCCTCCTTGGCCCCGGGCTGGGCCTTGGAATGAACCGGGGTGGCGCTGCCCAACGCCCGGGGAGGCCGCCTCGCACCGGCCAGGACGCGCCGCCCCCCGTCGTCGCCGATGTTGAAGAACGCCACCGTGTCCTGCAGTTGCACCGCCTGGCTGGAAAGCTCCTCCGAGGTGGAGGCCATCTCTTCGGCCGCGGACGCGTTCTGCTGGATGACCCGGTCGAGTTCCTGGATGGCCTTGTTGATCTGCCCGGCGCCCGCGCTCATCTCGTTGCTGGCGGCGCTGATTTCCTGGACCAGTTCCGCCGTGCGCTGGATGTCGGGAACGATGTTGGCCAGAAGGTTGCCGGCCCGTTCGGCCACTTCCACGCTGGAAGAGGAGAGCTGCTTGATTTCTGCCGCCGCGACCTGGCTGCGCTCGGCCAGCTTGCGGACTTCGGAGGCGACGACCGCGAAACCCTTGCCGTGTTCGCCCGCCCGGGCCGCCTCGATGGCCGCGTTCAGGGCGAGCATGTTGGTCTGCCGGGCGATTTCCTCGATGATCAGGATCTTGCCGGCGATGTTCTTCATGGCCTCCACGGTTTCCGCCACCGCCTGACCGCCGATCTTCGCGTCGCCGGAAGCCTTCATGGCGATGTGCTCGGTCTGCTGGGCGTTGTCGGCGTTCTGCTTGATGTTGGACGTCATCTGCTCCACCGAGGAGGAAACCTCCTCCACGGAGGCCGCCTGCTGGGCCGCGCCGTGGGACATGCTCTGCGAGCTCGAGCTGAGCTCGCCGCTGCCCGCGGCGACGTTGCTGGCGGCCTGCTTGACGTCCCCGACCACTTCCGTCAACCGGGCGACCATGGCCTGAAGGGCGTGCATCAGCTCATCCTGTTCGGACCGCGCCTGCAGGTGCACCATCAGGTCGCCCTTGGCGATATGCGATGCCGATTCCGCCACGTCCTTCATGGAAGACAGCAGGACGTTGAGGCTTTCCTTGATCATGTTGAACTGGCCCTTGTATTCCTTGGTGATGATGGGCGGGGTCATGCCCTTGGAAATCTTGTCCAGGTAGTCGGCCGTCCCCAGGAGCGGGGTGACGATGTTGGTGATGGCGGCGTTCACGCCGCTCACCAGCTTGTTCCAACCGCCGACGAAGAGCGCCGCGTCCGCCCGCTTGTCCAGCTCGCCGTTGGCCGCCGCCTGGATGATGACGTCGATCTGTTCCAGCAGCGAGCCCATGGTGCGGACCATGTTGTTGAGGTTGTTCTTGATCTCGTTGAAGTCGCCGTTGTAGTTGGACGTGATGAGCGGAGGGATGTCGCCCTTGGCGATCCGGTCCACGTACTCCGCCGCCATGTTCAGCGGCCCGATCACCGCGTCCAGCGTATCGTTCACCCCCTGTACGATCTTGTGGAAATCCCCCTGGTGCTTCGACGCGTCCGCCCGGGCGTCCAGCTTGCCTTCCACGGCGGCCCGCGACAGCCTGGCCGTGTCGGCCACCAGCAGGTTCACCGCGTCGATGCACTGGTTGAGGTTGTTCTTGATCTCGTTGAAGTCGCCGTTGTAGTTGTCCGTGATGCGCGGGGGCACGTTGCCCTTGGCGATCCGGTCCACGTACTCCGCTGCCACGTTCAGCGGCCCGATCACCGCGTCCAGCGTGTCGTTCACGCCGCGCAGGAGCTTGCGGTAGACGCCCTGCGCCCGGTCCGGATTGGTGCGCCGGTCCAGGTGGCCATCCTTGGCGGCCTGGATCACGACCCCGACCTCCTCCACCAGGACATCGATGGCCTCCATGCACTGGTTGAGGTTGTTCTTGATCTCGTTGAAATCGCCCTTGTACTCTTCATTGATGTGCGGGGGCTTCTCGCCCTTGGCGATCCGGTCGACGTATTCGGCCGCCACGTTCAGGGGGCCGATCACGGCATCCAGGACCTTGTTGAAACCGGCAGGGATGTCGCGGAACTCGGCGTTGATCTTCTCCGGGTCGGCCCGCACGTCGAGTTTTCCGTTCACGGCGGCCTGGATCAGCCGCTCCGTCTCCGTCTTCATCCCGGAGATGATCTTGCTGACGTTGCCCATCACGAAAATCCCGGCCCCGATGCCCAGGGCGACGATGAGGATGATGATGATGGTCATCATGGTGACAGACGCGCTGGCCGTCGCCGTGTTGCTTTCCGCCGTCTTCTTGGCGAAAGCGACGGTGTTTCCGAGGATCTTGTTGATGGACCCTTCCACGATTTTGTGTCCGTCGATGGCCGCCGAGCTGCGCAGGATGACCAGGGCCTCGGCGTCCCCTTCCGGCGTGTTCTTGGTCGAAGCCTCGTTCATCTTCTTGATTTCCGCCCACAAGGCTTCATATCCGATTTTCAGCGTGTCGAGGTTCTTCTTGTCCTCGTCCGAGGCGACGTTCTTCTCATAGTCGGCCCAAGCCTGGCGCTGCTCCCGGTCGAGTTCGTTGACCCGGTCCACGTACTTCCGGATGTCCTCGGGAGTGGACGCGATCATGGCGTCGCGGTAGGCCGAACGGTACTGCTGGTACATGATTGACATTCTC
>CAYTBK010000208.1:0-6197 GCA_964436005.1 uncultured Acidobacteriota bacterium
TCTTCTTCACCGCCGTGCAGCTTTCCGGCGGCCACTGCGGCCTGTCGCGGACGGAATCCGAAGCGGAGGGCTGCTGCGCCGCCGGGCCGCGCGACCTGGGCGAGTTCCGTCCCGGCACGCTGCGGGGCCGGACGGCGGAGGAAATCCTGGCCCACCCGCCGCACCGGCAGCTGTTCCAAAGCGTGCGGATGGCCACCCTGAACGCCGTGTCCTCCGCCGTCCTGGCCGGTTCGCCGTACCGCATCGAGGCGGGCCGGGACCCGGTGGAGTGGGTCGACACCGCGGCCGGGCGGAACGTCACCCTGGTGGGCGCCTTCCATTCCTACCTGGACCGGCTGGCCGAGACGCCCTGCACCCTCCGCGTCCTCGAACTCGAGGAAGAGGCCGTCCCGCCGAGGCACCGCAGCCGGTACGTCCCGGCCCGGGAGGCCGCCGAGGTGCTCCCCCGCTCCGACGCCGTGCTCGTCACCGGCTCCACGCTTTCCAACGGCACCGTGGACGGGGTCCTCTCCCTCATCCCCCCGGGCGCCTACTCCGCCGTGGTCGGCCCCACGTCCGGGCTGGTGCCGGAGGCGCTCTTCCGCCTGGGCGTCCGCGTGGTGGGCTCCACCCGCGTCCTGGACCCGGGGCGCATGTTCGACATCGTGGCCGAGGGGGGCGCCGGCTACCACCTCTTCCGCGACGGCTGCGCCGAGAAAATCTGCATCCTGCGCGACGGGCCGCCCGCATGAACCGGAAGACGGGCATCGACGAAGTCTGGCTGAAAGCGGCGGTCCTGGGCTGCCTGTGGGCCTCCTCGGAGATCGTCATCGGCGGTTTCCTGCACAGCCTCCGCTTGCCCGTCGCCGGCCTCGTCCTGACCTCCATCGGCATCGTCTTCATGACCGCCGTCAGCCACCTGTGGACCGACCGGGGGCTGATCTGGCGGGCGGGCCTGGTCTGCGCCGTCATGAAGGCCATCTCGCCGAGCGCCGTCATCTTCGGGCCCATGATCGCCATCGCCAGCCAGGCCCTCATCATGGAGGCCTGCGTGCGGGTCTTCCGCCGCAACGCCTTCGCCTACTCCCTGGGCGGCATGATGGCCATGTCCTGGAACTTCTTCTATTTCGTCGCCAACCTGCTCGTTTTCTACGGGGCGCGGTCCATCGACCTCTACCTGGGGCTGATCCAATGGTCGGAAAAATTCATCGGCCCCATGCGCCACCCCTGGCTGCCCGTCCTGATCGTCCTGGCCCTGCACATGGCCGTCGGCCTCTTCGCCGGGCTGCTGGGCATCGCCATCGGCCGGAAGGCCCTGCGGGAGCCGTCGGGCCTGGACAGCCTCTCCACCGACCAGGTCATGAAGATCCGGCAGAAGAAGCCGGATCCGCCCTTCCCCTACTCCCTGGGCTGGCTGGCGGCCGACGGGCTGCTGCTGGCGGCCAACCTGGCCCTGCTCGGCTTCGCCCCCTGGCCGCTGTGGGCCGCCACCGGGGCGGGCACCGTCGCGCTCTGGTCGCGGCGCTACAAGAATTCTTTGCGCCCCCTGCTGCGCCCCGGCTTCCTGGCCACCTTCGCCCTGCTGGCCCTGTTCTCCGCCGCCCTCTTCGCCGCCCTCCGGCAGGGCCCCGGCGGCCTCCTGGCCGGCCTGCGGATCGGCCTGGAGATGAACTTCCGGGCCGCCGTCCTCCTGGTGGGCTTCTCGGCCGTCGGGGTTGAGCTGCGGTCGCCGCGCATCGGGCGGGGCCTGGCCCGGTCGCGCTTCCGGCAGCTGCCAGCCGCGCTGGAGATGGCCTTCGAGACGCTGCCGGCCGTGATCGCCGGGCTCCCCGAGGGGAAAACCATGATGCGCCGCCCCGTGTCCGTGTTCCACCGGCTGGTGGCCGAAGCCGACGAATGGCTGCGGCGGGTCGCCCTCCGCTCCCTCCGCCGGCCGGGCGTCGTGCTCTTCACCGGCTTCATCGGCGAGGGCAAGTCCAGCTACCTCTCCGCGCTGGTGGAAACCTTGCGGGAGAAGGGCTTCCGGGTGGCGGGCATCCTGTCGCCCTCGGTGCGCGAAAACGGGGTCCGCATCGGCTACGACCTGGTGGACGCGGCCACCGGCGAGCGGAAAGCGCTCTCCCGCACGGGGGGCGGCCCCGGGCTGCCGTCCGTCGGCAACTATCGCTTCGACCCCGCCGGCGTGGCCTTCGGGCGCCGGGCCCTCTCCCCGGAGGCGGCCCGCGCCGCCGACCTGGTGGTGGTGGACGAGGTCGGCCCCTGGGAACTGAAGGGCCAGGGGTGGGCGCCGGCCCTCGGCGAACTGGCCCGCGCCACCGACGCGCCCATGGTCTGGGTCGTCCGCGCGGGCATCGAGAGCCAGGTGGAAGAATACTGGGCCCTGCACGAGCCGCTGCGCCTGGACATCGGCCGGACCTCGGCCCGCCAGGCCGCGGCCATCCTGGAGGACCGCATGGCCCGCGCCCGCGTCCCGGCGGCGGATCCCGGCGAGGCGGAGGCGCCTGCGGGCGCCCCCTCGGCGCCCGCAGCCCCCGCCGTCGCCGGCGGGCTTCCCCCGTCCGTTTGAGCGGACCGGATTTCTCACGGGAGCACGAAGGCACGGCCGGCCGGTATTTCCCCTCCCGGAGCCATTTGAGTCCGCGGGCCGCCTGCCTCCCCGTGCCCCTGCGCCCCCGTAAAAGAATTTCCCCCGCTGGCAGTTCGGGGACCATGGCAAAAATCATCGCGCCTTTCCCACGAATGGTGATATCTTTTATCATCAGATGAACATTTCATTCCGGGGACGGGAAAACGATCGAGAGAGGTGCGCCATGAAATTGAAAGTCGTCATCCATGAGACGGAAGAATCCGGTTTGTGGGCGGAAGTCCCCGCCATCCCCGGTTGCGCGACGCAAGGGGACACTTTCGAGGAACTCCTGGCCAACCTGTACGAAGCCGTGGAAGGGTGCCTCTCGGTGGATGTGGAACAAGCCAAGTCAGGCGAAAAGGTACGCGTGCTGGAAATCGCCGTATGAAGCAGATCTCCGGAAAAGATTTTTCCGCGTTGCTGCAACGTTGCGGTTGGGCTCTGGTGAGAGTGCACGGAAGCCACCACATTCACATGAAGGAAGGCAGGCCGGAAAGAATCAGTGTACCCGTACACGGCAACAAACCGTTGAATTCCGGTCTCTTGAAACACTTCCTGAAGATTGCGGACATCAGCGAAAAAGAGCTTTGATTTTTCCTCACGAGGTGGCGGATGATCGCGGCCCGTCAGGCCGCCGCGATCTGCAAACGGCCGCCCGCGCCCCGGGCCTGCGGCCCGGGCTCAGGGATCGCTCGCCTTCGGCGCGCGGGGAACAGGGGCCGGATTTCTCACGGGGGCACGGAGGCACGGCCGGCCGGCATCTCCCCTCCCAGACCCATTGGGGGCCGCGGACCGTCTGCCCTCCGTGCCACTGCGCCCCCGTGAAAGAATTTCCGCCAGAAAAGCTTGTTTCCCATGGTCATTGGTCTCCACCACATAGCGCCCGATTTGAACAGAAATTGCGAGGAGACCGTTCAAGGCATATGAAGTACAGTCTTCGATAGCTTTCAATGTTCCATTCGCATAGAATTGCTCGCTTCATTGATTGCTGTTTGGATTAGGTGAAAAAATGAGTGTTCCGACGATCTGCATCAATTCTGTTTTCCGTTGTCCTTTCTGTGGAATTGATTTGAAAAAGGATAAGGATTCGCACCTGATTTGCGCCTGCGGCCGCCAGTTTCCAGGTCTGTCCACGGGTGGTTATGATTTCTTGCAAGGGCAGGCCTTCGATGATTTTCATCTAGACCCCGGGGATGCCACGCAACGAATGATCCTCCAAGAGGAAAAAGAAGGCGTAGTCTGGCGGACGAAGCATATGCTTATTCCCCTATTAAACAAATATTGCAATAGGGGGGGGGCAAAAATCGATTTCTTTACTGGACTGTGGATGCGGCAGTGGGGTCGGAGTTCATATTCTCCGGGAAGCAGGCTTTGAAGCAACAGGAATTGATGCCGGCAGTTCACGAAGCAAGCAATGGGAGTCCTTGACCGATAAAGGGAATTTGCACATAGCCGACGCTACCTGTTTGCCTTTCCGGGATGGCATGTTCGATGTGGTTGTTTCTTCGGGGATGATCGAGCACATCGGAATCGTGGAAAAGAAAAGCCCCGTCTATGTGTCGGCCAGAACCCCTTCCTGCCATGCGCTTCGCCAAAGGTTCATCGACAACATCGTGAGGGTGTTGAAAAAAGATGGCTTTATCCTGCTTGACCACCCCAATGGCTCCTTTCCCGTCGACTTCTGGCACGGCGGCCATGTTGGAGGGACACTACGGTTTCATTGGCCGATCAACGACATGTTGCCGCGTTTTTCCGAAGTCAGAGAATATTTCCAAACTGTCGATAAGAGCTTTCGATTGTACTCTCTCTCCGTTCGGAACCGGCTCCGGTTGGTCCAGGTGCAACATCATTGGTACGGAAAACTGTTCGCCGTACCGATGAGAGCATGGCTTAACCTGTTGGGGTGGAAGCCGTTCGGGTTTCTTCGTCGCAGCTTCCTCTGCCCTTACCTCGTCACTGTGGCCACCAGGGATTCCAAAGCGGAAAACTGGATTTTCTGACAATACAGGCCGAAGAATTGACAGGATTTGTCCTCACGGGACGGCTGGTGGTCGCGGCCTGTCAGGCCGCCGGGGTCCAGAAATGCTCGCCCACCCCCGGGCCTGCGGCCCGGGCTCAGGGATCGCTCGCCTTCGGCGCGCGGGACGCGGGGCTCGCCCCGGTGCAATGGCACCGTCATGAAAAGCCCGCGGAATCCACTAGATTTCAAGCCTTTCACCCTTGCGTTTCGGAAAATTCCCGGCTCGTGCGTTATGAGAATGGGGACATCGGCCGCGCAACTCCGCCGGCCAAGGACTTCGCCCGGTACACCCCGGCGCCGACGGCGCCGAATCCCTCAGCCCAGGCCGCAGGCCTGGGACAAACGCCGCGAAAGATCACCCGCGGCCTGTCAGGCCGCGATGGAGGGTGAAAGATGCCGCAATCGCTGTCCCGTGCTCTCATCCACCTGATTTTCAGCACGAAAAACCGCATTTGCGCCCTGAACCCGCCCCTGCAGGCGGAATTGTTTCCCTACCTGGCCGGAGTTCTGAACAACACGGGATGCCCGTCTCTCCAGACCGGGGGAAGTGTCGATCACGTCCATCTGCTCTTCGCCCTGTCCCGCACCCGAACCATCGCCCAGATGGTGGAAAAGCTGAAAACGAGTTCATCGCACTGGATCAAGGCCCGCGGGCCGATTTTCCGGGAATTCCGCTGGCAAGCCGGGTACGGAGCCTTCTCCGTCAGCGAATCCTGTGCGGACCGGGTGATCGAGTACATTCGGAACCAGGGCCGGCATCACCACACGCTTTCATTCCAGGACGAGTTCCGCCTCCTGCTGGAACGCTACCATGTAGCCTATGACGAAAATTGTGTTTGGGATTGAAAACCCCTCTTTTCCGGCCTCCGTGGTGGATGGCGGCCCGTCAGGCCGCCGGGGTCCGTCAACGGCGCCCTCCCCCGGGCCTGCGGCCCGGGCTCAGGGATCGCTCGCCTTCGGCGCGACGGACAGGGCTCACGGATCACTCGCCTTCGGCGCGACGGACTCGGGTCTCGCGCCGATGCGACGGCGCCGTCGGGAAAAGCCAGCAGAACCCCTTAGATTTCAGGCCCTCCACCCTTGCATTTCGGAGAATTCCCGGCTCGTGCGTTATGAGAATGGGGGCATCGGCCGCGCAACTCCGCCGGCCAAGGACTTCGCCCGGTACACCCCGGCGCCGACGGCGCCGAATCCCTCAGCCCAGGCCGCAGGCCTGGGACAAACGCCGCGAAAGATCACCCGCGGCCTGTCAGGCCGCGATGGAGGGTGAAAGATGCCGCAATCGCTGTCCCGTGCTCTCATCCACCTGATTTTCAGCACGAAAAACCGCATTTGCGCCCTGAACCCGCCCCTGCAGGCGGAATTGTTTCCCTACCTGGCCGGAGTTCTGAACAACACGGGATGCCCGTCTCTCCAGACCGGGGGAAGTGTCGATCACGTCCATCTGCTCTTCGCCCTGTCCCGCACCCGAACCATCGCCCAGATGGTGGAAAAGCTGAAAACGAGTTCATCGCACTGGATCAAGGCCCGCGGGCCGATTTTCCGGGAATTCCGCTGGCAAGCCGGGTACGG
>CAYTBK010000209.1:0-6145 GCA_964436005.1 uncultured Acidobacteriota bacterium
CCCGCCGGCTGTCGACGAAGGCACCCCGCTTGAGGTCCAGCAGCACCTGCTCGAGGAACTTCACGGGCGCGTCCACGGTCCGCGCCAGGTCGTGGATGGTCACCACGTTGCCCGGGTAGGACCGGGACAGCTCCAGCACGACCTTGACAGCGTAATCCCCCTTGTACGTCAGCCTCATGCCCCACCTCGCCGATAATACTCTACAATCCCTACAGGTTTTCTAGAGTATACAGGGCGTTCCGGCGTGTCAACAGTTTTTTCATGTGTGCGATCAATTCCGGTGGCGGAAGAAACCCGTGCCGGCACGGACCCCGGGGGTCCCGGCAGGCAGGGACGCGGCTGGCGAAAGGTGCTGCCGATGGAATGGGGGAAAAGAAATCCCGGGGGTGCGCCGGCAAAAAGAATTTCTCTCAGTCGGCCTCGAGGCGGTTGCGACCGGCCTCCTTGGCGCGGTACAGCAGGGCGTCGGCGCGCGAGAGCAACTCCTCCAGTGGCCCCCGGTTTCCCGTGGTGACGCCGATGCTGACGGTGAAGCGGAATTCCCTGCCCTCCCAGCGACAGGAGGTGCTCTCCACTTCCTGGCGCAGGGACTCGAGCGCTTCCAGACCCTGGTCCTGGGCGACGCCGGTCAGCAGGACGCAGAATTCCTCCCCGCCGAAACGGGCCACCAGGTGGCGGTGCCCGAACTTCCGCTGCAGCATCTCGGCCAGCAGGATGAGGACATGGTCCCCGGCGGCGTGACCGTACGTGTCGTTGATGGCCTTGAACCGATCGATGTCCAGGGTGGCGGCCAATACGGGTTCGCTTCGGTTCCGAGCCCGGAGCAGGACCCTTTCCCCGGCGTCGAAGAAGTGCCGGCGGTTGAAGGTGCCGGTCAGGTAGTCCCGGATGGAGGACTCCTTGACTTCCCGGAACGATTCGATCATCTCCACGTTCAGCGTGACCCGGCAGTGGAACTCCTCGGGCTGGAACGGCCGCTTGATGAAATCGTTGGCGCCGCTCATCAGGAAACGGGAGGAGACCAGGTCGTTGCCATAGGTGGAGATGCCGATGATCGCCAGATCTTCCCGCGGGCACCGGGTGCGGATGCGTCGCGTCAGTTCGGCCCCGTCGATTCCGGGCATATGGTAGTCCGTCAGGACCAGGCGCACATTGGGGTTCTCCCCGAGCAGGGCCAGGGCCTGGGCCGCCCCGTTCGCCTCCAGGACATGGTACCGGTGCAGTTCCAGGAGATTGCGCAGGAAGAGGCGCGAGCTGCGGGAATCGTCGACGACCAGGATGGCGATTTCTTTGTTGTGCAAAAATCGGCGCACGAATCTCACCACCGAATCCACGCAGCCGGCGTTGTCTTTCAGAATATATGCGATAATTCCTTGCCCCATAAGGTGTTGTTGGATCTCCTCGGTCACGGTGGCCGTAAACAGCACCGAGGGGATCTTTTTCTGGGCCACCACGCCCACCACTTCGCCCCAGGGAGCATCGGGAAGGTTCAGGTCGAGGAGGGCGAGGCCGTAGGGTTCCTCCCCCTCCAGCATCTGCCGAGCGCCGGCCAGCGTCTCGGCCCAGTCGACGGTGACGAGGGCTTCCGCTTCCAGGCGTTGCTTGAGCATCCGGCCGAACAGCTTCGTGTCTTCCACCAGGAGAACTTTCACGCTTGCTCCCCCTGCAAAATGGTCACTGATTCTTTTATTGTAATATTGCTGGGCGATGCACGCAAGCCGGGTTTGAACGATCGAAAAATCTCTTTGGAAGAACCTTCCCCGAAGTCGGGCACGGGGGGCGGAGCCCACGGCCCGTCGCCACGAATCATCGGCCCGGATGGAAAGTTGAATTCCTGAAGGGCAACCGTTTGTGTTATGGTAGGGCGCAGAAACCCCAGGGCGCCCGGACCGTTTTCCGCCCGTCCGTCCGGCGAAACGGGCGCCGGCCGGAAGCGCACCCGATCAAGGAGAGACGATGGAATTCAGCGACGAGTTGCTGGCCCGGCTGCGGCAGGCGAAGCGCGTGGTGGTGTTCACGGGGGCCGGCGTGTCCGCCGAGAGCGGCATTCCCACCTTCCGCGACGCCCTGACAGGGCTCTGGACCCGGTACGAGGCCAGTGAACTGGCCAGCGCGGAAGGGTTTCTGGCCGACCCCGAACTGGTCTGGGGCTGGTACGAGTGGCGGCGGATGAAAGCGCTCAAGGCCTCCCCCAACCCGGGTCACCTGGCCATTGCCGAGCTGGCCGGGCTGGTGCCCGCCCTGACCCTCGTCACGCAGAACGTCGACGACCTGCACGAACGGGCGGGCTGCCCGACCGTGCTCCACCTGCACGGCAGCCTGTTCCGCCCGCGCTGCTTCGACTGCGCCCGCGAGCACCGTCTGCCGCCCGGGATTCCCGACGAGCCGGAAGGCGGGCGCCGGGTGCCTCCGCCCCGCTGCCGGCACTGCGACGGGCCGGTCCGTCCCGGGGTCGTCTGGTTCGGCGAATGCCTGCCGGACGACGCCTGGAGCCTGGCCCGGCGGGCCGCCCAGGAATGCGAGGCGCTCCTGTCGGTGGGCACCTCCTCCGTCGTCTGGCCGGCGGCCTCGCTGCCCGAAGTGGCGGTGGAACGCGGCGCACTGGTGGTTCAGGTCAACCCCGCCCCCACGTCCCTGGATGCCACCGCCTCCTTCTCCCTGCACGGGAACGCCGGGGAGGTAATGCCCGGCCTGATCGCGGCCCTGCGCAGTTCGGGGTGAGCCGGAGGAAATGATGGCCAGGAAAAAAAAGCCGGATTTCAACGAAGCCAAAACAGAGACCGTCTCCCTGTCCCCCCCTTCGGCGCCCCTTGACGAACCCGGGAGCGGCGCAGTCCTCGAGCGGCCCGCGTGCGGCGAGGGGCCCGACCCCTTGGCCACCGCTCCTCCGCATCCCTCCCTGGAACCCGTACCGGGAACGACCTGGGGCCGTTTCCAGATTCAGGAAACGCTCGGCATGGGAGGCATGGGGCAGGTGTACCGGGCCCACGACACCAAGCTGGACCGCACGGTGGCCCTGAAGGTCCTGCACTCCGACGACCCCCAGCACGTGGAGCGCCTGTTGCGGGAAGCCAAGGCCCAGGCCCGCGTCGCCCACCCGAACGTCTGCCAGGTGTACGAGGTGGGCGAAAGCGGCCAGCGCCCCTTCATCGTTCTCCCCTGCATCGACGGGATGACGGCCGACAACGCCGCCCTCGACATGTCACTGGAAGAGAAGGTCCGCATCGTGCTGGAAGCGGCCGAAGGCCTCCACGCCGCCCACAAGCTGGGGTTGATCCACCGCGACGTGAAGCCCGGCAACATCATGGTGGAAAGGAAGGAAGACGGTTCCTGGCGTGCCCTGGTGATGGACTTCGGCCTGGTCCGGGACGTTTCCACCACCGGTCTGACCATGACCGGCATGGTGGTGGGCACGCCCGCCTTCATGGCGCCCGAGCAGGCCCGGGGGGACAAGAGCGCCCTGGACCGCCGCGTGGACGTCTACGCCCTGGGCGCCACCCTCTACACGCTGGTGGCCGGGCAGGACCCCTTCGCCGGCCTGAACCTCGGCGAGTTGATCGTCGCCCTCCTGTCGCGCGACCCCGCACCCCTCGGGAAAGCGGCGCCCGGCGTGCCCCGAGACCTCGAGACCATCACCCAGCGCTGCATGGAGAAGGATCCCCGGCTCCGCTACGAGTCGGCGCGCGCGCTGGCCGACGACCTGCGACGGTTCCTCGACGGCGAGCCCATCCTGGCCCAGCCGCCCACGATTTTCTACAAGCTGAAGAAAAAAATCAAGAAGCACTGGGGGAAGCTGGCCGCTCTGTCCGTGGCTGCCCTACTCATTGCCAGCCTCCTCCTGCTCACCGTACAATCCCGGAGGACAGCCCAGGAGCAAGCCCGCTTGGCCCGCGAGTTCGGGCGGGAAGTGGAACGCGTGGAGGGCGCGCTGCGGATGGAGTACCTTTCCCCCCTGCACGACGTCCGGAGCAGCCGCAGCCACATCCTCGAGCGGATGCAGTGGATCCGGGGGCAGGTCGACAAACTGGGGGAGATTGCCCGGGCCCCGGCCGCCTACGCCGTGGGCCGGGGTCACCTGGCCCTGGGCAACGAAGTCGAAGCGCTGAAGTTCCTGCGGCAGTCGTGGGACATGGGCTACCGGGAACCCGACGTGGCCTACGCGCTGGGTGTCACCAACGGCAACCTGTTCGAGCGCGAGCTGAAAATGGTGGATTCGCTCAGCAACAAGGAGCAGCGCGAGAGGCAACTCGCCGCGGCGGAGAAACGCTACATCGAGCCAGCGCTTTTCTTCCTGCGCCAGAGCCGGTCGCGCCAGTACTTCAGCGGATCCTCCGACTACCTGGAAGCCCTGATCGCCTTCTACGCCAAGGCCTACCGGCGGGCCATGCAGCAGGCCGAATCCGCCCTGAAGGGGAGCCCCTGGCTCTTCGAGGCGGCGATCCTGGAAGGGAAAACCTGGAATGCCTGTGCCCGCGAGGCGCGTTCCCGCGGCAACACCCCCGACATCGGCCGCTACCGTCGGGCGGCCATCGCCGCCTTCCGCCGGGCCACGGAGATCGGGCGCAGCCACCCGGCGACGTACATCGCCCTGGCCGAAGCCTGGCAGGCCATCCTCGACGACGCCGTCTGCGACAGCGGGAACGAGATTGCTCCCTTCGTCGACGAAGTGCGGCGAGCGGCCGACCAGGCTTTGGCGGCCGAACCGGGGTCCGCCGGGGCCCTGGTGGCCAAGGCGGCCGCCTGCCTGCGGCTGGGCGAGTACCAGTCCGGCCGGGGCCAGGACCCGAACGACAGCCTCGAGGAATCGCTGCGCTATTCGCGCCAGGCGGCCGCCGCCCACCCGGACAGCTTCCTGGCCTACCTGCGGATGGGCGCGGCGTACCGAATCCGGGCCGCCTACCGGCGCAACCACGGGCAGGACGCGGCTCCCGACCTCCAGGGGGCCGCCGAGGCCTTCCGCCAGGCCAGCCGTCTGAACCCCGGTTTCTCGCCGCTCAGCAACAATCTCGGCAACACATGACGGCTGCGGAAGGGAATTTCTTCTGCTTTCACCCCCTAGACAGCCTGCCTAGCGGCAGCTTTTCCTTGACACCCCTTCGGAATGGATTGACAATTGAACTCTAAATAGATTCAAGATCCCCATGGGAGGAACGTCATGCGAAAATCCCTTGGACCGGCAGTATTCCTGTTTTTCCTGGGCATGGCAGTGGCCGCCGACGTCGTCACCCTCCGCAACGGGGACCGCGTCAGCGGCACCATCGTCAGGGGAGACCTCACCTCCATGGTCGTCAAGACGGTGTTCATGGGCGAGGTGACCATCGCCCGGGACGCCGTGACGGGCATTACGTCGGATCAGCTTGTATACCTTGAGTTAAGCGACGGTCAGACCCTGTTCGGCGCCGTAAGAACGGAAGACGCGGGGCTGAAGGTGGACACCAGTCAAGCCGGCACGGTTTCGGTGGATCTGAAGAACGTTCGGTCCATCCGTTCCCAGGCGGAGGAAGCGGCCGTCCGGGCCGAGGTCGAGCGGTACCGCAACCCGGGCCTGCTGGACCTGTGGAGCGGGTCCGTCGACCTGGGGTTCAGTCTCACGTCCGGCAACAGCCGGAACATGAACTTCGCGCTCGGGGGCAACGCGGTCCGGGAAACGAAGCGGGACAAGATATCGGTTTACGTGGCATCGGTGTACGCCCGTTCCGAGGTGGCCGGGGTGACCAGCACGACGGCCAACGCCGTTCGCGGCGGGGGGCGGTATGAAATCATGCTCGGCGACCGCCTGAACGTGTTCGGCTTCGGCGATCTGGAACACGACGTTTTCCAGCAACTGGACCTCCGCCTGGTCCTGGGGGGCGGTTTGGGCTACTACGTGATCAAGAGCGAGCACACCCGGTTGCAGGTGTTCGGCGGCGGCAACATGAACCGGGAGTATTTCACGGACGGCCTTCGGCGGAATACCGGAGAGGCCATGTTCGGGCAGAGCCTGTCCACCCGGCTCTTCGACAAGCTGACCTTCGTCGAAAGCCTGTCCGTTTTCCCGAACCTGAGCGAACGGGGCGAATACCGTATCGCCTTCGATTCCTCGGCCTCCATGGCCCTCAAGAAGTGGCTGGCCTGGCACCTGACCTTCAGCGACCGCTACCTGACC
>CAYTBK010000210.1:0-6090 GCA_964436005.1 uncultured Acidobacteriota bacterium
CCCGGCCGGCAGGACGAAGAAGGCAACGTGAAGATTTCCGTGGTCACCCCCTCCTTCAACCAGGGGGTCTACATCGAGGAAACCATCCGCAGCGTCCTCACGCAGGAGGGGGAGTTTTCGCTCGACTACATCGTCATGGACGGCGGTTCCACCGACTCTTCCCCTGAAATCATCGCGCGCTACGCCCGCCTGGTGAACGACGGCGCCTGGGAAAAGCGGTGCCGGGAGATTTCCTTCCGCTGGGCCAGCGCCCCGGACCGGGGCCAGGTGGACGCCATCAAGAAGGGCTTCGCCGCCGCCACCGGAGACGTCCTCTGCTGGCTGAACTCCGACGACATCTACCTGGACGGGGGAGTTCTGCAGCGGGTGGCGAACATGTTCTCCGACGATCCGGCGCTCGGTTGGGTGACGGGCGACGGGCTGTTCATCGACGGGCAGGGGAAGGAACTCGGCGTGCACCACGTCGAGACGATCCGCCTGCGGGAACTCCTTTTCCTGGACTATCACATCCTCCAGCCGGCTTCGTTTGTCCGGCGGGAAGTGTACCGGCCCGAACAACTGGACGAAGGGCTCGTCTGCGCCTTCGACGCCGACTTCTTCATCGGCCTGGTGAAGGCCGGCGTCCCCTTCCGCAAGACGGACGAACGGCTGGCCGGCTTCCGGATCTACCCCGGCATCAAGACGATCCGGCTCGCCCCCCGGCGGTACCGGGAACAGATGCGGATCGCCCGGAAGTATTCCCGCAACTGGTACTGCTATCTCGTCTCGGCCGTCTACCGGTACTTCGAGATCGTCCTGCAGTCCCGCCACGGCCAAAGGCGCCTGTTCCGCCCGGTATTCACCGCGGTCTACGACGCCTCCTACCGGCTGATTCTCGGCAAGAACTCGGGCCGCCGCCACGGAGCCGGAACATGAGCGCGATCTCTTCCGCCGCCCGGTGCGGCCCGCCCAGGATCCTGGTGGTCTATCCCCACAATTTTCTCCTGTCCAGCAAAGGGATCAACGCCAGGACCCGGGAAATCATGAAATACCTGACCGGGCGCGGATTCCGGATCGACCTGCTTTCATTGACAGGGTTCGAGGACGAGTGGCCCGACACCCCCCGCATCCACACCGGCGACATCGAGGTGGAGAACATCCACCTCTACCACTTCCCGCACGGCCAGGCGGCCAGCCCCTCGTCGTACGCGGCAAGGCTGCGCAAAGCGTGGCGGCGCCTCTTCCCGGACACCCGCACGCTGCGCCACGCCACGCTGCCGGATTTCGCCTTCCCCGGCATGAAGAGGCTGTTCGACGGGTTGGTGGGACAAAACGACTACGACTTCATCCTGGTCAGCTATGCCTTCTGGGCAGGTCTCATCGAGAACCGGAATTTTTCCAAGACGTCGCTCATCCTCGAGATCAGCGACTTCCTGACCCTCAACCTGCACGACGCCGCCCAGGGCAGCGTCGACTTCGGCGCCCTGCTGACCGAGGAGATCCGCCGGGTCAACCTTTTCGACAAGGTCTTCTGCATTTCCGACGAGGAACTGCGGCTGTTTTCCCGCCTGGCGCCGCGCCCCGCCTTCTTCCACGTGCCCCACTTCATGCCGCGCCCATCGGCCGTGCGGAAAGCGGTCGCCGCGGAAGCCTGCCTGGTGGCCTCCGACAACCCGCACAACATCCAGGGGATCCGCTGGTTTTTCGACCGGGTCTTCCCGCTGTTGCCCGAAGGGTTCCGCCTCCTCCTCGTGGGCAAGATCACCGAACACCTCCCCCGGCACCCGGCCAACGTCACCGCCGTGCCCCACGCGGAATGCCTCGACGAAGTGTACGGGGCGTCCCGCATGGCCCTGTGCCCGCTGCTGGGCGGCACCGGCATGAAGATCAAAGTTGTCGAAGCGCTGGCCTACGGGCTTCCGGTGGTGTGCACGCGTTACGGCGTCACCGGGTTCCAGGACCGGCGGCTCACCGGTTGCAGCGTAGCGGACGACCCCGCCGAGTTCGCCGCCCTCGTCGTCCGACTTTGGCGGGACGCGGGGTTCCACGATGCGCAGAGCGCCCTGGCGAGCCGGTATTTCCTGGATTGCTTCGAAACGTCCCGGGTTCACGAGACCCTGGACCGGGTCTTTTCCTGAGCGGACGCGGCGGGGGTTCCCGTCTTCCTTCGGCCAGTTGCCCGCCGCACCAGCCAGCGGGCCGTGATCAGGAAGTGGGAGCCCAGGTTGGGCAGCAGCCCGAAATTCTTCTCCAGCAGACGGAACCGTTCCCACAGGGAAACCATCCGGTGACGGTCGGAATGCCCCCCCGTCAGGAACCGGCACAGCGGCGGACCTTCGACGAAAACCGATTCCCGGGCCCTCTTCAACACGTCGATGGCCCACTGGATGTCGGCCACATGCCGCCAGCGCAGGTCAAAGGGGCTGGCGACCGTCCGCCGGACGATCATGGCCTGGTGGCACACGACCATGCCGAAGCGAAAGCTCTCCCATTTCAATTCCCTCGGGACGCCGCCCCGGCGGAGACCGGCCTCCGTCCCGTCCGGTTGGACCAGCATGGTATTGCCGTAGAACAGGTCCGGACGCATTCCGCCGGAAAAGGCCCGCTCCAGCACGGTCGGGTCGTACACCGTGTCCCCGGCATTGACGAACCAGCCGTACTCTTCCCCGGCCGCGGCCAGCCCCTTGTTCATGGCATCGTAAATGCCCTTGTCGGCCTCGCTGACCAGGTAGCCCACCCGGGAAGCCCGCTGGCGGATCACCGCCATCGTTCCGTCCTCGGATCCGCCGTCGATGATCACGTGCTGGACCCGGGGCCAACGCAGGGCGGCGATGCTGTCCAGCGTCCGCCCGATGACGGTTTCCCCGTTCCGAACCACGGTGATGATGCTGACCCCTGGTATGTCTCCCATGCTCGCTCTTTTCGGGTATCGGCTCCATGCCGACCGCCATCATACAAGAAAAATCCGATCCTGTTGAATGATTTTCGCCCCGCCGCCCGCCGGCCGCGGCCGGCGGTCCTGACAGCGGGCCGAAAACAAATGGGTTGATCCGTCCCTTTCGTTCTGATATACATCGGTGGTTTCATTGAAGCCCTGTCGCCGCACCGGTCGGCGGCGCGACCGCCAACTTCGGGCCGTGCACGCATGAATTACCTCGCCGAAATCTGGAACAGCCGCTACTTCTGGACCCATCTGGCCCGGGCCGACCTGCGCGCCCGCTTCCGCCAGTCGAGGCTCGGCCTCCTCTGGGCCCTGCTGCAGCCCGTGGGAGTCGCCCTGCTGATCACCTTTGTGTTCTGCCGCGTGTTCAATACGCCCTGGCAGGAATTCGCCCCCTTCGTGCTGTCCGGGGTGCTGATCTGGGATTTCGTCATGGGCGCCGTGCTCACCGGCTGCCACGCCTTCCCCTCGGCCGCCGCCTACATCAAGCAGCAGAAACTGCCCATCGTCATCTACCCGCTGCGGAACACCCTGGGCAACTTCATCGTCTTCCTGGTGGGCTTCGGCGGCATGCTGGCCATGGCACTGGCCGTCGGGACGAAGTCCATCGGCTGGCCCCTGCTGAGCCTGGTCCCGGCGCTGGCCATCTACGTCCTGCTGGCCTGGGCCCTGTCCATCATCGCGGCCTTCGTCAACACCCGGTTCCGGGATTTCCAGTACCTGGCCCCGGTCCTCATCCAGGCCCTCTATTTCGTTTCGCCCGTCTTCCTGGAAGAGAAGGCCTTCGCCGGCACCCCCGTGGGTGCGATCCTGAACGCCAACCCCATCACCCACGTCATGCGCCTGGTCCGGGCGCCCGTCCTGCACGGGTGCCCCCCCGCCGGCATCAGTTGGCTGATCGCCCTCGGCCTGCTGCTCGCGCTGTGGCTCCTGGCTTTCTTTCTCATCCGGCACGAAGAGGACACCATTGTATTTTTCCTGTAATACAGCATTCTCACCCCTCGATGCGCCCTTGCGGCGCCAGCCTCGGCCGGGGAAACCCGCCCCCCGTCGGCTCGGCGCCCCCGGCCGGGGAGGCCGCCGATGAACCGGACTCGCGGGACCCGCGTCCTTCCCCCCCGGAAGCCGGACGAGCCGTGCCGGGTGGAACTGCGGGGGGTCCACCTGAGTTACCCCTCTGCGCCCTACCTGCGTTTCACCCTCAAGGAGGCGCTGATCTCCCTGGCCCACTTCCGGGCTCCCAAGTCCCTGCTGGCCGACATCCACGCGCTGCGGGGCATCGACCTCGCCGTGTCGGACGGCGAGCGGTTGGGCATCATCGGTCCCAACGGGTCGGGCAAGAGCACCCTGCTCAAGGCCATCGCCGGGATCTACCCCCTGGCGGAGGGCACCCTCACCGTGGCCGGCGAAATCCGCTCCCTGTTCGACATCCTGCTGGGTTTCGAGATGGAGGCCACCGGCCGAGAGAACATCCTGTACCGGGGCCTGCTCATGGGCGAGCCGCCCGCGGCGGTGAGCGCGCGCCAGGACGAGATCACGGCCTTCGCCGACATCGGGGAGTTCATCGACTACCCCGTCAAGGCCTACAGCGCCGGCATGCTCATCCGCCTGGCCTTCGCCATCTCAACGGCCTTTCACAACGACATCCTGCTGCTGGACGAAATCATCGGCGCCGGCGACGCCGCCTTCCTGCAGAAGGCGGCCGCCCGCATCGACGACATGGTCTCCCGGGCCCGCATCATGCTGCTGGTGTCCCACGACATGACGGCCATCGAGCGGATGTGCACCCGCGCCATCTGCCTGCGGGAAGGTCTCATCGTGGACGACGGCCCCACCGGCCCGGTGGTGGCGGCCTACCGCCGCTCCGTGGCGGGCCATTGACCCCTCCGGCGATTTCCTGTTGACTTGGCCCGCCCGGTTGCCGACAATCGGCACCGACGGAAAAAACATCAGGAGGAACCATGCGCAAGTCTCTTTCCCTCATCGGGGTCCTGTTGACCCTGGCCCTGCTCTGCGGCTGCGGTCCCCGCCCCGGCGACACGAACACCACCACGGTAACCACGCCCGACGGCCAGGCCACCGTGACCACCCAGAAGGACGGGGAGAAGTCCACGGTCACCGTGAACGCGCCCGACGGGACCTACACCGCCACCTCCCAGAACACGGTCACCGAAGCCGAACTGGGCGTTCCCTTCTACCCCGGCGCCAAGGCGGAGGGCGGAGGTTCCTACGCCGCCGTCAACCAGGCCAAGGGCCAGTCCGGCAAGGCAGCCGGCGTCACGCTCTCCACCCCCGACCCGGTGGACAAGGTCGTCGCCTTCTACAAGGAAAAGCTCGGGGCGCCCATGATGGACATGAACAACGAAGGCCAGCGCAGCGTGAGCTGGGCCAAGCCGGGCGCCAACGGGAAGGGGGGGCTCATGATCGCCATCTCCACCGAAAAGGACCAGCCCGGCACCAAGGTCGCCATCGTGCGCACCGAGGGCATGTAGTTTCGCCCCTGCGCGGGCCACCCGGCCCGCGCAGACACGGAACACCGCGTTTCAAGGGAATGGGCAAATGGACATGCAGGCCATCCGGCAGCTCACCCGCACCGCCTACGACCGGACCGCGCTGAAATACCACCGGCACTTTCAGCATGAAATGGAGCAGAAGGAGTTCGACCGGCTGCTGCTGGACCGGTTCGCCTCCCGGCTGCCCCGGGGGGCCCGGATCTGCGACGCCGGCTGCGGCCCCTCCGGGCACGTGGGGGCGTACCTCGCCGCGAAAGGGCACCCCGTCGTCGGCCTCGACCTCTCCGAAAAGTGTGCCGGAAACGCCGCGGCCTGCCACCCGGAATCGCCATTCCTGGTCGGGGACATGATGCAGATGCCCTTCCCCGCCGCCGTCTTCGACGCCCTCGTTTCGTTCTACTCCATCATCTACACGCCCAGGGCCTTCGTCGGCTCCCTGTTCGCCGAGTTCGGCCGGGTCTTGACACCCGGCGGGGGGCTGCTGGTCGTGGTCAAACAGGGCGACACGGAAGGCATGGTCGACGACGACTGGTACGAGGGGAATCCCGTCTACTTCACCCACTTCACCGAAGAGGACATCCGGGGCTACTTCGCGGGGGGCGGCTTCCGCCTGGAATACCTGCACACCCGCGCCCCCCTCGACTTCGAGTTCCCGGT
>CAYTBK010000211.1:0-6062 GCA_964436005.1 uncultured Acidobacteriota bacterium
CTGTCCTTCGGTCACTTTGTACTGTTTTCCACCTGTTTTGATTACCGCGATCACTAGGATATACCTCCCATCAGGTCTCAAGCCGGGAAATTCTAGTGGGTGAAGACGGCTTTGTCAATGGAAAAATCATTCACCCTCACAACCTTCCCCGGAAAGCCGGCGGGGGCAGGCCGGGTCGTCGCCGAGCCAGTCCCCGGCCACGGCCGCCGCCATGGCCCGGCAGCCCGAGCACTCGGCCACCGGGCAGGTCCGGCAGAGCCGTCCCTGCAGGCGGGGGCGAAGCCGGTCCGGCCGGAACGCTTCCAGGCGTTCGAGGATGGCGGGGAAGGGCTCGCGGTAGACGTTCCCCACGGGGATGGGCAGGCGTCGGCAGGGGTAGACCGAACCGTCGGGCATGAGCCCCATGGAGTCTCCGCCCAGGTTGCACATGGCGCCGATGAGCGGGTTGTCGGGGTCGTCCGGCCGCAGCCAGAAGGCGGTGTAGGGCAGCAGGTCGTCCGCGTCCGCCTCGAGGCCGGCCAGGCGGGCCAGCCGCAGGCAGGCCTGGCCCCACTCCCGGGGGCCCAGGACCTGGTCCCTCATCCCCGTGCCGGCCCCCAGGGGCACGAAGCGCTCGAAGATGACGCCCGCGGCGCCGTGGCGGCGGGCGAAGGGCAGGAGCGTCTCCAGGGCGGGCGTGTTGTGCCGGCCCAGGGTGACCATGAGCACGACGTCCCGGCCCGTGGCCGCCTGGATTTCGGCGATGCCACGGCATACCCGGGCGAAGCTGCCCCGGCCGCGGACGGCGTCGTGGACGCTCTCGTCGCCGCTCTCCACGGAGACCTTGAACGTGCGGAGGCGCGGCAGGGCGGCCAGCTCCTTCAGCAGGGGCAGGGAGGTGACCGTGCCGTTGGTGATCAGGTTGACCTCCTCCAGGTGGCCGAACCCCTCGAGGTGACGGAGAAAAGGGACGAGATGGGGGAACAGGAGCGGTTCGCCGCCCGTGACGTTCACGCTGACCCGGCGGGGGTGCAAGGCCGCCATGACGGCGTCGGCGGCCTTGCGCAGGGTTTCCGCGGAAGGTTCGCCGGCCGGCGAGAAGTCGTCCTGGTAGCAGTGCCGGCAGCGACCGTTGCAGCGGTCGGTCACGTGCCACTGGAAACCGAAGGAAGAGTTTTCCATTTCCTTTGTCCTTTTCGATCAGGCAACCACAGAGGCACAAAACGGGGCGGGAACGAAGGGTGGTCCTTCGCAACCGGCATGGCCGCTCAGACAGCAGACTCCGCTTTCGCGGTTTCTTTGTGCCCTTGTGCGGAAGCGTCCTGCCGGCGGCGGCGGAGGATGTCGCCCGCTTCGACGGGCCCGTCCACCGTCAACCGGGCCAGGGCGCCGGAGTTGACGGCGCGGACGGGCGCGCCGTCCCGGTCGAAGGCCGCCAGGATCCGCACCGGGCGGGGGCCTTCGGGGGCGAAGACCTCCACTTCCTCGTCGATGCCGAACTTGTTCTTCCCGTCCAGCCAGAGCCCCCCCTCCCCGTCCGGCCGGAACAGCCCGACATAGTCTTCCCGCTCCTCGCGGGCGTCCGGGGGCTGGCCGCCGGGGTCGTGGCCGGGGCCGCCCGCCAGGAAGTGCGTGGTGTAACCCCGGTGGGGCAGCCGGTCCAGTTCGGCCTGCAGGGCGGGGCGGGCCGCGTCGAAGGCCGCCTCCCCCTCCGCCAGGGACGCCAGCGCCCGCCGGTAGACGGAGGTGACGACGGCGACGTAGTAGAGGGATTTGATGCGCCCCTCGATCTTCAGGGCGCCCGCCCCCGCCGCCACCAGTTCCGCCAGGAGGGGCAGGGTGCACAGGTCCCGGGAGAAGAACACCAGGCCGCCTTCGGGGCCCTCCTCCACGGTGAAGTACTCGCCCGGCCGGAGGGCTTCCTCCACCCGGTAGGACCACCGGCAGGGGTGGGCGCAGTGGCCGCGGTTGGAGTCGCGCCCGGCCAGGTAGTGGCTCATGAAGCAGCGCCCCGAGTAGGCCATGCAGAGGGCACCGTGGGCGAAGACCTCGAACGTCCGGCCGGGGTGGACCGCCGCGATGGCGCGGATTTCGGCGAGGGAAAGCTCCCGGGCCAGGATGATGCGGGTGATGCCGGCGTCGAACCAGAAGGCCGCCGACTCGCTGTTGAGCGTGTTGGCCTGGGTGGAGAGGTGCAGCGGGACGGAAGGGGCGACCCGCCGGGCCAGCCGCAGGGCGGCCGGGTCCGAGACGATGAAGGCGTCCACCCCCAGGCCGGCCGCCTCGGCCAGGTCCGCCGCCAGGGCGGCCAGGTCGGCGTCGCGGGGGAAGATGTTGGCGGCCACGTAGACGCGCTTGCCGGCCGCGTGGGCGCTTTCCACCAGGGCGGCCAGGTCGGCGCGGTCGCAGTTGCCCGCCTTCTGGCGCAGGCTGAAGCGCTTCATCCCGCAGTAGACGGCGTCCGCGCCGAAGCGGAGCGCCGCCAGGCCCTTTTCCAGGTTCCCGGCGGGGCAGACCAGTTCCGGCGTCTTCGGGGGGGCGTCAGGATACCGACTCATTTCACCGTTCCAGCCTCTCGAGTTGCCTGTCACTTCCCGGCCAGGATCTCCGCGAGGGTATCTTCCAGCAGGAGGTTGAACTCTGCCGGCTTCTCCAATTGCAGGAAATGGCCGACGCCCGGGAGGATGCGCACCCGGAAGAGAACCGCGCAGCGCTTCCCGCTTTCCTCGCTGGTGGGGAATTTGTCGGCGTTGATGCAGTAGACGGGCACCTTCGCCTGCTGGAAGAGGGGGCAGAGGTCCAGCTTCCACATGTTCTCCATGGAGGCGATGCCCAGGTCGGCCGGGCCGCTGGCCATGTCCTTGGCGATGCGGTCCACCAGGGCCGGGTCGGCGTTCGGCGGGAACATCATGCCGCGGATGAACGCCTCGGTGGTCCGGGGAAAGTCCGCCCTCATCGCCGCGAGCATGGGTTCGACCTGCTTGGGGTCGGGCAGGGTGCCGACGTTCTGGAAGGTGTCGATGCCCACCACGGCCCTGACCCGGCCGGGCAGAAGGACGGCCGCCTGGGCGGCCACCGGCCCGCCCATGGAGTGGCCGATGAGGATGACTTTTTTCAGCTTCAGCCGGTCGATCACGGTCTTGACGTCGCGGGCGTAGTTTTCCACCGTCCAGGCGGAGCGGTTGCCCTGGTCCGACTCGCCGTGGCCCGCCAGGTCCAGCGTCACGACCCGGCGTTCCTTGGCGAAGGCGCTCACCTGGTTGTCCCAGTACGTCCGGTCGCACTCCCAGCAGTGGACGAACACCAGGGCGGGTTCCCCCTTCCCTTCGCTCGTGTAACGGATGCGGGCCCCGTCGGCGGAAACGACGGTTCCCTTCGCCGGAGCCTTCCCCCCGGCGGCGCCTGGGAGGACGGCCAGAAAGGTCAGGCAGATACTGAAAAAGATCGCGGTCCGCGTGGGGAAATTCATCTTCGGCTCCTTTCTGTCGGTTTTCCCGGTCGAAGCCGGGGGCTTCGGCCTTTCGGTCGGGGCGGGCGATCGGGCGGGCCTACCGCCCTCCGCCATTGCGCCGGGAGAGGTGTTTGGGCGGCGGACGTTTTTCGGCCCAGCGCAGGCAGAAGTAGGTTCCCAGGCTGATGAGGGCCATGCCGAGCGCGCAGAGGGGGTAGGAGAGCCGCCAGTTCTCCGGGCCGCCGGTGATCGTGGTCCACTCGGACATGCCGAAGATCCCGGCCACGAGGGTCAGGGGCATGAAGATGGTGGTGATCAGGGTCAGCCGGCGCATGGTCCGGTTCGTCCGGTTGGCCGAGGCGGCCATCTGGTTGCTGATGCTGGAAAGGTACATCTCCATGAGGCTGGTGATCATGTCCCGGGCAATCTCCGCCAGTTCGAAGAACTTGGCCAGGTGGTCGTAGACGTCGCGGAAGTGGTAGACGCTCTTCTCCCCGATGAAGGGGGAGTCGCGGCGGCAGATCTTCACCAGCACTTCCCGCTCGTGGAAAAGGCCTTTGCGCAGGGCCAGGAGCTGCCGACGGAGGCGCATGAGGTCGGCGGGGCGGAAGAGGGCCGGGTCCTGCAGGATTTTCTCCTCCAGTCGGTCGATCTCGTCCTGCAGCGACTCCACCGCCGCCGACTTGCCATCCACGATGTGGTCCAGGACCAGGTAGCACAGGGCGTCCGGGCCCTGCCGGACCCCTTCCAGGTCCAGGCGGACGGATTCCTCCAGACGCTGGAAAAAGGAAGCGTCGAGGACGTTCTCGCAGCCCACGGTGACCAGGAAATCCTTCCCCAGCAGGAAGTCGGCCTCTCCGATGGCGACGATGGAACCGTCGATGCGCGTGGTGTTGACCAGGATGAAGGTGCTCTCGGGGAAGTTCTCGATCTTGGGGATCTGCTCGTCGTCCAGGCAGTCCTCCACCGAGAGCGGGTGAATGCCCAGCGGTTCCACCAGGGCCGTCAGCTCGGCGGCCTGGGGGGCGGCGTAGTCCAGCCAGGCGTAGCGGCCTTCCCCGCGGGCGGCGATGGCCGCGGCCGCGGAGTCCAGGCGCTGGAAGCGGCCTTCCGGGGTGACGACGTGAAAACGGTGTTGCGGCATGCTCCCCTCCGGGGATCGGAAAAGCATCATACCACGAAAAGGCGGGAACATCCGTCCGGCGCGCGGGGCAGACGGGCCGGACGGAAAATCGAATTTCGATTGAACTTTCCAGCACAATGTGACAGAATGCCGTTTCTACTTTTTCGAGGAGGTGAAGGATGCCGGTACGGATGACAGAATCCACCCACGGGGAAAAGCTCATCCAACTCTTCAACAAGCTGCTCTTTTCGGGGCGCAGCTCCTTCACTCTGAGCGAGCTGTCCAAAGAACTGGGCTGTTCGAAGCAGACGGTCATTCGGCTCATGGACACGATCAGCGAAAAGCTCTCCATTGACACCCTCTTCGACGAGAGCCACCGGAGGGTCTACCAGATCGAACGCGGGGAACTCTCCCATTTCCACGGTGCTCCGATTTCCCTGGAGGATTTGACGGTGCTCGAGATGTGCCGGGCCTTCACGGAAAACCTGTTGGGAAAGCAGGAGTTCGAGAAGGCCACGGAATCGCTGCGCAGCGCCCGTCTCCTGATGCCGAAAGCCGAGAAGCGCAATCCTCCTTCCGAGGGGTTGGGCTGCTTCACCCCCGGCGCCATCGACTATTCGAAGCACCGGGAAACGATTTTTTCCCTGATGGAGGCCCTGCGGGAAAACAGGGTCTGCCGCCTCCAGTACGGGAAGGCGGGCACCGAGAAACGGGACTTCTTCGACGTGATGCCCCTGAAGCTGTTCTCGTTCCGCGACACCATCTACCTGCACGCAAGGCTTTACCTGGAAGGGAAGAAACCCCGCCCGGGCACTTTCGACCCGCTGCTGGCCGTCCACCGAATCCGTGAACTGAAACTCCGCAAGAAAACTTTCACGCCCCCTTCCGATTACGACTTCGACCAGGCGTTCAAGCAGTCCTTCGGCCTCGTCAAAAAGGAGCCGTTCCGTTTGCGGGTGGTTTTCACCGATTGGGCGGCCACCTACGCCCGGGAACGGACGTGGAGCCCGGACCAGGAGGTCGCGGAGCGGCCGGGCGGCGCCGTGGAGATATCGTTCACCGCTTCCTCCGACTGGGAGGCCTCCAGCTGGGTCCTGTCCTTCCGCGGCCAGGCCCAGGCGCTGGAGCCGAAATGGCTGGTGGAGCAGGTCCGCCAGGAGGCCGAGGCGCTCTGCCGCCTGCACGTCTGAGCGGGGGATTCGCTTCCGGAGCCCGGCGCGAAGCCGGACCCGGCGCCTGCTTCCTTCGCCCCGCGCTCGGGGGGGAGGCCGGCGGGGCAGAAAGGGGACAGTGTCAGTTCTCCTCGGAGAGGGAGGACTCCTGGTCCACGTCCAGTTCCCGCACCCCCCGGGCCTGCCGGCGCAGCTCCACGTTGCGGCGGATCTCCTCGCGCAGGTTCTCGGCGTCGGGGATGGCCTTGATGTGGATGACGGAGGTGGTCCGGTCGGAGGTGTTGAGGATGATGTCCCCTTTGGAGAAGAGCCGGTAGAAGAAGGGCTGGGTGAAGGT
>CAYTBK010000212.1:0-5982 GCA_964436005.1 uncultured Acidobacteriota bacterium
TAGGGCCTGGCCCCGAAGTCGTCGAGGCCGGACTCCTTGTCGCGTGGTTTGCCGGTGAAGACGACGGCTTCGCTGGCGACGGCGGGTGTCTCCAGGATGCGGCCGTAGGGGGTGGTGTCGTAGGTTTGGAGGATGCTGGGGGTGGAGGTGGCGGCGGAGACAACCATCTCGGCGCGGGTGGTGCCCAGGTGGTCGGTGAGCAGGAAGCGGTTTTCGTAGAAGGGATCCTGCTGGACCTGGTCGCCGGAGTCCGCCTGGCAGACCAGGTCGTCGCCGTCGTAGAAGAAGAAGGAATAGCCGTAGGTGGCGGTGACGGGCCCGTGGGCCTTGATCCGCCGCTTGCCTTCCGCGTCGTAGTAGTAACGGTATTCCCCGTCGGATCCCCCCGTCACTCTGGAGACGTGCCCCTGGTCGAAGTATTCCAGCGTCAGGGTGGAACCGTTGGCCCCGCTGACCGCCAACAAATTCCCCAAATTGTCATAGGGTTTGTTGTACAGCCGGTTGGTAGTGCCGACCGTCTGCATGGACAGGCTGGCCGGGGCCCGCGAGTCCCCCGACGACCGGTCTTCGTTCGTCAGGTTGCCGAACTGGTCGATGGTATAGGTGTAGCGGGTGCTGGAAAAATTCGTCCCGAAGAGGTCATACGTGGCCAGACGGTTCAGCTCGTCGTAGGTGTACGCGGCGTTCAGGGTCGTGGCGGCGGAACTGGTGTTCTTCCTAGAGGTTCTGTTCATCGTCAGCACATTGCCGTTCTCTTCGTGCCCATAGTCCAGGGCGAACAGCACGTTCGTGGCGCTGGCGGCGGTGCCCGCGGCGACATCCGGGCCGATGCGGGACGAGAGCCACCGGAGCCGGTCCAGGTCGTACGATCGAACGGATTTCACCGAAGCCCCGTTGAGCCTGTAAGTTGCCGCGTCGAAGCCCCCGGCGGGGGAGTAGGTGATGCCGGAGAAGACGGCGGGAAGATCCTCGAGTTGCCCCGTCCCGGCCTTGAGCGTGGCCATCACGCCGCCGGAACCGTAGTTGATGGCCTTGGACACGCCGGACGGGTAGGTGGCCGACAGCGGGTATCCCGACGGGGTGTGGGTGTATTTGGTCGTATAGGTTTTGTTCACCGTGCCGCCGAGGCCCAGGGTCGAGAAGCTGTCGGCCCGGCTCGTCACCATCCCTTTCCAGTCGTATCCGTAGTACGTACCGATGGTCGTTCCCGTTGTGTCTTTGTAGGCGACAGAGGATTGTTTGAGGCGTCCCCAGGCGCAGTCGCCGTCGTACTGGCAAGTGGTTGTCTGAACCACTTTGCCGTCCTTGGTTACCGTCCGGGAAAGCGTGCGTCCGAGGCCGTCCGGGCCGAATTCCTCCTTGATCGCCAAGGTTCCGGACACGGTCAGGGTATGCAGCTTCATGGCCCCCTGGTCGTTGTAGGAGTAGGAGTCCACACCGTAGTTCGTCTCCGGCAGCGTGGCCGAGAGAAGCTTGCCGCGGCAGTCGTAGGTGAAGGTGCGCAAGTGGTCCGGCTGGTTCACGCTCTTCAGGTTCCCGAGCAGATCGTAACTGTAGGTGGTTTTCCAGGTCGTTCCGCTCGAGGGCGTTTCGTCCACCTGGATGATCTGGCCGAACCCGTCCTTGTAAAGCCGGTTGCCCCGGCCCTCTTCATCGTATGGGCGCTCCGTCGCCGCCAGGGGGTTGTAGCTGTCACCATAGGAGACGCCTTTGCTTGATAGGCTGGCTCCGGCGGCGGAGTAGCGCGAGCTGCGCCTCCATCGCCCCAGGCCGTCGTATTCATGCCGGGTGTAAGGCATTCCGGGCCCTGACGGCTGAGTTTCCGGGCAGATGCTGCTCCGGGCTGCCGACGAAGGCCCGTACTCGGTCTTCACCCGCCCCAGGATATCGTACTTCTTTACCGCGGCCACCCAGTCGATGGAACCGCTCCGCGGGCTCACCGACGTCCACGTCAAGGCCGGCCGCCCGAAATTGTCGTTGTATGTCTTCGTCTCCTTCCAGACCCCGTCCTTGACGTAATCCTTGCGCCGCGTCCAATAGGGCGAAGCCGTCGTTTCCGGATAATCCATCTCCACCATGGTAAAGGAGGTCGTTCCTTCCTTGAGGCACACGGTCTCCAGGCGATTGTATGGATCGTAATTGAACTGGATGAACTTCCCGCCGTCGTCCAGGCTGCCGCCGTTCTTGTCCGTCCGGCGCAGCAGCAGGCCGGTTCTGGGATCGTACTTCACGAGCATGCACTGGACTTCGGTGGAAGCCCCGTTGTAGACGGAGGCCTTCCGGAGCAGCCCTCCCCCGCTTTCGTATTCGTACGCCGACCGGCTGGCGATGGCGTTCCCCTCGTAGGAATCCACGGCCGACAACCGCAACGGGGTGCCGTTGTAGGTGAACTTGGTCGTCTCATACCTTCCGGCCGAGATCATCGTCTTCACGGCGGAAGGGTGGAAACCCGCCCGGTTGACCGGAACCGTGGAGGGGTACTCGTAAACGGTGCTGGCCAGCTTCGTGGTTCCGCTGACATATTCCTCCAGGGGAATCGCCAGGACGCGTCCCGGCATGCTCCCCACCGCGCCGGGATCCGGCCAGTAGGAATTCCAAATGTGACACTTGGTCCGGAAACCGGTCGGGGGCGAGGCGGGCTTGCTCCAGTCCGACTCGCTTTCGGAAACCAGGAGGGCGTTGGGTTCCATCCATCCGTTCGGGCCGTCCACTTTCTCTTCGTACTTCCAGCGGAACACTTTCTTGAGGCCCCTGCCGTCCTGGGAAATCAGCTCCTTTTCCGTCATCACGTTGCCGCTCTCCGGGTTGTGCCCGGGCCCCGTGTAGTAATCGCTGAGAATGTCGCTGTAGTAACAATTTATATTGTCATCGGTGGGGTCCACGGGGACGCAGGAGGCGCACAGCGCTGTCGGCACGGTCCATTTCCAGGTGCTGTCCGCGTTCTTGTAGGAGTAAGTTTCCTGCTGCATCAAGGCGGCGGTGTTGCCGAACATGTTCTGGACATTCACGATATAGCTGGTGTTGTAGATATCACTGACACTCGGGTTGAAATACGTCTCCAGATCATTCAGCGAAATGCTGTTGTTGGCCAAATTGTAACGCTTCACCCGATAGGGCTTGCCCATCGTCCAGCCGCCGAAGCCGAACTGCAGCACCTTGGATTGGCTGCTCGGTTGCACCATGTATTCATGGACTTCAGCGGAAGTGTCGCCCTTCCACACAAACGTGACCAGGTGATCCTGGCTCACGTCCGGGTTTTCCTTCGGGAAGCTGTACGCCAGCGCCTGCTCTATTTCCCCGCCCTTGCTCGGATCGCCTTTCCAGACCACGCTCACGCCGCCCAGCGCGGAATTCCAGTTCGTCTTCGACTCCAGGAAAAAGGCCTGCTGGCTGTGGCTCCGGGCCGGCGTGTTCCCGTACCAGTAGACCCGGCAGCCCCCGTCGGGGTAGGTGACCTTCTGGATCTTGCCGGCAATGTTGTACTGGAAAGAGAACTGCCGCCCGTCCGGCAGAGTGATGGCGCTCAGGACGTATACGTTGCTGTTGCTGACCAAGGTCATGTCGGTGGTCGGGGACAACAGCGCAGGCTTGTTCGGGAATTTCGGCGGCTCCTTGGTCGTGCAGAAAACGAAGTCGCTCGTGTCGATGGGCTCCGTACCCGCTCCCCCCGTTGGCACGACGGTGGTTTGGAAAAGGTCTTTCCACCGGATCGTGTTCCCCGTGGGCGAGTTGAGGTGGCTGATCAAGTTCAGATTGGCGAAGGTGATGTTTTGCGTTCCGTTGTTGGCGTTGGGAAAAGTCACTTTTTCGAGAAGCCAGCAGGCCACCGGCGCGTATTCCCAATCGGTTGCGGTTCCCGAGTCCACCAGGATGGGTTTCCAATGCGGGAGTTCCAAATACTTGAACACCACCTGCACCTGGGCGCTCCCGCTGGCATACGTGATGGTCTTGCGCGTCGGCGTTCCGTTGGAATAATCTACGGAAGAGCTTATGTTCACCTTGTTCTGGTCGATGTCGGTGATGGAGGAGATCATGCCGTTCCCATCCAGTTCGTAGCGGGTTCCGTCCGGGCCGTATACGTCGCCCTGGGTGGATGTGTTTACGGGTGTGATGAGCTTTTCGATGTAATAGTAGCCGCTGCCGTCCATGGCGCGCCATACGCGGGCCTGCCCCGCCCCGGAAGACGGAAGGCAGTGAACGGTTTGCGGATCCTGGCCCGTGGTTACCGAACACTGCTCAGCCAATTGGTTTTCACTGGTTCCTTCTTGAGACCGCTGAACACTGATGTAAGGCCGGCAGTTGGTCTGGAAGTCCACCAGCAGGTGCGTCGAACCGTCCGGCGCGACGAAGAACTTCTTCTTCACGGTCCGGTAAAGATACAGGGGCATTTCTCCCGCTGCGTATACGAAACAAGGGCTCAGCGGCTCGGGGTCCCCGCAGTACTCGGTGTACACCCCCCCCACGGTGAGCGTCCACCCGGGCATGGCGTGCGGCCGGCCGATGGGGCTGAACCGGACGAAGGAGTCGTTGCACCAGAACTCCGGGAAGGTCATGACCATTTTGTCTCGTTGCCGGCCCGGGTTTTCCGAAGGCCCGGCCAATGTCTTGCCGGTCGCCGTTTCGCCGCCCACGGTCACGGCCGCCGACTCCTGCTTCATCCAGATGTTGCTGTTGTAGATCAAAACGAGGCCGAACGAATTGGTCGCCCCCCAGGGCACCGTCGGCAACGGGAAGGTGATGTTCAGTTTCCCGGAGTAGACATCCACGTTTTCCTGCAGCGTGCCGCTCAGGTTGGCGTAGGGGTCGTAGCCCCGCTTGTACTCGGGACACTGCTTCAGGTACTTCACCGTCCCGAAATCCTCCGCCGCTATCTGCCCGCGGCAGACCCCCACCGCCGGAACACTCACCAGCAGCAGGAGCGCGGTCTTCGCCGCCCAGTTTATGATTCGCCTCGTCATTTTCGTTTCCCTCCTCTTCCGGACCACCTTTTCCAGCCAGGTTTTTTCCGCCGGCCGGAACTCCTCGCCCTACCCTGCCGCGGGACCCGCGCCCCCTAGTACTGCACCGTGTGCCGCTGCGCACGCGACCCCGGCGCGAAGCCCCGGACATCGACATTCCATGATCCCCCGCTCTTGGCCGTCGAATTCCGAGAGTAGGCGTACAGGGCGTCGATGAGCGTCCCATTCCGGGGGTGTTTCATCTGGCGGCCATACTCCAGGATCTCGCCGCTCTGGGGATCGATGGCCAGCTGCTCGCCGTATATTCCCCACACCTGTTCCTCCGGATCGGACAACAGGACCGTATCGATATGGGAAAAGACCATCACCCCCTCGTCCGTCACGCTCACCGCGTACCGGTCCAGGTTGTCCCGCACGTGGCAGATCACCCAGGCCGGGTCCAGGGCCAGGCACCTCTTCAGATCGTTCTGCTCGACGCGGTACAGCTTCCGCTTGTACTTGTTCCCCTTCCGGTCCTTGACGACGACCTCGGGCCCCGCGCCCTTCCCCTCGTCCGTGATCTTGAGCCCGTCGCTCTCAAAATCCTGGATGCTGGAGCCTCTCGCCTCCAGCACGGCGTACCCCAGGTCTCCGCCGAGGTCCAGCGTGGACCGGTGGACGTGGTCGAAGGGGGTCCCCCTTCCCAGCACGTTCCACAGGCACTGCTCCAGTTCGGCCTCGCCTCTCCGCTGCGCCGCCGCCGCCACTCCCAACAACGCCATCGCCATCAAAACGCCAACAATCCTTTTCATTGCCCTTCTCCTTTTCCCCCAATGCGGTCGCTCTTCGTGGACACGGGTTCTCCGCCCTTGCCGTCCGGCGGGCCTAATTGCTCGTTTGGGTGATCTTGATCCACTTTCCGCCCAGGGCGATCCACGAGCTGCGCGAACCCCCGGTGGTGTTCGGGTCCAGCCACAGTGTCACTTCGCTGCTGGATCTCGCCGCAATGGTCCCGCTGCAGCCCCCGACCACCTCTAACCAGTCG
>CAYTBK010000213.1:0-5969 GCA_964436005.1 uncultured Acidobacteriota bacterium
GAGCTGAGCATCGAGACCGGCCGGCTGGCCAAGCAGGCCGACGGCGCCGTTCTCGTGCGCTACGGCGACACCGTGGTGCTCGTCACCGCCTGTGCGGCGAAGGAGCCGAAGGATGTCGACTTTCTTCCCCTGACCGTCGACTACAAGGAATTCACCTACGCCGCCGGCAAATTCCCGGGTGGCTTTTTCAAAAGGGAAGGACGCCCTTCCGAAAAGGAGATCCTGACCAGCCGTCTGATCGACCGGCCCATCCGGCCCCTTTTCCCGGAAGGCTACAACTGCGAAACCCAGGTCATCGCCTTTGTCGTGTCTGCGGACGGGGAGAACGAACCGGACATCCTGAGCCTGCTGGGCGCCTCCAGCGCGCTCTGGTTCTCGAACATCCCGTTCCACAAGCCCATCGCGGGCGTGCGCATCGGCTGCCTGGACGGGAACCTCGTCGTCAATCCGCGAATCCAGGAGATGGACGCCACCACGCTGAACCTCGTGGTCGCCGGGACCGAAGACGCCATCGTCATGGTGGAGTGCTCCTCCAAGGAAGTCGGGGAAGCGCTCGTGCTCGAAGCCCTGCTGCTCGCCCATTCCGAGATCAAGCGCCTAATCGCCCTGCAGCGTGAGATTTTCGAAAAGATCAAGCCCGTCAAGCGCGAAGTCGCCTTCCCCGCTCTGCCCGAAGACCTTGTGAATGAGATGCGGGAAAAGCACGGGGCGGCCATCCTGGAATCCATCCGGACTCCCGGCAAGCTCAACAGCGAGCGCGCGGTGAAGGAACTGAAGAAGTCCCTCGCGGAAGCGGTGCCCGAAGAGGAAGCGGAAAAGCGCGTCCTGGTCAAGAAAGCGTTCGACCGCCTGAAGGAGGAACTCTTCCGGAAGGACCTGCTGGAAAACCGGCGGCGTACCGACGACCGGGCCTTCGACGAAATCCGTCCCCTGGACATCGAAGTCGGCATCATTCCGCGCACCCACGGCTCGGCCCTCTTCACCCGCGGGGAAACCCAGGCCCTGGTGACGGTCACCCTGGGCACGTCCGACGACAGCCAGCTCATGGAGACGCTGGACGGCGAATCCAACAAGACTTTCATGGTCCACTACAACTTCCCGCCCTTCAGCGTGGGCGAGGTGTCCTTCCTGCGCGGCCCCGGCCGCCGCGAGATCGGCCACGGCGCCCTCGCCGAGAAGGCCCTCAAGGCCGTCATCCCCCCGGAAGCCGACTTCCCCTACACCATCCGGGTGGTCTCGGACATCCTGGAATCCAACGGGTCCTCCTCCCAGGCGACGGTCTGCGGCGGCTCGCTGGCCCTCATGGACGCCGGCGTGCCGATATCCAAGGCCGTGGCCGGCGTGGCCATGGGCCTGGTCCTGGAAGGCGACAAGCACGCCATCCTGACGGACATCGCCGGGTTCGAGGACCACTACGGCGACATGGACTTCAAGGTGGCCGGCACTGTTGACGGCATCACCGCCCTGCAGATGGACATCAAGATCGAGGGTATCACGCCCGAAATCATGAAGGAGGCCCTCGACCAGGCCCTGCGCGGGAGACTGTTCCTTCTCGGGAAGATGGAAGGCATCATCGAAAAGCCCCGCTCCGAACTCTCCCCGATGGCGCCCCGCTTCTACACGATCACCATCCCCGACTACAAGATCAAGGACCTGATCGGCCCCGGCGGGAAGACCATCAAATCCATCGTCGAAGCCACCAAGACCAAGATCAACATCGAGAACGACGGGACCGTCAAGATATTCGCCGTCGACGAGCGGGCGGCCGAGGACGTCCGCCAGCGGATCAACGACATCTGCGCCGAGGCGGAGGTGGGCAAGGTCTACACCGGCAAGGTCAACCGGCTGGAAGTCTACGGCGCCTTCGTCGAGATCCTGCCGGGCACCGACGGCCTGCTGCACATCTCGGAAGTGTCGCACCGTCGCATCCCCGACATCCACGACGTGCTCAAGATCGGGGACGAGATCCAGGTCAAGGTGGTGGGGATCGAACCCCCCAACAAGATCAAGCTGAGCATGAAGGCCCTCCAGGAACCGCCGGAACGGCAGCCGGGCGACCCCGAGGAGGAGCAGGAGGACCGTTCTCGCCGGCCGCACCACGATCGCGGCGGCCGGGACGGCGGGCGGGGAGGGCACCACTCCCGCCGCTGATTTTCGGAACGACGATCGATGAGGGGGAGGGGCCCGGCCCCTCCCCCGTTCTTTTTTGGGGGAAAATCGTGCTTACGTGAAAAAAGCTGAAATTCTCCTTTGTCTTTTTTCGTCGGATTTGGTACAAGAGTACGGTAACCGGGATCATTTCTCCAGTTACAAATTGGTCAGCGAACAAAACCATCATGAGGAGTGTGCTTATGAAGAGACTACTTCCGTTTCTGCTGCTCTGCCTTGTGGTCGGTTCTCCCGCAGTCCTGTCCCAGGGCGCCACGACGGCGGCCCTCGGGGGCAAGGTCGAAGGGAAGACCGTAGACAAGGTGGTGGAACTGCCCGGGGCTCTCGTGGAGGCCATTCACATCCCCACCGGCACCAAGTACGAAGTGGTGACGCAGGATGACGGCAGTTACTCGATCCAGAACATGAAAGTCGGCGGACCGTACCACGTCACTTTCTCCACCGAGGGGTTCAAGAAGGAAACGGTCGAGAACGTTTTCCTGAAACTGGGTGAGCAGGGCGCCATCAACGTCCAGCTGATCATGGAATCGATCGACGCCGGCCAGGTGATCGTCGAAGCCTCCACCCCACTCATCAACCCCAACCGGACCGGTGCTTCCCAGAACGTGGCGCTCGAATCCATCGAGTCCATGCCCAGCATCACCCGTGACCTCAGCGACCTGACCCGCCTGTCGCCCCAGTTCTCCAACGACGTGGAGAATCCCGGCTCCTTCAACGCCAACGGGCGCAGCAGCCGCTACAACAACATCCAGATCGACGGCAGCCAGAACAACGACCTGTTCGGCCTGGGTAACACCGGCGCCCCCGGCGGCCAGACCAGCGTCACCCCCATCTCCATGGACGCCATCCAGGAGTTCCAGATCGTTCTGGCCCCCTATGACGTCCGCCAGGGCGGTTTCACCGGCGGCGGCGTGAACGTCATCACCCGCAGCGGCACCAACGAGTTCCATGGGTCCGCCTACTTCTACGGCCGGAACCAGAGCCTCGTCGGCAAGGGCATCAACGAGACCGAATACCCGACCTTCAAAGACTACCAGGTCGGCTTCCGCATCGGCGGCCCCATCATCAAGGACCGCATCTTCTTCTTCGTCAACGGCGAACTCACCCGCCGCAGCGAACCTTCCGACTACATCATCGACGGCAGCGGCAATTCCTACGACTGGAGCAAGGGCGTGGTCACCATCGCCGAGGCCCAGCGCTTCGTCGACATCCTGAAGAATACGTACGGCTACGACCCCGGTTCCTACAGCACCTTCGTGGGCCGCAAACAGAACTCCGACAAGCTGTTCGTCCGCTTCGACGCCAACCTCACGGACAAGCACCACTTGACGGTCCGCCACAACTACAACAAGCCCAACAAGGACATCCTGTACGGCAGCACCACGCTGTTCAAATTCCCCGACAACATCTACTACTTCAAGGACACGACGCACTCCACGGTCTTCCAGCTGAACAGCACCCTGACCAACTCCCTGTTCAACGAAGCCATCGTGGCCTACACCACCATTCGCGACAAGCGCACCGGCCCGGATCGTTTCCCGCAGGTCACCGTCTCCATCCGCGGCGGCTACTCGCTGCGCGCCGGCACGGAGCAGTACTCCACGGCCAACAGCCTAAACCAGGACGTCCTGGAGATCACGGACAACCTGACCTGGATCAAGGGCAAGCACTCCTTCATCTTCGGCACCCACAACGAGTTCTACAAGTTCGACAACCTGTTCATCAGCAACAGCTTCGGCGTGTACAACTTCAACAGCCTGAACGATTTCGAAATCGGCAAGGCCTACCGTTACGAGTACAACTTCTCCAACACCGCCGACCCGCTGCAGTCTTCCAAGTTCAGCGTGGCCCAGCTGGGCTTCTACGCCGGCGACGTCTGGTCCATCCTGCCCAACCTCAAGCTGACCTTCGGCCTGCGCGTGGACATCCCCTACATCAAGGACACGCCCACCGCCAACCCGACCGTGTACGATATCTACGGCATCCCCACCGACCAGACGCCCAGCGGCAAGGTCATGTGGTCCCCTCGCGCCGGCTTCAACTGGGACATCAAGGGCGACGGCAAGAACCAGTTGCGCGGCGGCGTCGGCCTCTTCACCGGCCGCGTCCCCTACGTCTGGCTCTCCAACCAGTTCGGCAACACCGGCATCGAGTTCACCCGCTACTACATCACCAAGAACGTCCCGACCTTCGTGGCCGACCCCGACAACCAGCCCCGCGGCTTCACGGCTTCGACCAACGAGATCAACCTGGTGGACGAGAACTTCAAGTACCCCTCCATCCTGCGCGCCGACATCGGCTTCGACCGTCAACTGCCCTGGGGCATGGTGGGAACGGTGGAGTTCGTCTACTCAAAGACCATCAAGGACATCCTGTACCAGAACATCAACATCCTGCCCACCGGCGCCCTGAACTGGGACGGCCGCATGCTGTATGGCACCTGCACCGGCAGCCAGACTTCCTACACCACCAACTACAAGTCCAAACTGTACAGCAACGTCGTTTACCTGACCAACACCGACAAGGGCAAGGCCTGGGACCTCACCTTCCAGCTGCAGAAGCAGTTCTCCAGCGGTTTCAGCGCCAACGTCTCCTACACCCTGGCCAAGTCCTACGACGTGAACAGCGGCACCTCCAGCCAGGCGCTGTCGAACTGGCGCTACAACGCCGTCAACAACGACATCAACGATCCTGAGCTGACCTACTCCAACTACGACCAGCGGCACCGCTTTGTGGTGGCCCTGACCTACCAGAAGGAGTTCCTCAAGAACGCCCCGACCACCCTGTCCATGTTCTTCAACAGCGGGTCCGGCCGGCCGTTCTCCTACATCTACTCCAATGACGCCAACGGCGACAGCTTCAACAACGACCTGTGCTACGTCCCCAAGGACGAGAGCGACATCATCCTGACCTCCCACAACTGGGACGCCCTCAACGCCTTCATCAACGCCGACGAGTCGCTCAACTCCGCCCGCGGGACCATCCTCAAGCGGAACTCCTCGCGCGAACCCTGGAGCAACAAGGTCGACGTCCGCGTTCTGCAGGACATCCCGCTGCCTTGGCTCAAGGGGCACAAACTCCAGTTCTCCATGGACATCATGAACTTCATGAACCTCCTCAACAAGAACTGGGGCGTCTACCGGTACGTCAACTTCGACAGCTCCTGGCTCAAGTTCAAGGGCATCGACGCGGCCACCGGCAAGCAGAAGTTCGAGTTCGCCGACTACGACGTGTTCTCGATCAACGAGCTGGCCTCCCGCTGGCAGATCCAGTTCGGCCTGCGCTACTCCTTCTAGTAACCACCGTTACCGGAAGATTCCAGACCCCCTGGCGACAGGGGGTCTTTTTGTTTCTTCCATCCGGCGGGCGGTGGCGCGGGCGAGGCCGGGCGTCATTCCCAGCCCGCGCAGCCCACCCCTCGCCCTGTAGCCCGCCCCTCGCCGAGGGGCGGGTCCCTCCTGCGCTCTATCCCGCTTTCCGGCGCCTGCTATCGACGAGCAGTGGCGTACCGCGACCCGGCCGCTCAGCCCGTAGGCGCCGGACGCCGGCCGGCGCACCTCCGTTCCGTGTAGACGGGTCGGGGACGCCGAGGCCCCATCCTCCCCATCCCTTTTCGATCCTGTACGGCCGAACGTATCGGGCGCTGGTGGTCCATTCCGACGCCTACGACCGCCGCCGGCGGAAGAGGATCGAAAAGCGGGTCCGGCGGGACGAGGCGGCGGTCCGGGCCGCCCTGGCCGCCCTGTCCCGGAAGGTCTTCGCCTGCGAGCCCGACGCCCGCCGCGCCGCCGAGTCGGTGA